>NZ_JBQWIF010000019.1:0-106304 GCF_052958135.1 Pseudomonas sp. SZ40 | reverse complement strand
TCGGGCCGCCCCACACTCCGTGCCATGGTCGTTAATCGCCGGCAAGCCGGCTCCTACATGACCGCGTGATGATCCACAGCCAGCCTGCGGCTACCGCCACACCCGCACTCGCCACATCCGTAGGAGCCCGCTTGCGGGCGATGCGATGCTGGCCGTCACGCAGGCGCGCAATGGCCACTGATCGCCGGCAAGCCGGCTCCTACGTGACCGCGTGATGATCCACAGCCTGCCTGCGGCTACCGCCAGACCACCCGCACTCGCCATATCCGTAGGAGCCCGCTTGCGGGCGATATGATCGCGGGCCACCCCACACTCCGTGCCATGGCCGCTAATCGCCGGCAAGCCGGCTCCTACGTGACCGCGTGATGATCCACGGCCTACGGCTACCGCCAGACCACCCGCACTCGCCATGCCCGTAGGAGCCCGCTTGCGGGCGATGCGATGCCAGCCGTCACGCAAGGCGCGCAATGGCCACTGATCGCCGGCGAGCCGGCTCCTATGGAACAGCGTGAATGCCGATTCCGGTCATGAGGGAGACAGGGTAAGCGGCCCTCTTCGCATCTGGCAGGTGACTCAGAAGTCGTAGCGCGTGGTCAGCATGACGTTACGCGGCTCGCCCCAGGAGTAAACGCTGTAGAAGTCCATGATGGTCAGGTACTTCTTGTCCAGCAGGTTGTTGACGTTCAGGGTCGCGGACAGGTTATCGGTTACCTGATACTTGGCCATCACGTCCAGCAGCCAGTAGGCACTCTGGCCGAAGTCCTCATTGCGAGCACGCGGTGCATTCCACACCGAGCCCCAGCTTCTGCTCTGCCAGCGCGCACCGCCGCCAACGGTCAATGGCTCGAGTTGCCCCTTGAGGTTGTAGGTGGTGTAAACGCTGAACTGGTCTTCTGGCTCTACCGTGGAGAGCTTCCTGCCGTCGACGCGAGCGATCTTGTGCGAGTACCCGGCCTGCAGCTGCCAACCCGGTGTCAGTTCACCCGAGACTTCGGCCTCGTAGCCCTTGGTCTTCACCCCCTGCACGGCGCGGAAAGCCTGCTCTGCCGTGCCGTTGATGAACCCATCGGCCTGAGGACGGTTGTCCTGGTGGATTTCGAAGTAGGCCAGGCTGGCATTCAGACGGCCGTCGTAGAACTCGCCCTTCAGGCCGATCTCGTAGTTGTCACCTTCTTGCGGCTCGAGGGTTCTGCCCTGCCGGTCGCGGCTGCTCTGCGGTTTGAAGATGGTGGTGTAGCTGGTGTAGGCCGAGATAGTGTCCGTCAGGTCATAGATCAGCCCTGCGTACGGCACGACGACACCGCTCTTCTTGGTGTCTTCCCCCCGGTAATTGGCCAGGCGCGCACCGAGGATAAGCTTCAGATCATCCTGCAGATTGAAACGCGAGGTGGTGTAGAGGCCGTTCTCACGAATCGTCTCCTTGTCGTTGGTCGGCGCTCCCCAATCCGGCTCGGGGACATTGCCATTCCAGCTGTAGAAGTCATCGACGTCCGGGCCGAAGAAGGCATAGCCATCACGATCCGTCTTGCGGCGCGCAATGCTGCCTCCCACGACCAGCTCATGCTCGCGGCCGAACAACTGGTACGAGCCGCTCACGTAGCCATCGGCCGCATCCGCTTTCGTCTCGCCGACGTACTTGCCCTGCCACTGACGAGCACCAGAACCGTCCGCCGGGTTGGGATTACCCGCACTGGCAGACCCCAGGGTCGCGTCATAGCCATTGATCTGGTGGTTGAGCTGCATCTTGGCCAGCCAGCCATTGGCAAAGTTGTGCTCCAGCGTGGCGAATACGGTGCGGGTGTATTGTTCCCAGCCACTCCAGTTGGTGCCTGGGTTGAAAGAACGAGAAACCTTGTTGAAGTTGCCATTGCTGTCGAAGATCGGCATCGATCCCCAGCTCGATCCTTCCGGCTTGTTGTCCTGATAGTCGGCCCCAACGCTGAGCAGCGTGTCTTCGCTCAGGTCGAACTCGAGAATGCCGTAATAGACGTTGGTCTTGCGCTCATAGTTGTCCTGGAACGAATGCTTGTCCTGATAGGCTGCGACTGCACGACCGCGTACGTTGCCAGTAGGGGTCAGCGGGCCACCGACATCGATCTCGGTGCGGTAGTCCTCCCACGATCCGATGCCAGCGGAAAGATGCCCTGAGAATTCGTGAGTTGGTTTCTTGCGGATCAGGTTGATGGTCGCACCCGGGTCACCGCTACCCGTCAGCAGGCCGGTAGCCCCCTTGAGCACTTCGATACGGTCATAGATCGCCATATCGCTCAAGGTATTGCCTGCCGAGTAAGCGGAGTCGCGCGACATTGGAATGCCGTCGTACTGGAAGTTGTTGATGGCAAAACCACGGGCGTAGTACTCGGTACGCTCGGTGTCATAGGTGACGATGCTGACTCCCGGGGTGTGACGCATTACGTCGTCGATGCTGGTGAGCCCGAAATCATCCATGCGCTTGCGCGTGACCACGCTGATCGACTGCGGCGTTTCGCGCGGCGTCAGTACCAGACGGGTCGCAGTGGCGATGGAGCCCGGCGTGTAGGATTGGGATTCCTCGGTGATGGTACCGAGCTGGTTGCTGGTGACCGAGGTGGCCTCCAGTTCGAGTGTTCCGTCCTGAGGCTCGAGGACCACGGTACTGCCACTATCGCCCTGTGCGGCCTGTTGCGCGTGGGCCATCAGCGGCATCGCGATGCCAGCCAGGGTGATCGCGACAGCCAACAGGCTGGGGGCGCAGGGAAGCGGCCGTCGAGCACAGCCAGCGCCCGCCATGGCATGGGGATTCATAGGAGTCTCCTGTTGTTTTGAGTAGAGTGATACGCAGACGCATAAACGATATCACCTCTCATTAACTCCTTAAATCTTATTACCAAATATGGCGAAGCCGCCGCCCTCCTTCCCACGGCAAACCCAGCGGCAGGGGCCTGAACCCGGAAAAATAGGGTGAAGGGCATCGCGCTGCGCGACAGGTGCCCGCTCGACGAGAGGGGAATGGCGCAGGGGCGATGCTCAGGGAGCGACGGAGTGCAGCGAGTCGCCTGTCAGCTCACGCCCATGTAACGGCCGGCGCGGTGATTGATGGCCAGCACCATGTTCAATGCCACGGCACCGAGAACCGACAGCGCGACCTTCTCAGGGGCCACGACGAAGATCGACGCCAGCACGATGGCGGCGTCCACCCCCATCTGCACGGCACCGGCGCGCAACCCGAAGCGCTCCTGCAGATACAGCGCGAGGATGTTCACACCGCCCAGGCTGGCACGGTGACGGAACAGCATCAGCAAACCCAGGCCCATGGCGAAACCACCGAACAGCGCAGCGTAAAGCTCGTTGAGCGCAGCGAAAGTGATCCAGTGCGGCGTCAGCTCGGCCAGCAGCGACACGAGGCCGACCGCGCAGACCGTACGCAGAGTGAATGCCCAGCCCATGCGCCAGATCGCCAGTAAGTAAAACGGCACGTTGAGCAGAAAGAACACCACGCCGAACGGCCAGCCAGCCAGGTACTTGATTAGAAAGGCCAGCCCCACCGTGCCGCCGGTCAACAGGCCTGCGTGGCTGTAGAGGGTGATGCCCAGGGCGACCATGGCGGTGCCGAGGATCAGCGCCAGCGCATCTTCCCAGAGTGGATGACGGACGAAGAAGTCGGCAATCGTCTCTCGCTCGCCAGCGTCCGGGGTGTCGTTCATGGTGTATCTCTCACTGGCCGCACAAGGTAAAACGCCACCGGGTCAGGGTGGCGAATCAGAATATATAAGGGGGCGGACTACCGGCGAGTCCAGGTCTCGTAACTGTGCGCGGGCGCGGTATCGGTAGCCGGCTGATCGTCCTGCTCGGTGCGCTGCCACTGCGCCTCGTCGAACGCCGGGAACCAGGCGTCGCCCTCGGGCTGCAACGCCACGCGGGTCAGGTACAGGCGGTCGGCAATGGTCAGCGCCTGCTCGTACAGCTGAGCGCCGCCGATCAGCATCACTTCGTCGACGCCCTGCTCGCGAGCCCAGGCCTCGGCCCGCAGATGAGCGGCCGCGACGGTCGCGAACACCTCGGCACCTTCCAGCTCGAGGCCGGACTGGCGGCTGACCACCAGATTGAGCCGCCCAGGTAGCGGACGGCCGAGAGAATCCCAGGTCTTACGACCCATGATGATCGGCTTGCCGAGGGTCTTGGCCTTGAAGTGCTTGAGATCCGCCGGCAGGTGCCAGGGCAATTGGTTGTCGCGGCCGATCACGCGGTTTTCCGCAAGGGCGGCGATCAGGCAGAGGGGGAGTCGAGTCGTCATGGCGGCGAGCATAGCAGAGGGCCGCATCGCGCTGCATGACTTGCCGCACTGTCATCGCCACGCCATCTTTTTCAGTGCAGGCTGTTGGATAACCACCGCCAATGCCGCCCAGGAGAGATGCCCGATGCCCCTACGCCAGCCCCGTCTGCTACTGCTCAGCACACTGCTCGCCCTGCCCTTCACGGCGCACGCAGAAACCCCGGCAGCGCCCGCCGCCAAGCGTGCCGACGACGGCAAACCGCTGATCATCGCGCACCGCGGCGCCAGCGGTTACCTGCCCGAACATACCCTCGCTGCCTATGCGGTCGCCGTGCTGCAAGGTGCTGACTACGTCGAACCGGATCTGGTGATGAGCAAGGACGGCCAACTGTTCGCCCGCCACGACAACGAGCTGGGCCTGACTACCGACGTCGCCAGGCACCCCGAGTTCGCCGACCGCAAACGCAAGGCCAACATCGATGGCGTCGAGCTCGACGGTTGGTTCAGCGAAGACTTCACCGCGGCCGAACTCAAGCGCCTGCGTGCCATCGAGCGGATCCCCGATATCCGCCCGGGCAATACCCGCCTCGATGGCCAGTTCGAGATCCCCACCCTGCAGGAAGTCATCGACCTGGTAAAAGCGCTGCAGGTCAGCCAGGGCCGTGAGATCGGCCTGTACATCGAGACCAAGCATCCCGCGCATTTCCAACAGCTGGGCCTGGGCATGGACAAGCCGCTGATCGAGACCCTCGCTCGCAATGGCTATCGCGACGCCGCAGCGCCGGTGTACGTCCAGTCCTTCGAGGTGAGCAACCTGAAAGCACTGCGTCAGTTGAGCTCGCTGCGCCTGGTGCAGCTGTACGGCAAGGGCCAGCCCCATGATCAGGTCGTGCAGGGCAATCCGCTGACCTACGCGCAGATGGCCACGCCAGCCGGGCTGCGGGCAGTCGCCGAATACGCCAATGGCGTGGGCCCGGACAAGAGCTACGTCATCCCGCGCAAGCCGGACGGCAGCCTGGGCGAACCGACGCGATTCGTCGCCGATGCCCATGCTGCGGGGCTGTTGGTCCACCCCTATACCTTCCGCGCCGAGAACCAGTTTCTGCCCGCGGAGCTGCAACGGGGTAGCAGCCCCGCAGACCGCGGCGATATCGACGCGGAGGTCCGTGCCTTCCTGGCCACCAGCATAGACGGCCTGTTCATCGACCAGCCCGATATCGCCGTGCGACTGCGCCAGCAACAGGTCCGTTAAACGCGAGTTTTTGCCAATCGCCTCACAGCGGTTATGCTCCCCGTGGATTCCAACTGCCGGGAGATCGCGTGGCCTTACCCAAGCTGCAACGCCTATGGCTCTGCGAGGCCGTACGCCTGCGAGAAGAACATGCCGGGCTGCTCGAGGACAGCGAAGCCAACCGCCGTGCTCAGGTGGCAGGCGGTGACCTGGCCACCCGCATCGAAAACCGCGCCCTGCTGCTCGCCGAGCGCGATGGCCAGCAGCAGGCGCAGCGCCATTGGCTGCAAGGCGCACGCCTGGCGTTGCTGCTGCTCGGCCTGCTGGCCCTGGCCAGTGGCGCGGGCCTGGCGGTAGCCGCACTGGGCGACGGACAAACGCCGGTCAACGTGTTCTGGGCCCTGGGTAGCCTGCTCGGCCTGCACCTGCTGATGTTGCTTGGCTGGCTGATCGGCCTGCTGTTTGGCGGCGGCCATGGCGCGGTGCTCGGGCGCCTCTGGCTGTGGCTCAGCGAGAAGCTGGCCCGCGATGCCAGCGCGCTGCACACCGGCCCCGCCCTGGTCCTGCTACTGCGTCGCCAGCGCCTCAATCGCTGGTTGGTCGGCATGGCCGTACACGGGCTCTGGCTGGTGGCACTGACCACCGCCCTGCTGATGCTCCTCGCGCTGCTGTCTACCCGCCGTTATGGCTTCGTATGGGAAACCACCTTGCTGGGCGGCGATACCTTCGTCGCCCTCACCCAGGCCCTCGGCGCCCTGCCCGGCCTGCTGGGTTTTCCGGTTCCCGATGCCGCCACCGTACGCGCCAGTGGCGACAGCCCGCTGCCGCTGGAGTCGGCCCGGCATGCCTGGGCCGGCTGGCTGATCGGCGTGGTCGTGCTCTACGGCCTGCTGCCACGCCTGCTGCTGGGGCTGATCTGCCTGTGGCGCTGGCGTAGCGGCGTGGCCCACCTGCAACTGGATGTCGACCTGCCCGGTTACGGCCTGCTGCGCGACCGCCTGCAACCCAACAGCGAACGCCTGGGCGTGTGCGATGCAGAGCCGGCGCAGCTTTATCAGGTGCAGTCCGGCGCCGGCGTCGACGCCAGCCAGGGCGCGCTGCTGGTGGCCATCGAGCTGGACGACCGGCGCCCCTGGCCACCGCAGTTGCCCAAGTCGGTGGCCGACGCCGGGATCATCGACAGCCGCGAGCAGCGCCGCCAACTCCTCGACCAGCTCACCCGCTTTCCGCCCGCTCGCCTGGCCATCGCTTGTGATCCACGGCGCTCGCCGGACCGCGGCAGCCTGGCGTTGCTCGCCGAGCTGGCACGCTGCGCCGGCGAAACACGCATCTGGCTGCTACCGCCACCGTCCGGGGAAAGCCTCGACGGCGAACGTCTGGGTGACTGGCATAGTGCGCTGGATCGATTGCAGCTTGAGCATCGCGACAGTTCGCCATTGACCTGGCTGGAGACGGGCCATGACTAGCCGCATTTCCGTAGGAGCCGGCTTGCCGGCGATCGCTCTTGCAGCCTGCCGACCATCGCGATCGCCCGCAAGCGGGCTCCTGCAAAAGCCCTCTGCCCGCAATCAATCCTGTAGGAGCCGGCTAGCCGGCGATGCGATTGCAGCCGCGATAGAGCAGCCAGCGGCGCGACGCCTCTCGCTCCTAGGCGGCGACGATCGCTTGCGGGAGCGCCGCCCATGAGCCAGGCACTGAAGCTCGCCGTGGTCGGCCACACCAACGTCGGCAAGACCTCGCTGCTGCGTACCCTGACCCGCGATATCGGTTTCGGCGAAGTGTCGCATCGCCCCAGCACCACCCGCCACGTCGAGGGCGCACGCCTGTCGGTGGACGGCGAAGCACTGCTGGAGCTGTACGACACGCCCGGCCTGGAAGATGCCATCGCCCTGCTCGACTACCTCGACAGGCTGGATCGTCCCGGCGAGCGCCTCGACGGCCCGGCCCGCCTGGCGCGCTTCATGGAAGGCAGTGAGGCGCGCCAGCGTTTCGAACAGGAAGCCAAGGTGCTGCGCCAGCTACAGGCATCCGACGCCGGTCTTTACGTGATCGATGCACGCGAGCCGGTACTGGCCAAGTACCGGGACGAGCTGAACGTGCTGGCCATGTGCGGGCGGCCGCTGCTACCCGTGCTGAATTTCGTGGCCAGTGCCAATCATCGCGAAGACGACTGGCGCGAAGCACTGGCACGCCTGGGACTGCATGCTCTGGTTCGTTTCGACAGCGTGGCACCGCCACTCGATGGCGAGCGGCGGCTCTATGAAAGCCTGGCGCTGATGCACGAGAAGTCGCGCCCGCAGCTGCAACGCCTGATCGACGACCACGAGGCTCAACGAGTGGCCCGCCACCGTAGCGCCAAGCGCCTGATCGCCGAACT
Organism: Pseudomonas sp. SZ40; assembly: GCF_052958135.1. Classification (NCBI taxonomy): domain Bacteria; kingdom Pseudomonadati; phylum Pseudomonadota; class Gammaproteobacteria; order Pseudomonadales; family Pseudomonadaceae; genus Pseudomonas; species Pseudomonas sp. SZ40. The sequence continues at coordinate 98,444 of NZ_JBQWIF010000019.1, read as the reverse complement.
GCTGATCGACTGCGCCGCCTGCCGACGCAGCGTGGCCAACCAAAGCGAACTGGAAAAGAGCGCCATCGGCGAACTTCGCAAAGAGGTTCGCCAGCGCGAACAACGCTGCGTGGAAGCCTTGCTGCGTCTGTATGCCTTCCGCCGCGAGGATGCCCGCGCCGACGACCTGCCGTTGCTGGACGGCCGCTGGGGCGATGATCTGTTCAACCCGGAAACCATCAAGCAACTGGGCATTCGCCTGGGCGGCGGCGCTGCCGCGGGTGCCGCGGCCGGTGCCGGCGTGGACCTGCTGGTCGGCGGCCTGACCCTGGGAACCGCTGCCTTGGCCGGCGCATTGCTCGGCGGTGGCGCGCAGACCCTGCGTAATTATGGTTCGCGTCTCAAGGGCAAGCTCCAGGGCCAGCGAGAGCTGACCGTCGACGACGCCGTGCTGCGCCTGCTCGCGCTGCGCCAGCAGCACCTGCTGCAGGCCCTCGATCACCGTGGCCATGCAGCGGTGGAAGCGGTACGCCTCGACGCCCTGCAGGACAGCCAGTGGCGCGAGGGCAAGCTGCCGACCGCGCTGCGCATAGCCCGGGCACGACCGGAGTGGTCGTCCCTGAACCCCGGTGCCCGCCTCGATCAGGTCGAACGCCTGGAACAGGTCGAGCGCCTGGCCAAGGAAATCGACGCGGGCTGAACGCCGCGCGTCTCGGAGCCGCCATGACCACCACCTCACTCGCCAACCTGTTCACCGACAGCGAGCCGCCCGCTCAGGGCGAACGCTTCGAAACCCTGCTGAGCCATCGCGAACTGGTGATCGAACGCATCGTCAGCTCGTCACGTATCGAGTCGATGGACTATGTGCAGGAGCAGGATGAATGGGTGCTGCTGGCCCGCGGCGAAGCGCGCATGACGGTTGCCGGAGAAACTATCGAGCTGACTGCCGGCGATCACCTGTTCCTGGCAGCTGGCACGCCCCACCGCGTAGAGCGCACCAGCGAAGGTGCGCTATGGCTGGCGATTCATTTGCACCCCAGTAACCCGTAGCCCGGGCTGAGCACAGCGATACCCGGGATTTGTGAAAACCCCTGCCACCGTCCCGGGTTACGCCTTCGGCTAACCCAGGCTACGAAACTGGCAATTGTAGTTAACCGTGGGAGCGCGCCATGCGCGCGAAAATTCGCGGGCATGGCGCGCTCCCACATACACGCACGACTTTAGCCGTAGGGTGGAAGGCGCTTCACCCTTCCACCACGACTGTCAGCGCCTGAGCAGGCTCGTCCACAAGGTCGCCGCCACGATCAGCAAGCCACCGACCCAGGCCTGCACACTCAGGTCCTCACTGAGCCACAGCACGGCGAACAGCGCCCCGAACAGCGGCTCGCTGCCCATCAACAGGGACACTCGTGTGGGGCTGCTGCGGCGCAGGGCGTAGTTCTGCACGAAGAACGCGAACAGCGTGGCGAACAGCACCAGATACAAGGTGCCGATCCAGAACGCCGGCTCCACCGGCAGCGCGGGCAACCCGCCTGGCAGGAAGATCGCCCCCAGTAACAAACAGCCGAGACCGATCACCCCGGTCTGCACCGCCGTCAGCGCCAGTGCGGGAACCTGAGTGTGGGCTGTGAGCTTGCCGGTCAGGCAGACCAGAACGGCGCGCAGCAGAGCCGCCACCAGCATCAGGCCATCACCCAGGTTGAATTGCAGGTCGACCCCGCCGCTGAGCAGCCAGGTGCCGAACAGCGACAGTGCAACCGCGGGCAGCAGGCGCGAATCAGGCCTGCGGTCGAACATCAGCCATTCGACGAAAGGGGTGATGACCACGCACAGGCTGATCAGGAACGCCGCGTTGCTGGCCGAGGTATGCAGCACGCCATAGGTTTCGCACAGGAAGATGGCCAGCATCACACCGCCGAGCGGAATGCCCGGCGCCCAGGCCTGGCGGCCCTCTCCACGCAACTGCGGTAGCAGGATCAGAAAGGTCAGGCAGAAACGCACGGCGAGAAAACCGAGCACGGGATAGAACACCAGCGCCTGTTTGGCCACGCCGTAGCTGGTCCCCCAGACGAGCGCGACCAGCAGGAGCAGCAGATCGCTGGCCTGCAACAGGCGGGAAGGGGAACGACTGATCAGCGTGGACATGGGAGTGTTTCCTGGACATCGGCGAGAAGCGCATTGTCCATTGCGTCCTTCAGCGTGATAATCCATCAACTCTGAACAAGACCTGTTCCCCATGCGCACGAATCTCACGCCGCAGTTGCTTCCCTATCTGGCCATCTTCGTACGCGTGGTCGAGGCAGGGAGCTTCTCTGCCGCCGCCCGCCAGCAAGGCAGTACGGCGTCGGCGGTGAGCCGACAGATCGCCCATCTCGAGCAGACCCTCGGCGTACGCCTGCTCGAGCGCACCACCCGCCGCTTGCGCCTGAGCGAGGCCGGCAGCGAAGTGTTCGAACGCTGCAAGGACATGCTCGACGCTGCCCAGGCAGCCCTGGATGTGGGCGAGCGACTGATGAGCCAACCCCGCGGCCGGGTCCGCCTGAGCGTGCCCAAGGCCTTTGGGCGCTTTCTGGTCATGCCGCTGATCAACGACTTCCTGCAGCGCTACTCGGAAGTGGATATCAGCCTCAACCTCAGCGACCGCAGCCCGGACTTGATCAGCGATCAATTCGACCTGCTGGTGAGCATCACCGACCAGCCGCCACCCACCCTGGCCGGTCGGCCGCTGTGCAATGTGCAACAGTTGCTGTGTGCGAGCCCCACCTATCTGCAGCGCCACGGGATGCCCCAGCACCCCAGCGAACTGGTGCGCCACGCCTGCCTGTATCTGGACGAAACGGCGGACGACCACCGCTGGCATTTCAGCAATGGGCCGGAGCAATGCGTGGTGGCGGTGAACGGCCGCTTCGCCAGCAACCATAGCGAAGTACGCCTGAACGCTGTGCTCGAGCATCTGGGCATCACCTGCCTGCCACACTTCACTGCCGCGGCGTCACTGACCAGCGGCGCGCTGGTGCGCGTGCTGCCACAGTGGCGCTACACCGGTTCCTACCAGGGCACCGCGTGGATTCTCTACCACCCGACCCGCCACCTGCCGCCCAAGCTGCGGGTGCTCATCGACCACCTCGCGGAGGGGCTGGGCAAGGGCCCCGCGTTATGACCGGGTTGATGGGGCGGTTTCGCCAGTGGCTGGAGCGGCGGCGTCTGGAGCGTCAACCGGTGTGCACGGCCGATCACGTCACCCTCGAAGATATCGAAACCGACGTCGGCAACCGCATTCTGGAAAGTCTCAAGGCCGAGGGCTGGAGGCAGGTCGCGCAGTACAGCCCAATGGCGTTCGACAAGGGTATCGATTACGACAGCTACACGCTGCGCCGTGGGCTGGATGAGCTGAGGCTGGAGTGGGACAACTGGTTCGAGTGGAAGCTCAGCGGCCCGAGCGAGCTCATCGAAGAAATCGCCGAGCGTTTTTCGTTACGCAAGTGAGCGAGCCATCTGCCGGGCATCGCTTCGCTCAGCGCCGCGCTACTTAGCCGTAGGGTGGGCTTCAGCCCGCCGCAGACCAGCCAAGCCACCCTATCCCGAGCTGCTCCGGAAGCGATCGTTCTAGACCGGCGCTCCTTGAATGCATCGTCGGATGGGCGGGCATTGGTGGGCTGAAGCGGATCGCCGCCCGGGCCACCCTACTTGCGGCAGCCTGGGTCAGACCGCGACCGGCGCCTTGATGTGCGGGTGCGCTTCGTAACCGACCAGTTCGAAATCCTCGAAGCGGAAGGCGAACAGGTCCTTCACCTCAGGGTTGAGTTTCATGGTCGGCAGCGGCAGCGGCTCGCGGGTCAGTTGCAGGTCGGTCTGCTCCAGGTGGTTGGCGTACAGGTGGCAGTCGCCACCCGTCCAGATGAACTCGCCTGGCTGCAGGCCGCACACCTGGGCCACCATCAGCGTCAGCAGTGCGTAGCTGGCGATGTTGAAGGGCACGCCGAGGAAGATGTCGGCCGAGCGCTGATACAGCTGGCAGCTGAGCTTGCCGTCGGCGACGTAGAACTGGAACAGCGCATGGCACGGCGGCAGGGCCATCTGCTCGACCAGCGCCGGGTTCCAGGCGGAGACGATCAGGCGGCGCGAATCCGGGTTCTTCCTGATCATCTCGATCAGCTTGCTGATCTGGTCGACCGACTCGCCGTTCGGCGCCGGCCAGTTGCGCCACTGGTAGCCGTAGACCGGTCCGAGGTCGCCGTTCTCGTCGGCCCACTCGTCCCAGATACGTACGCCGTTGTCCTTCAGGTACTTGATGTTGGTGTCGCCCTGCAGGAACCACAGCAGCTCGTGAATGATCGACTTGAGGTGGCATTTCTTGGTGGTCACCAGAGGAAAGCCATCGGCCAGGTCGAAACGCATCTGGTGGGCGAACACGCTGTAGGTGCCGGTGCCCGTGCGGTCTTCCTTGAAGGTGCCGTTCTCGCGCACATGGCGCATCAGGTCGAGGTACTGTTTCATCGTGCGACCTCCTGGGCAGCCTGTCGTTTGTAGGCATAGGCCATCACGCCCAGGCCGGCGAGGATCATCGGAATGCACAGCACCTGGCCCATGGTCAGCCAGCCCCATGCCAGATAACCGAGCTGAGCGTCTGGCACACGGACGAGTTCGACGATGAAACGGAAGATGCCGTAGCACACCGCGAACAAGCCGGAGACCGCCATGGTCGGCCGTGGTTTGCGCGAGTAGAACCAGAGGATCACGAACAGCGCCACGCCTTCCAGCGCGAACTGGTACAGCTGCGACGGATGACGCGGCTCGGGCCCGCCAGTGGGGAAGACCATGGCCCAGGGCACGTCGGTGACCTTGCCCCACAGCTCGCCGTTGATGAAGTTACCGATACGCCCGGCACCCAGGCCGATCGGCACCAGCGGCGCGATGAAGTCCATCAGCTCGAAGAAGCTCTTGCCGTTGCGCCTGGCGAACCACAGGGTGGCCAGCATCACGCCGATCAGGCCGCCGTGGAACGACATACCGCCCTTCCACACTTCGAGGATCAGCAGCGGGTTGGCGATATAGGCCGACAGATCGTAGAACAGCACGTAGCCAAGGCGACCACCGAGGATCACGCCCATTGCCACCCAGAACACCAGGTCGGAAAGTTTCTCCTTGCTCCAGGTCGGGTCGAAAGCGTTCAGGCGCCGCGAGGCGAGGAACCAGGCACCGCCGATGCCGACCAGGTACATCAGGCCGTACCAGTGAATCTGCAGGAAACCCAGGTCGAGAGCGACCGGATCAATATTCGGGTAGGGCAGCATCAGGATTCCTCACAACAGAAAATTCAGGCCGACGATGAACAGCAGCAAAGCGAACAGGCGCTTGAGCACCCGCGGCGACAAGCGATGGGCCAGGCGCGCGCCGGTCCTCGCGAAGAACACACTGGTCAGGGCGATGCCCAGCAGCGCCGGCAGGTAAACGTAGCCCAGGCTCCAGTGAGGCAGACGCGCATCGCCCCACCCCAGCCACAGATAACTCAGGGCACCGGCAGCCGCGATGGGCCAGCCGCATGCCGAAGACGTCGCCACCGCCTGCTGCACGGAGACGCCGCGCCAGGTCAGGAACGGCACGGTCAGCGAACCACCACCGATGCCGATGATCGCCGAAGCCCAGCCAATCACGCCACCGGCAACGCCAAGCCCGGTCTTGCCCGGCACGTCACGGCTGGCCTTGGGTTTGAGATCCAGCGCCAGTTGCAGAGCCACGCACAGGGCGAACACGCCGATGATCTTCTGCAAGACCTGACCGTCGATGGAGTCGGCGGTCAACGCGCCGAGCGCAGAGCCCAAGACGATACCGACGGTCAACCAGACGAACAGTCCCCAGCGCACCGCACCACGGCTGTGGTGCTCACGCACGGCATTGATCGAGGTGAACAGGATGGTGGCCAGCGAGGTGCCTACTGCCATATGGGTCAGCACGGATGCGTCGAAGCCCTGGGCGGTGAAGGTGAAGATCAGCACGGGCACGATGACCATGCCGCCACCGACACCGAACAGCCCGGCAAGCAGGCCTGCCGCGGCGCCGAGCAGTATGTACAGTAAGAAGATCATGGTGTGCTCTGTAAAGCGATGCGGCATGGTAACGGAAGCTGGTCACGCACTCTACTTTAGGCGATGGAAGCGACTACGCGTGTTGCGTACAGTGAGCCTTTCAATGGACGAGAAGCCGCTGTGTTCAACACTCTGTATCTGCGTATCGCCTGTAACCACCTGCGGATCACGCATCTGGAAAGCGGCACCGAACGGGAGCTGCATGCCGATCCACCGTTCAGCAGCGTACGTTTGCTGGTTGCCGAATTCAGCATCGCTGACAGACTGATCAGTGAGGCAGCTCAGTCAGTGATCCGTAAGCGCTTCATGCGCCTGAGCCTGCCGCCGCGCATGGTCATTCATCCCCTTGAGCGGCTGGAAGGTGGCCTTTCTCAGGTAGAAGAACGCCTACTGCTCGAACTGGGCAAAGGCTGTGGCGCCAAAAAGGTCGTGGTGCATATCGGCGAAGTCCTTGACGCGGCAGGTGTGCGCGCCAAGCTGGAACGACCATGTGCCTGATCGTTCTCGCCTGGCGCCCCGGTCATCGCCTGCCCCTGCTGGTCGCCGCCAATCGCGATGAGTTCTACGCCCGCCCTACCGCTGCACTGGCCGAGTGGCCGCAGATGCCGGGGCTGATAGCCGGGCGTGATCTGCAAGCCGGCGGTACCTGGCTGGGTATCGGCCCTGGCGGGCGCTTCGCGGCCCTCACCAACATTCGTGACCCGCGCGCGCCTCAGGGCTCACGCTCGCGAGGCGAGCTGCCGCTGCGTTTTCTGCAGGGAGACCTGGAGCCAGAAGCCTTTCTAGACAGACTGCACAGCGGGGCGGCTGACTACAGCGGCTTCAACCTGCTGGTCGGCGACCGTCAGCAGCTCTGCCACTACAACTCCCAGAGCGGGCGGATCGAGGTGCTGCAGCCAGGCATTCACGGCATTTCCAATGCCGACCTGGATACACCATGGCCAAAGCTGCAACGCGCCAAGGCTGCACTTACCAGTGCCCTCGAGAGAGCCGATGAGGAAACGCTGTTCGCTCTTTTGGCCAATACCGCGAAGCCTGCAGACGCGGCACTGCCGGACACCGGCGTGGGCCTCGATACGGAACGGCTGCTCGCCAGCATATTCATCGCCAGCGCCAACTATGGCACCCGTGCCAGCACCCTGCTGTTCAGCCATGCAGACGGAACACGGCAACTGATCGAACGCAGTTTCGGGGCTGGAGGGGTAGCGATCGGTGAAGTGAGGGTCGAGACAGGAAACCAATAGGTGGGCTGAGGCGCAGCGCCGCCCAACCTACCCTATCGCTGGATGTTGGCATTCAACACCGGACGCGCAGCGTCCCAGCGGCATTCCCAAGCGGAGCCTGAGGAACGATCTTGGGGGAACTCGAAGGTCCGCTATGTCCTGCCAGGAGCGTTAAGCCTGGATATCCGACGCCGGGTTGATCATCCGGCCCAGGCCGAGGTTGCGCAGGGCCAGCTGCAGAGTGCTGTGGATGACCTGCGGATTGTCGATGCGCATCACCTGGCCGAGCAGATCCTTGGCCTTGGCCATGCTGATCTGGCGCAACAGCCATTTCACCTTGGGCAGGTTGGTGGCGTTCATCGACAGGCTGTCGAAGCCCATGGCCATCAGCAATACGGCAGCGGTCGGGTCACCGGCCATTTCACCGCAGATGCTCACCGGCTTGCCTTCGGCATGGGCGTCTTCGACCACCTTGGTCAGCGCCTGCAGAACCGCCGGATGAAGGAAATCGTAGAGGTCAGCGACGCGCGGGTTGTTGCGGTCCACGGCCAGCAGGTACTGAGTGAGGTCGTTGGAGCCGACCGACAGGAAGTCCACCTGGCGGGCCAGGTCGCGGGTCTGGTAGACGGCAGCGGGAATCTCGATCATCACGCCGATCGGTGGCAGCGGCACATCGGTGCCTTCGTCACGTACCTCGCCCCAGGCGCGGTGAATCAAATGCAGCGATTCTTCCAGCTCCTGGATGCCGGAAATCATCGGCAGCAGGATGCGCAGGTTGTCCAGGCCTTCACTGGCCTTGAGCATGGCGCGCACCTGCACCAGGAAGATTTCCGGGTGGTCGAGGGTCACGCGGATACCGCGCCAGCCGAGGAAGGGGTTGTCTTCCTTGATAGGGAAATAGCTCAGCGCCTTGTCGCCGCCGACATCCAGGGTGCGCATGGTCACGGGCAGCGGATGGAAGGCGGCCAGTTGCTCACGGTAGATCGCCAGCTGTTCCTTCTCGCTGGGGAAGCGATCCTTGATCATGAACGGCACTTCGGTGCGGTACAGGCCAACGCCTTCGGCGCCACGCTCCTGAGCCCGCACCACATCGGCGAGCAGGCCGGTGTTGACCCACAGCGGCATGTGATGACCGTCCAGGGTCTCGCAGGGCAGCGCACGCAGGGCGTCGAGGCCCTTGGTGAGCTGGCGATCCTCCTCGACCACATCGGCATACTGCTTGCGCAGGATCTCGCTGGGGTTGGTGAACACCTCGCCGTGGTAACCATCGACGATCAACTGAATGCCGTCGATCTTCGAGTACGGCAGCTCGACCGCGCCCATGACCGTGGGAATGCCCATGGCGCGGGCGAAGATCGCCACATGGGAGTTGCCCGACCCCTGTACCGACACCAGGCCGACCAGCTTGCCTTCCGGCACTTCGCCGAGCATCGCGGGCGACAGCTCTTCGGCAACCAGGATGCAGTTGTCCGGGTAGACCAGGGTCTGCTGCCGCGCCTGTTGCAGATAGGCGAGCAGACGGCGGCCAAGGTCTCGCACGTCCGATGCACGCTCGCGCAGATAGGCGTCGTCCATCAATTCGAAGCGGTTGATGTGCTCGCTGACCACATGACGCAGGGCGCCCTGGGCCCACTGGCCGGTCTTGATGATCTTGACCACTTCGTTACCGAGCGCGGCGTCTTCGAGCATCATCAGGTAGACGTCGAACAGCGCACGCTCTTCCGGGCGCAGCTGAGTGGCCATGCGCTCCGAGAGGCTGCGCATGTCGCCGCGTACGCCCTCCAGCGCATCGTTGAAGAGTTTCAGCTCGGCATCGATATCGGTGACGGCCCTGTCGGGTACCACTTCCAGATCGGCCGGCGGCAGGACCACCACGGCGGTACCCACGGCAGCCCCGGGCGAGCCCGGTACGCCGATGAACTTGGCTTCCTGAATGCCCTTGCCCTGCTTGCCGAGGCCGCGGATCGAGCCGGTCGCCTCGGCGTGGGCGATGACCCCGGCGAGCTGCGCGCTCATGGTCACCAGGAAGGCTTCTTCACCCTCGTCGAACTGGCGGCGCTCCTTCTGCTGCACGACCAGCACGCCCATCACGCGACGGTGGTGGATGATCGGTGAGCCGAGGAAAGAGGCGTAGCGCTCTTCACCGGTCTCGGCGAAGTAGCGGTAGCGAGGGTGTTCGGAAGCGTTTTCGAGGTTCAGCGGCTCTTCACGGGTACCGACCAGGCCGACCAGGCCTTCGTTGGGCGCCATGCTGACCTTGCCGATCGAGCGTTTGTTGAGGCCATCGGTGGCCATCAGCACGAAACGGTTGCTCTCCGGGTCGAGCAGGTAAACCGAGCACACCTGGGTGCCCATGGTTTCCTTGACGCGCTGCACGATGATGCCCAGCGCCGCTTTGAGATCCTTGGCGGCGTTGACTTCCTGGACGATCTTGCGCAGCGTGTTGAGCATGCCTGACCCTGCCTAGTCCCGTGCCAGCAGGCGCGGTGCGAGTTCCTTGAGCGCGCGACGGTAAACTTCGCGCTTGAATGTAACCACCTGCCCCAACGGATACCAGTAACTGACCCAGCGCCAGCCATCGAACTCAGGCTTGCCGGTCAGATCCATGCGCACCCGCTGCTCATCGGCGGTCAGGCGCAACAGGAACCACTTCTGCTTCTGGCCAATACACAGCGGCTGGCTGTGGGTGCGCACCAGGCGCTGCGGCAGACGATACCTCAACCAGCCCCGGGTACAGGCGAGAATTTTCACATCCTGCTGTTCGAGACCGACTTCTTCGTTCAATTCGCGGTACAACGCCTCTTCCGGCGACTCGCGGTCATTGATGCCGCCTTGCGGGAACTGCCAGGCATCCTGGTTAATTCGACGCGCCCAGAGCACCTGGCCAACATCATTGGTGAGAATGATGCCGACGTTGGGGCGAAAACCATCAGGATCGATCACGGCGCACAACCTCGTAAACGCATGTCCCGGCATTGTTCCACAAAGCTCGGGACAGCGGCAACGCGCCCGCGCGGGACTTCGCCATAGGCCGGCCGCAACACCCGATCAGGTTTTCCCCAGCCAGGCAAAGCCGCTATTCTGGCGCCTTCCATGGCTCCGTATAAAGAGGTGGCTCCGTGCGTTTGGCTTTATTCGATCTCGACAACACGCTGCTCGGCGGCGACAGCGACCACGCCTGGGGCGACTGGTTGTGCGAGCGCGGCATTCTCGACGGCGCGACCTACAAGGCCCGCAACGATGCCTTCTACCAGGATTACCTGGCCGGGCGCCTGAACATCACCGATTACCTGAACTTCACCCTGGATATCTTCGGCCGTACCGACATGGCCCAGTTGCAGGCGTGGCATGAGCAGTTCATGGCCGAATGCATCGAGCCGATCATTCTGCCCAAGGGCCTGGCGCTGCTCGACGAGCACCGTGCGGCCGGCGACAAGCTGGTGATCATCACCGCCACCAACCGCTTCGTCACCGCGCCGATCGCCGCCCGCCTGGGCGTCGACACGCTGCTGGCGACCGAGTGCGAAATGGTCGACGGCCGCTACACCGGGCGCACCACCGATGTGCCGTGCTTCAAGGAGGGCAAGGTCACCCGCCTCAATCGCTGGATGCAGGAAAACGGCTTCAGCCTGGAGGGCGCCAGCTTCTACAGCGACTCGATGAACGACCTGCCATTGCTGGAGTGCGTCAGCCGCCCGGTGGCCGTCGACCCGGATCCGAAGCTGCTGGCCGAAGCGCAGAAGCGTGGCTGGCCGGTGCTGTCGCTGCGCTAGAAAGCATTTGGCATGCAATGAAAAAACCGGCGCTCCAGGCGCCGGTTTTTTGTGAGTCGGTAACCACCTTCAAAGCTGCTTGGCGACTTCGCTCGGCACTTTTTCCGGCATCGCCGAAGAGTGGTGGTTGAGGATCTTCCACTGCCCGTCGACGAGGGTATAGAGGAAGGTATAACGCGCCTGCACATCCTGCTTCTTGCCTTTGGCATCGGTCAGGCGGAAGGTATATACACCGCTGTCCAGGGCAGTGGTCGGGCCCAGGCGGCGGATTTCCCGGTAATTGATCTGGCCGACCGGCTTGAGCGCCAGGAAGTGGTCGAAGTAGTCGGTGATTTCCGCAGACGTTGCCCGCACGTGGTTGGAAACGGTTGGCTGCAGCACGGCGTCCTTGCTGTACAGCGCGACCACCTTGGACGAATCACCGGTCTGCAGCGCGTTGTTCCACTGGTCGAAAAGAGCAGCCACTTCACGGTCGGCGGCGTTGGCAGGCGCCTCGGCAATACTGCTGTAGGTGTATGGCTTCTGCTCGGCAGCGGCGAACAGCGAGGAGCTGGCGGTAAGCAACAGAGCGGCGGCGATTGCATGCACTTTCATGGTCTTTCCTGTCTCGTTGGTTGATGCCTGTACTTTGCCCGGCCCGCGCGACGCCGCCATCGGCCGGTTGGCGCCGACGGCCTATGCCGTTCGGCGGATGGGCGACCACCGCCTGAAGTCGATTTAATGGGATCATTGCGCCACCGATCGGCGCTGCCCCGCTGGAGAGACACCCATGCACAATGACAACGGCAGTGCCCTGGCCCTACGCAGCCAGTACCGGCAATGGGAAAGCCGCGCCGCGCGCCTGAGCCTGCTGGTCGATACCGGACGTGAGCTCGGTGCACTGGCACCGGGCAAAATGGGCGAGCGCGTGCTGCAACGCGCCTGCGCCTTCTGCGCCATGGACAGCGGTCTGGTGGTCCGCGAGCTGAATGGTGAAAACCAGGTGCTCGCCAGCCATGGCGCCCACTCCAGCGAACAACGCGTGGCACTGCTGGCACTGGCCGAAAACGACTCACCACTGGCGCAATGCCTGGCCATCGATAAGAGCGGGCTGCAACTGGTCATCCGACTGCCCTTGTCGACCGCTAAGGGCAGCCCGTTCGGCTGCGTCCTGCTGGCCAGCGCGGTGAAGATCAACCCGCCGGATGACGAAGACCTCGAGTCACTGCAACTGCTCGCCACGCTGCTCGCCGCGCACCTGGACAACCAGCGCCTGCACGGCGACCTGCTGGCTCGCGAGCGCACCATGTCGGAGCTGGTCCATCGGCTGCTCAGCGCACAGGAAGACGAGCGCAGACGCGTCGCCTATGACCTGCACGACGGCCTGGCCCAGACCCTCGCCGGCCTGCATCAGCGCTTGCAGGGCTTCGCCAGCCAATGCCCGACGCTGCCCGACGCCCAGCAGCAGGAACTGAGCACCATCCTCGACCTGGCCCAGCGCTGCGTGCGCGAGGGCCGCCAGGCCATCGCCGGGCTGCGCCCGCAACTGCTCGATGACTTCGGCCTGCTGCAGGCACTCGACAAGGAGGCCGATCGTCTGCGCGAAGCCGGTTACCGGGTGCAATGGCTGCAACGCAGTGACGCGCGGCTGCCCGCCAACGTGGAAATCACCCTGTTTCGTATCGCCCAGGAAGGTATCAACAACATCCTCAAGCATGCCGGCCCCTGCAGCGTGCGCATCGGCCTGAGCAGCGCCGAACAAAGCGCCGAGCTGCGGGTCGAGGACGATGGCCGCGGCTTCGACACGGCACCTGACAGATCGGTATCAGGCAGCGGCGGCCTCGGCCTGGCCGCCATGCACGAACGGGCCAGCCTACTGAGTGGCCATCTGCATTGCAGCAGCGAGCCGGGACGCGGTACCCGGTTGCTGGCTCGGGTCCCCAGCCTTGGAGGGAGCCCGCAATGACCACGCCCTTGCGTCTGGTGCTGGCCGATGACCATGAAGTGACCCGTGCGGGCTTCGTCGCCATGCTGGCGAGCTGCGACGAATTCGAGGTGGTCGGTCAGGCGGCCGACGGTGATAGCGCGCTGCAACTGTGCGAGCGCCTGCAGCCGGACATCGCCATTCTCGACATCCGTATGCCCGGGCTCAACGGGCTGGGTGCCGCACGCCTGCTGCAGCAACGCCTGCCACGCCTGAAAGTGGTGATGTTCACCATGTACGACAGCCCCGATCACCTCGAGGCGGCCATCGCCGCGGGCGCCGTGGGCTACCTGCTCAAGGACGCCACGCGCGACGAGGTGATCGCCAGCCTGCGCCGGGTTGCGGCGGGTGAGGAAGCGCTCAACAGCGCGGTCAGCGCGCGCCTGCTGCGGCGCATCGCCGACCGCAGTAATGCTGGCACCCCGCCTTCCGACGCCTTGACCAGCCGCGAGCGGCAGGTGCTCGGCCTGGTCGCCGGTGGCTTCAGCAATCGCGAGATCGGCGAGAAACTGGGGATTGCCGCCGGCACCGTGAAAACCCACGTCGAGCGGGTGATCGCCAAGCTCGGCGTGGCCGACCGCACCCAGGCGGCCGTGCGTGGCATCGCCCTGGGTCTGGTGGCCCAGCCAGCGGCGGACTGGTTCGGTTCGTCGCCATGATGCGCCGCATCGATCGTTCCTGGGCTGACCTGCCCCTGCGCGGCAAGGCGCTGGTCGGCATCTCCCTGCCGCTGGTGATCCTGCTGCTGTCGCTGGTGCTGATCTACATCACCGAGCGGCAGACCGCCGAGGCCGAGGAGGACGTGCGCCGAGTACTGCAGGTGCAGGGCGATATCCAGGCCGTGCAGACCCTGCTGGCCGAGGGTGCCGCCAGCGTGCGGGGCTACCTGCTGACCCGCCGCGAGAACTTTCTGCCCACCTACCTGCAGACCGAACCACGCATCGAAGCAGCCCTGGCCCGCCTCGACGCCACTATCCGCGACACCGAGGTACGCCAGCGCCTGGAGCGCATCAGGCCGCTGATCAGCACCAAGCTGCAGGGCCTGGATGTGCTGCGCAACGTCGACATGCGCCAGGACAGTGAGCAGATCATCGCCATCCTGGTCGAGAACAAACGCATGCTCGACACCCTGCGCCAGGAGATCGACGCAATGCGCGTGCGTGAGGACGCCCTGCTCGCCGACCGCACAGCGAATGCCGCGGACAATCGCCAGCGCATGCTCCTGGCCACGCTGCTGGCGGCAGGCTGCGGCCTGTTCGGTGCGATCATCGCGGTGCTGTTGCTGTCCAGCGGCATCGTCACCCGCGTTCAGCGTGTGCAGCGCAGTGCTCGCCACCTGGCACTTGGCATGCCGTTGAAAACCCGTCACCACGAACGTGACGAGATCGGCCGCCTCGGCGCCAGCCTCGAGGAGGCCAGCCAGTTGCTGGCCCAGCGCGAGCGCGCCTTGCGTGAGAACGAGGAGCGCATGCGCCTGATCATCGAAGGCGTACGCGACTACGGCATCTTCGCCCTCGACCCGCAGGGGCACGTCACCACCTGGAACGCGGGCGCCGAACGAATCAAGGGCTACAGCGAAACGGAAATCATCGGCCGCCATTTCTCGCTGTTCTATCCGAACGAGCAGCGCCCCCACCATCCGTTGCGGGCACTGCAGGTGGCCGCCGAAAAAGGCCGCTACGAGGAAGAGGCCTGGCGTCAGCGGCGTGACGGCTCGCGCTTCTGGGCCAGCGTGGTGATCACCGCCCAGCACGACGCCAGCGGCACCCTGCGCGGTTTTTCCAAGGTCACCCGCGACATCACCGACCGTCGCGCCGCCGATATCGCCCTGCGCGACGCCCGTGAGGAAGCCGAGAACGCCAGCCAGGCGAAGAGCGAATTTCTCTCGCGCATGAGCCATGAGCTGCGCACGCCGCTCAACTCCATTCTGGGCTTCGCTCAACTACTCGATCTGGAATCGCCGAGGCCACAGGTCACGCACATCCTGCGGGCGGGCCAGCACCTGCTCACGCTGATCAACGAAGTGCTCGACATCGCCCGTATCGAAGCCGGCCGGCTGCCCATGAGCCCGGAAGCCATCGACCTGCATGGCGTTGTGCAGGAAGCGATGACGCTGATCTCGCCGCTGGCCGACGAGGCCGGCATCCGTCTGCGGCCATTGCCGCCGAGCACCTCGCCGGCAGGCGTGATGGCCGACCGGCAGCGGCTGATCCAGGTGCTGCTCAACCTGCTGTCCAACGCCGTGAAGTACAACCGCCCGGGTGGCGAAGTACATCTGGATATCGAATTGCAGGGCGAGCGCCTGGCCCTGGCCGTCAATGACAGCGGAGCGGGCATCGCAGCGGACGATCTGGAGCGACTGTTCCGCCCCTTCGAACGCCTGGGCGCCGACCAACACAGCGAAGGCACCGGCCTGGGCCTGGCCCTGAGTCGCAACCTGCTGCAGGCAATGGACGGCACGCTGGAGGTGATCAGCGTGGTGGGCACCGGCAGCCGCTTCGTGCTGACACTGCCCACGGCGCAAGTCGAAACCCTGGCTGGCGCTGACGACCCCTGGCGCCACCCACCCTCCCCGGCCCCTGCCGGTACGCTGGAAAGCGGCAACCTGACCCGCGTGCTGTGCATCGAGGACAACCTGTCCAGCCAGGCCCTGATCGAAACCCTGCTGCAGCGTCGTCAAGGCGTACAACTGTTGTCGAGCATGCAGGGCCAGCTTGGTCTGGATCTGGCGCGCCAGCATTTGCCCCGGGTGATCCTGCTGGATATCAACCTGCCGGACATGACCGGCATCGATGTACTGAAGCGCCTGCGTGCCGACCCGGCCACGGCGGGTATCGCCGTACTGATGATCACCGCCGACGCCAGCACTGCTTCGCGGCGCGCCATGCAGCAGGCGGGAGCAACGGCGATCCTCACCAAACCCATCCACGTACCGACCTTTCTGGCCTTTCTCGACCAGCACCTGCCGGAGCCCGCATGAGCGACGACTACCGCATCCTGATCATCGACGATCAGCGTCCCAACCTGGATCTGATGGAGCAGCTGCTGGCCCGCGAAGGTCTGCACAACGTGCTCAGCAGCACCCAGCCGATGCGGGCACTTGAGCTGTACAACAGCTTCGAGCCGGATCTGGTGATCCTCGATCTGCACATGCCGGATTTCGACGGTTTCGCCCTGATGGAGCAGCTCAACCGGCGCATCCCGCAGAACGATTACGTGCCCTTGCTGGTACTGACCGCCGACGTGACCCGCGCCACGCGCCTGCGCGCCCTGGCGCTGGGTGCAAGGGACTTCATCAGCAAGCCGCTCGACGCCCTGGAAACCATGCTGCGGGTCTGGAACCTGCTGGAAACCCGGGCCCTCTACAAAGCACTGCGTGCGACCCTGAGCGAGCCGCAACTGGCCGCACTGCTGCAACCGCTGGTGGCGCAGCGACAGGGCAGACGTTAGACGGGTTTGGCGCCCATCACCGCCATTATCACCACCAGCAGCACGACGATCAGCGCGGCATAGGCCATCACGAAACGCAGCGACCTGGCCGGCACCGTGCCGCCGGCCTGAGCCTGCCAGGAACCGAGACGACCGAGCAACAGCAGGCCGACGATCATCAGCGCCGCGAAAAGAATGCTACCCAGCAGCAGCCAGGTCTGGCTCAGCGGCCAACCGGCCAGGTTGACCATCCACCATCCGGTCACCGGCAGGCTCAACGCCAGCAGGGCGAACACCGGCAGGCTGATGGTCCGGGTGCGCTGCAGCTTGCGTTGCAGCACGGCACTGTCGCCCTTGCGCCACGCCTTCCAGAGCATGAAGGCATGGGCCAGCACGCCGAGCAGCAACAAGATGCCAGGCACGCTGTGGAGGATGCGCAGCAGCAGGTAATGTTCCATCACGGTTTCCTTTGATTTTCTAATAGGTACCCTGGTAACGCAGCGCTCAGCGCCAGGCCAAGGGTAGAAACGTCCGTAGCCTGGGCGGAGCAACGCGATGCCCGGGAAAATCGTCTGCGCGAATCGACTAACCGAGAAACAGCTTGTAAGCCGGATTGTCGGTCTCGTCCCAGTACGGATAACCGATCGCATCCAGCGCCGGCGCGAGCAGATGGCGCTCGTCTTCCGGCACTTGCAGGGCAGCCAGCACACGGCCATCGGCGGCGCCGTGGTTGCGGTAGTGGAACAGCGTGATGTTCCAGCGCCCGCCCAACTTGTTGAGGAAGTTGAACAGCGCCCCCGGCCGCTCCGGAAACTCGAAACGAAACACGCACTCGTCCGGCACGGCAGCGGCATGCCCGCCGACGGTATGGCGGATGTGCAGTTTGGCCAGCTCGTTGTCGGTCAGGTCGAGTACCGGGAAGCCCTGGCCACGCAGGTTCTCGACCAGCGCCGCACGGGGGTCGTTCTCCGGGTGGGTCTGCACGCCGACGAAGATGTGCGCCTCGCCATCCTGGTGGTAGCGGTAGTTGAATTCGGTGATCTGCCGTTTGCCTATCGCTTCGCAGAAGGCCTTGAAGCTGCCCGGCTTCTCGGGAATGGTCACGGCGATGATCGCTTCGCGTTTTTCACCCAGTTCGGCACGTTCCGCCACATGGCGCAGGCGGTCGAAGTTGACGTTGGCGCCGGAATCGATGCCCACCAGCACCTGGCCGCTGACGTTTTCGCGCTCGACGTACTTCTTGATTCCGGCCACGGCCAGCGCGCCCGCGGGCTCGGTGATCGAGCGGGTGTCGTCGTAGATGTCCTTGATCGCTGCGCAGATCTCGTCGGTACTGACGGTGATCACTTCATCGACGCACAGCTTGCAGATATCGAAGGTGTGCTGACCGATCTGCGCCACTGCCACGCCGTCGGCGAACAGCCCGACTTGCGGCAGTACCACGCGCTCGCCTGCAGCCAAGGCCTGCTGCAGACAGTTGGAGTCGTCCGGCTCGACGCCGATCACCTTGGTCTCCGGACGCAGGTATTTGACGTAGGCGGCGATGCCGGCGATCAGACCACCACCGCCGACCGGAACGAAGATCGCATGCAGCGGCCCCTGATGCTGACGGAGGATCTCCATCGCCACGGTGCCCTGGCCAGCGATCACATGGGGATCGTCGTAGGGGTGCACGTACACCAGGCCCTTTTCCTCGACCAGCTTCAGCGAATGCGCCAGGGCTTCGGGAAAGGCGTCGCCGTGCAGCACCACCTTGCCGCCACGGGAGCGAACGCCCTGCACCTTGAGCTCGGGCGTGGTACGCGGCATGACAATGGTCGCCTTCACGCCCATGTGCTTGGCGGCCAGTGCCAGGCCCTGGGCGTGGTTGCCGGCCGAGGCGGTAACCACGCCACGAGCCAGCTCTTGCGGGGTGAGTTGCGCCAGCTTGTTGTAGGCGCCACGAATCTTGAACGAGTAAACCGGCTGCAGATCCTCGCGCTTGAGCAGAATCCGATTGCCCAGGCGTTCGGAGAGTTGGCGAGCGGGTTGCAGCGGGGTTTCCACGGCAACGTCATAGACACGGGAGGTCAGGGTCTTCTTGACGTACTGTTCGAGCATGGCAGGCATCGCAGGCGGTTTCATGAGGAACCCCGGAGTCTAACCCAGCCATCTGCCGAGCGACCATACGAATTCCTGGGTTTTGCCGGCTATAATCAGCGCCTCGTTTCCTTCTCTCTCGTGGAACCCGCATGACCCAGGATCAGCTCAAACAAGCCGTGGCTCAGGCCGCCGTCGACTTCATCCTTCCCAAGCTCGACGCCAAGAGCGTCGTTGGGGTCGGCACCGGCTCCACGGCCAACTGTTTCATCGACGCCCTGGCCAAGCACAAACTGGACTTCGACGGTGCCGTAGCCAGCTCCGAAGCCACTGCCGCACGCCTCAAGGGCCACGGCATCCCGGTGTACGAACTGAACAGCGTCAGCGATCTGGAGTTCTACGTCGACGGCGCCGACGAGAGTGACGAGCGCCTGAACCTGATCAAGGGCGGCGGCGCGGCCCTGACCCGCGAGAAGATCGTCGCCGCCGTGGCCCGCACCTTCATCTGCATCGCCGACGGCAGCAAGCTGGTGCCGGTGCTCGGCGCCTTCCCGCTGCCGGTGGAGGTGATTCCCATGGCCCGCAGCCACGTGGCCCGTGAGCTGGTCAAGCTGGGCGGCGACCCGGTCTACCGCGAAGGCGTGCTGACCGACAACGGCAATGTGATCCTCGATGTGCACAACATGAGCATCACCGACCCGGTGAAACTGGAAGCGGACATCAACGCCATCGTCGGCGTGGTCACCAACGGCCTGTTCGCCGCGCGCCCGGCCGACCTGCTGCTGCTCGGCACCGCCGAAGGCGTGAAGTCGCTGCAGCGCTGAGTAACGCGGGCAACACCGAAAGGCCGGGTGAGCAGTCACTCGGCCTTTTTGCTGAAGGTGTAGAAGAGATTGGGCTCGCTGATCATGTAGATCACCCCCTGCTCGTCCATGGCGATGCCTTCGGCCTGAGGAACGGACGCCTTCAGCCCCTGCTGACCGCCGATCAGCGACAGGCTGCTGACCGCTTCGCCCTTGGTATCGAGCTCCACCAGCAAGCGCGAGTCATCGGAAAGGCCCAGCAGATGCCCGGTGCGCGCGTCGTACTGCAGGCTGGACAGATCGCGTACGAAAAGTCCCTCGTCGCGCTCGCGGTCATCGATGACACGGATCGCCGATGGCGTGCTCGGGTCGAGGTGAGGGAAGCCGTGCACCTCGTAGATGCGCAGCGGGTCGCGCTCCTTGGCGACGAACAGGCGCTTGCCGACCAGATCGTAGGCCAGACCTTCGAAACCCTTGTTCTTGGCTTCCATCTCCAGGCCCAGGGAAAGCTGCTGACCACTGGCAGCGTCCACACGGGTGGTGCTGTCGTCGATGCGCACCTCCACCAGACGCTGGGGGCGTTCGTCGGCGACCACGAAGACTCCCGGCGCGACATACTCCACGGCCTCAGGATCGCCGAAACCGACCAGTTCGATCTCGCGCAGCACCTTGCCTTCCAGGGAAAGCTCGATCAGCCGGGAGTTCTGGTTGGTGACGGTGAACAGGCTCTTGCGCAGTGGATCGTAGGTCAATGCCGAAACGTCATCGTCCAGGCCCTCGATCACCTGCGCTTCACGGGTTACCCGATAACCATCGAGCCATAGCGCATCCGCTGGAGCCTCATCCGGCTGCTGCACGTTGAACCAGGCCCGTTCGAAGACCCGGAACTCCTGCCCCCAGACAGCCAGCAACGAGGCCACGATGAGTACGAACAGCACCAGCAATGCCTTGAGGGAAAACAGACGACGCATATCGGTTCACTTGTCCATCGGCGAGGAAAACGGTGCTGCCCCCGAGAGAATCCCGGGGGCAGCCATAGTGACAGGCGAAACTACCAGCCCTCGCCTCACTTCACCAGCGCGGTGAGGCAGGCAGGGCTGTCGCCACCTGGGCGGTGCCGCAGGCTCAGTCGGTCTTGCCGCCCTTGCTGAAGACATAGAAGAGATTGGGCTCGCTGGTCAGGTAGAGCACGCCATGATCATCCATGGTGATGCCCTCCGCCTGCGGCACCGACTTCTTGAGGCCCTGCTGGCCCTGCAGCAATGACAGGCTGCTGATCGGCTTGCCGGCCTCGTCCAGTTCGACGACCAGTCGTGACTCATCCGACAGCGCCAGCAGATGGCCGGTGAGGCTGTCGTAATGCAGGCTGGAGAGGTCTCGCACGAAGATGCCCGCATCGCGCTTGCGGTCATCGCGAATCTGCACAGGATCGGGCGTGTCCGGGTCGAGGTTGGGGAAGCCATGCACCTCGTAGATGCGCATCGGGTCGCGCTCCTTGGCCACGAACAGGCGTTTGCCAGCCAGGTCGTAGGCCAGGCCCTCGAAGCCCTTGTTCTTGCTGCCCATCTCCAGGCCCAGGGACATCTGCTGACCATCGGCGGCATCGATGGAGGTGGTGTCGTCGTCGACGCGGATCTTGACCAACCGCTGGGTGCGCTCGTCGGCGATCACGAAACGCCCGGGCGCCACGTATTCCACCGCTTCGGGATCACCGAAGCCGACCAGTTCGATCTGCCGCAGTACCTTGCCGTCCAGGGACAGCTCGATCAGTTTGGGATGCTGGTTGGTCACCGTGAACAGGCTCTGGCGATCCGGATCGTAGGTCAACGCCGAGACGTCGTCCTCCAGTCCTTCGATACGCTGCGCCTCTATCACCACCTTGTAGTCGCTCAACCACAGCGAATGCGAGGGCGCCTCGGCTGGCTGACTGACATTGAACCAGGCCCGCTCGAACAGGCGAAATTGCTGGCTCGCGATACCCAGCGCAACCAGCAGAACGAGCATCAACAGCAGGGATAAACCTTTGATCGAAATCAGACGGCGCATGGCGATTCACTTATCCATCAGCAAAAACGACAACGCCGCCCCCCGGATGCTCCGAGAGGCGGCCATTCAGTGCAGTGGTGGGACGCTAACAGCGCGCGCCTTATTTCACCAGTTCGACGATATCGACGTCGATTTCACGGCTGGTCAGATCCTTGTCGACTTCACCGGTCAGTTTGACGGTGGCCTTCTCGGAAATGGCTTGCGGCGGCCAGTCTTCGTCGTCGATTTCAACGTGGATGGTGCCGGTGGCGTCCTTGAACTCATAGAGTTCGTCCTGCAGACGCTTGACGATCTGGCCCTGCAGTACCACCGGGGTGTCGTCGCCAGCTTTCAGCGCCTGCTCGACAGTCGTGACCTGAGCGACCTGGCCTGGGCCTGTGTAACCGGCAGCCATGGCAGCGGTGGAGAACAGCGGAGCGAGCAGCAGTGCGAGTACGGGAGCTTTCATGGGGATGACCCTCTATCTGTAGATGACGGGGTCAGGTTAAGTCGCCCAGCTGAAGCCAGGCTTAAAGCCGGCTTAAGCGAAGCTTAATTGGAATAGACGTGGATTCGGGATGGTTGCGAGGCGAGAGTGGTCATCGGTGCAGTATCTGTGGGAGCGGGCCAAGCCCGCGATTTTTCGCGCGCATGGCGCGCTCCCACAGTGGAGCGGCGAACGGCCGCTACCGCCTTGCAGCGATCGCCGTGTCAGATGACCCGGCTGGCGAAGCTGGAGTGGCCGACCAGGTCGAGCACCAGTTCATCGCCCTTGTGCAGCGGGCCCACGCCTGCGGGGGTACCGGTGAGGATCACGTCGCCGGGCTGCAGGTTGAAGTGGCCGGCCATTTCCTGAATCACCGGAACGATCGCGAAGATCATGTCGCCGCTGATGCCGTCCTGACGCACTTCGCCGTTGATGGTCAGACGGATGCCGATGGCAGCCAGGTCCTCGACCGCGTCACCCGGCACGAACGGCGCCAGTACACAGGCACCGTCGAATGCCTTGGCCGGCTCCCAGGGATGCCCCTTGTCCTTGAGCTTGTTCTGCACGTCGCGCAGGGTCAGGTCCAGAGCAGGAGCGAAACCGGAGATGGCGTCGAGCACTTCCTCTTCGCTCGGCTTGCGCGACAGCGGCTTGCCGATCAGGACGGCGATTTCCACTTCGTAGTGCACCGAGCCGCGGTCTTCCGGAATGCTGAAGCCACCTTCGAGCGGCACCACGCAGCTGCCGGGCTTGATGAACAGCATCGGCTCGGTCGGCAAGGGGTTGTTGAGTTCCTTGGCATGCTCGGCGTAATTGCGGCCTACGCACACCACCTTGCCCAGCGGGAAGTGGATACGGGTGCCATCGATATACTGGTGCTGGTAGCTCATGGTCGCTCCTTGGTCCGGGGATCAGTTGAAGATCTTGCCTGGGTTCATGATGCCGTTGGGGTCGAAGACCGCCTTGACCGCTCGCATGTAAGCGATTTCTGCCGGCGAGCGGCTGTATTCCAGGTAATCACGCTTGGTCATGCCCACGCCGTGCTCGGCGGAGATCGAGCCGTTGTACTTCTCGACGGTCTCGAACACCCACTTGTTGACGGTCGCGCACTTGGCGAAGAAGTCTTCCTTGCTCAAGGCGTCGGGCTTGAGGATGTTCAGGTGCAGGTTGCCGTCGCCGATGTGGCCGTACCAGAGCACTTCGAAATCGGGGTAGCTGCCGGAAACGATGGTGTCGATATCGGCGAGAAACGCCGGCACCTGGCTGACCGTCACCGAGATGTCGTTCTTGTAAGGCGTCCAGTGGCTGATGGTCTCGGAGATGTACTCGCGCAGCTTCCACAGGTTCTGCAGTTGCTGCTCGCTCTGGCTCATCACGCCATCGAGCACCCAGCCCTGTTCGACACAATGCTCGAAGGTCGCCAGAGCGGCATTGGCCACGTCTTCGTTGACGGCTTCGAATTCCAGCAGGGCGTAGAACGGCGTGCGGCTCTCGAACGGTGCCGGAATGTCGCCACGGCCGAGGATCTTGTCCAGGCACTTGTCGGAGAAGAACTCGAAGGCGGTGAGGTCGAGCTTGCCGTGAAAGGCGTGCAGCACCGGCATGATCGAGTCGAAATCAGGCGTGCCGAGCACCATGGCGGTAAGGTTGCGCGGCGCACGATCCAGACGCATGGTCGCCTCGACCACGAAGCCCAGGGTGCCTTCGGCGCCGATGAACAGCTGACGCAGGTCATAGCCGGTGGCGTTCTTGATCAGGTCCTTGTTCAGCTCGAGCAGCTCACCGGTACCGGTGACCACTTTCAGGCCAGCCACCCAGTTGCGGGTCAGCCCGTAGCGAATCACCTTGATGCCACCGGCATTGGTGCCGATGTTGCCGCCAATCTGGCTGGAGCCGGCAGAGGCGAAATCCACCGGGTAATAAAGGCCCTTGTCCTCGGCGAACTGCTGCAGCGCGCCGGTGACCACACCCGGCTGGCAGACCACGGTGCGGTTGGACTCGTTGAAGTCGAGGATCTGATTCATGTAGTCGAACGACACCACCACCTCGCCATTGGCCGCGACCGCCGCTGCCGACAGGCCAGTACGGCCACCCGAAGGCACCAGGGCGATCTTGTGGGCATTGGCCCAACGCACGATGGCCTGCACCTGCTCGATGGTCTTGGGGAAGACGATGGCGCTGGGGGCTGGCGCGTAGTGCTTGGTCCAGTCCTTGCCATAGGTTTCCAGGGAGGCGGCGTCGGTCAGCACCTTACCGGGCTCGACCAGGGTTTTGAGTTCTTCAATCGGCAGGTGATCGGTCATTTCAACTCTCGAAACATTCATGGTCGCCCTGAGAACCGTTCAGGTCGCAACCGAGCAAGGAAAAGGGAAGCCATGCTAGCATATGCCCCCCGCAAATCATGCTTTGCCGCGATCTGCAGGCCCATTGGCGCCAGCGCCGATACTTCTCCTGACACTTAATTTAGTGGGACAACAGGTACTCCGATGAGCACGACCTCTCTCGACAAGAGCAAGATCAAGTTCCTTCTTCTCGAAGGCGTCCACCAGAATGCAGTGGATACCCTGAAGGCGTCCGGTTACACCAACATCGAGTACCTCAAGACCGCGCTGTCCGGCGAGGAACTGAAGGCCAAGATCGCCGACGCGCACTTCATCGGCATCCGCTCGCGCACCCAGCTGACCGAAGAGATCTTCGATTGCGCGAAGAAACTGGTCGCCGTTGGCTGCTTCTGCATCGGCACCAACCAGGTCGACCTGAACGCCGCCCGCGAGCGCGGTATCGCCGTGTTCAACGCGCCGTACTCCAACACCCGCTCGGTCGCCGAGCTGGTGCTGGCCCAGGCCATCCTGCTGCTGCGCGGCATTCCCGAGAAGAACGCCTCCTGCCACCGTGGCGGCTGGATCAAGTCGGCGGCCAACTCCTTCGAAATCCGTGGCAAGAAGCTTGGCATCGTCGGTTACGGCTCCATCGGCACCCAGCTGTCGGTGCTCGCCGAAGCCCTGGGTATGCAGGTGTTCTTCTACGACGTGGTGACCAAACTGCCGCTGGGCAATGCGCAGCAGATCGGCAAGCTGCACGACCTGCTGGGTCAGTGCGACATCGTTTCCCTGCACGTGCCCGAGCTGGCGTCCACCCAGTGGATGATCGGCGAGAAGGAAATTCGTGCCATGAAGAAGGGCGGCATCCTGATCAACGCCGCCCGCGGTACCGTGGTCGAGCTCGATCACCTGGCTGCCGCGATCAAGGACGAGCACCTGATCGGCGCCGCCATCGACGTGTTCCCGGTCGAGCCGAAGTCCAACGACGACGTGTTCGAAAGCCCGCTGCGAGGCCTGGATCGCGTGATCCTCACGCCGCACATCGGTGGCTCCACCGCCGAAGCCCAGGCGAACATCGGCCTGGAAGTGGCCGAGAAGCTGGTCAAGTACAGCGACAACGGCACCTCGGTATCCTCGGTCAACTTCCCGGAAGTGGCCCTGCCGGCACACGCGGGCAAGCACCGTCTGCTGCACATCCACGCCAACGTTCCGGGCGTGATGAGCGAGATCAACAAGGTGTTCGCCGACAACGGTATCAACATCTCCGGTCAGTACCTGCAGACCAACGAGAAGGTCGGTTACGTGGTCATCGACGTCGACGCCGAGTACTCGGATCTGGCGCTGGAAAAGCTGCAGCACGTCAACGGCACCATCCGTAGCCGCGTTCTGTTCTAAGAACCTAGCCGCATCAAGAAGGGAGGCCTCGGCCTCCCTTCTTCGTTTCTGGCACCCGTCAGAGCGGGCTATCACCGCGACGGCGGAACCAGCCGGTCAACGACAGTCGATCACGGCTGGCGGGCAGCACTTCGTGGGGCACATCGGCAGACAGGAAGACGACCAGGGTGCCGGCCTGAGGCCAGACATCACGCACTTCGCCATCGGCCAAGTACAGCCGCAACGCGCCGCCCTCCTCCGGTAACCAGTCTTCATTGAGATAAAGCACTGCGGAAACGGCTCGCCGATCCTCGTCGAGAAAGCGATCCAGGTGCTTGAGGTAGAAAGCCCCAGGCGGGTAGAAGGCGAAGTGGCTCTCGTAGTCGACCAATCCGAGGTAGAGGCTCTGATTGAGTGCAACACGCAGTTCGTCGAGCAGCTGCAAATAACCATCACAGGCCGGAGACTGCCCGGCCTCGAGCCACTGGATATGATCGCCACGGGTGCCCTCACGCACCGCCACGGCGTTACCGCGGCCCGTGCCGGCAGGCGCCAGGGTGCCCTGGGAAATACGCTGGCGGCACTCTTCGGCCAATTGCCGCGTCAGAGACTGAGGGGCGAACTGGGTTTGCAACGACCACCCGAATTCGGCAAGGTCATCGATGATGCGGCTCAGCAGCGAATCGGAAATGTCGGTCGTCATGACAAGATTCTACCCTGTGTCGACTACACCTCGACAAGCGTCACCTGGCTGCCGAAAATAGCTGCCCCAGACAGGAGTCCTTATGCGCGCGTTGTGTTGTCTATTGTTGGTGCTCCTGAGCCTTCCCGCTCTGGCCGAGCCTCATGCCGAGCTGTACGAGAAAGCCGGCTGGCCGCAGCAACGTGCGCATTTCAGCGATGCCCTCAGCGCCGCTCAGGCACGCTACAGCAAGAGCCTGCCACCGGCGGTGTACCAGGCACTGGTGAGCAACAGCAACCAGCGCTTCGCTGCAAAGGCCATGGATGAACGGGCAGAGCGCAGCTTGCGCGAGAACCTGGCCGATCCGACCCCGGCCCTGCGCTTCTTCGAATCGCCGTTGGGCCGCAAGATCGTCGAAGCGGAGCTGCTCGCCACGCGTCCGGACCAATTGGCCAAGTACGCCGATGGCCTGCCGCTCAGCGAAGCGGATGCCACCCGCCGCCTGCTGATTCGCCACCTGGCGCAGGCCCTGCCGGCCAGCGAGGCGGGGGCGGAAATCAGCCTGGCTCTGGCAGGTGTCGCTGCCGACAGCCTGAGCCAGATGATTCCCGGCCTGCTCGGCGGTGGCACGGCTCAAGGCCTGCTCGACGGCCAGCGCCAGCGTCTGATGACGCAGATCGACAAAGACCTCGACAACACCCTGCTGCATGTCTACCGCACGTTATCCGACCCGGAACTGGAGGAGTTCGTCACGTTCGCCCAATCCAATGACGGCGCGGCTTACTACAAGGCTGCATTGGCCGCCGTACGCGCTGGCCTGGCGGTAGGTCAGTGAGCTCAGCTCAGTTGCTCGCCCAGATAATCGAAATAGCGCTGCCGTAACGGTGCAGCCTCGTTGGCCAGGTGATGGCGGGCTTCGGGCAGGCGAAAGATCCGCGGCGAACTGAACTTGCTCTCCAGCACGCCGAGATTGTGCCGCCAGTCCACTGTCATATCCGCCTCGCCCTGAATGATCAGCGGG
This sequence comes from Pseudomonas sp. SZ40, assembly GCF_052958135.1. NCBI lineage: Bacteria > Pseudomonadati > Pseudomonadota > Gammaproteobacteria > Pseudomonadales > Pseudomonadaceae > Pseudomonas > Pseudomonas sp. SZ40. The sequence continues at coordinate 71,199 of NZ_JBQWIF010000019.1, read as the reverse complement.
CTGCGCGCACTGCGCTGGGCCTGCTCGATGCGCGGCACCCACTGGCTCAGCGCCCCGACCCAGACAGTTGGCACTACCTTGGGCTGCAAGGGATCGCGATTGCGCAGGAAATCGAGGAACTCCAGGTCACTGGAATTTTCGCTGAAGCGCCGTGGAATCTCCTGAACGAAACGGCGCAGCAGGCGATAGCTGAGTTGTGACCAGTTCCAGCGCCGCGGCCGTACCAGCGGCGCCAGCAGGATGGTTTCACCCACGGCACCCAGCGGCTTGTCGTTGAGCAGGTAGTCGATCAGGATCGCACCACCGGTGCTCTGCCCACACAGGTGCCAGGGCTCCGGCAGCCCCAGCGCACCAGCCTGCTGCAGGGCAGCACGCAGCACGGCCTGATACTCGGCGAAATCATTGATGCTGGCGCGCAGCCCACTGGACAACCCATGCCCGGGCAAGTCGACGGCGAGCACGGCGAACCCCATCTCCAGGCCCCACTGAATCACATGGCGATACAGGCCGCTGTGATCGTAATAGCCATGCAGGAGCAACAGGGTCGCGCGCGGCGCAACGGGCTGCCACAGCTGGGCGGCGATGCGATAATCGTCCACCGCGAACCAGCCCAGCCGCGTTTGCACCGCATCCTGCGGCACGAAGCCGTAGAACTGCCGGTAGACGAGCTCCGCCGGCGAAAGCGGCGCGGCGCTGGCCAGAGGACGCAGGCTGGCGACCAGGGATTGGGGCTCAAAGGTATCGGACATCAGGCTCATGACTCTTTTGACTCACAGCAGCGTCGCCCCAACGGGGCAACGGGTAGAGTAGCGATCTTCTGCCGCCGAGCGCCCCGTGGCAAGCCGGCATCGGCAGTTGCAGGCTCGGTGTACCTGGAAGCCGTCTCCCTCACCCAACGGAAGCTGTCATATGGCCCGTTCCCGACGCACCACCCTGCTCGCCTGCCTGGTCACCGTGACCTGGCTGGTCGCCATGGTCGTCGCCTTCTGGTGGTTCGAGGCGCGTTATCTGCGCCCGTTCAGTGATCGCACCGCCCTGTTCACGGGCAGCGAGCTGCGCCTGCCGGCAACACTGGCCGGGCCGGGCGAAATCCGCCTGGTGCATTTCTGGGATCCGGCATGCCCCTGCAACGTCGGCAATCAGCAACACCTCAGCGAGCTCACGGAGCGTTACTCGTCGCGCGGCGTGAGCTTCCACGTCGTACAGAAAGCGGGCACGGACGGACAGCTGCCGGCCAGCCTGAGCGCCCTGCAACCGCTCGATGGGTTGACGGGCAGCGACAACCTGCCAGCCAGCCCGGCCGTGGCGATCTGGGATCAGCGCGGCGAACTGGCCTATTTCGGCCCCTACAGCAGCGGTTTTACCTGCACCTCCGGCAACAGCTTCATCGAGCCCGTACTCGACGCGTTGCTCGATGGCCGGAAAGTCGTTGCGAACAACAATCTGGCCAGCGGCTGCTTCTGCGATTGGGTAAAACTGCGCTGAACGGCCATTGAATGGCATCGAACTTGCGATTCCTTCACTGTTCTGCCAAAACTTCTTGGCGCTGCAGCAATTGGAAGGGACACCATGCACAACAATTTCTATCGCCAGGCCGACCGCCTGATGCTTTGCGTAGTCTGGCTGATGACCCTGTACGCGCTCGGGCTGGCGTTCTGGCACGCGACCTGGGCGGCGGCACTGATCATCGGCGGCGGTACGGCCATCGCGCTCAGTGCGCTGTACGCCATGATCGGCGGCACCCGGCCCTATCGCTGCCTGATCGCGGTGGCATTCATGGTGCTGGCCGCGCTGCATATCCAGCAGAGTCATGGCATGGTCGAGATGCATTTCAGCGTATTCGTCCTGCTGGCGTTCCTGGTCTATTACCGCGACTGGCTGCCAATACTGCTGGCTGCCGGCACCATCGCCGTGCATCACCTGAGCTTCTTCGCCCTGCAGCAGAACGGCAGCGGCGTGTTCCTCCTGCAAGCCGGCGCTGGCTGGCCCGTGGTGTTCATCCACGCCGCCTATGTGATCGCCGAGACCATCATCCTGCTCGTGCTGGCTCGCCACAGCGCCCGTGAAGCGGCGGCAGGCGAAGACCTGCAACGCACCTCCGCGCACCTGCTGCGCGATGGCGAACCTGTCGACCTGGCGTACCGCAGCACCTCCAGCGACCGCCTGGCGCAACGCTTCAATCGCTTTCTGGCACTGCTCGACAACCTGGTCAGCCGGGTCGTCGGCGCAGGCGATGAACTGCGCAGTACCAGCCAGCACCTCAGCCAGTCCACCCTCGAGCTGAACAAGTGCGCCGAGGATCTGCTCAACGCCACTGCGCAGATGGGTGGTGCCATCGAGCAGATGACCCTGGCCGTGGGCGAGGTCTCCAACAGCGCTGAACAGGCGGCGCAAACCGCACGCCTGGCCGATCGCGATGCCGCAGCGGGCGCCTCGGCGATCACCGATACGCAGAGCGAGATCCAGAGCCTGGCCCGGCAGATCGACGGCAGCAGCAGCGTGGTGCAGGAACTGGCCGACGAAGCCAGAGCCATCGACAAGGTACTGGAGGTGATTCGCTCGGTGGCCGAGCAGACCAACCTGCTGGCTCTCAACGCCGCCATCGAAGCCGCCCGCGCTGGCGAGCAGGGCCGCGGCTTCGCGGTAGTGGCCGATGAGGTACGACAGCTCGCACAACGTACCCAGCAGGCCACCGGCGAGATTCAGGGCATGATCGCCCGCCTGCAGCAGGGCTCGACCAACGCGGTGAATGCGATGGCCGAAAGTCATGCTGGCGTGGCCCGCTGCGTTGGCCATACCCAGCGCACCGTGACCCTGCTGGACAACGTGCACCGCTCCATCGAGGCCATTCAGGCTATCGGCGTTTCCACGCGCGAGCAGTTGGCGGCTACCGCCGAAGTGGCACGCCTGATCGAACAGGTTCGTCAGGTCGCCGGAGACACTGCACGTGACGCGGGCGAGGTGGCTGGTGACAGCCAGCGCCTGGCCTCGCTGGCCGAGCACCTCAATGGCCTTTGCGACCAGTTTCACGTCAGCCAGAACCGCGCGACGCCTTAGGGTCTGTTGACGTTTCACGCACAGCCGCGCCGGCGTCGGTTTTACCGATAGGCAAGGCACGAGCCGCGAAGTTTGGCTGGCCAAATGAGTCGGCGAGAAACGCAGCATCGCGGCAAAGCGGGACCGGCCCTGCGGGTTGCGCGGGGAGTTTCTCCGTGCGTCGCTGGAGGACCTGAAAAGGCAAGGCGCGGACGGCTAGTCCATTCCCTGTGTACTCTGCCTCTCCTGGCGAAATTTCTCGCGGCAACGCGGCTCGCGTTGAAACGTCAATAGACCCTGGTTGCGGCCGGCGCCGATTGCTCGCAGCATGGGCGCCCCCGGAACAAGGATGTGAGCATGAAACGCCTATTTATCACCCTGGCTGCACTCATGCTGGCAGTGACTGGCGCAGGAGCCTGGTACCTGCACGGCAAGCAGCCACTGCGTGAGGGCCAACTGACTCTGCAGGGTTTGAGCGCGCCCGTCGAGGTGCGCTATGACGAGCGCGGCGTGCCGCATATCGAAGCGCAGAACGAGGCCGACCTGTACCGCGCCCTGGGCTTCGTGCAGGCCCAGGATCGCCTGTTCCAGATGGAGATGCTACGCCGCCTGGCGCGCGGTGAACTGGCAGAAATTCTCGGCGCCAAACTGTTGCCCACCGACCGCCTGTTCCGCAGCCTGGAAATCCGTGCGAGGGCCGACCAGCAGGCCGCCCGACTGGATGCCGACAGCCCCCACGCCAAGGCACTCGCCGCCTATCTCGATGGCATCAACCAGTATCAGGACAGCCGCCCGGCGCCCCTGGAGTTCGACCTGCTGGGTATCGAGAAGCGCCCTTTCACGGCCGCCGACACCCTGTCCATCGCCGGTTACCTGGCCTACAGCTTCGCCGCAGCGCTGCGCAGCGAACCGCTGCTGACCCACATTCGCGACGAGCTCGGCAGCGACTACATGAAAATCTTCGATATCGACTGGCACCCCGAAGGCGTGCTCGACGCCTCCCTCGGGAAGAGCGACTGGCAGGCGCTCGACCGCCTTGCCCAGCTCAGCCAGCAGGCCCTGATCGACAACGGCCTGCCACAGTTCGAGGGCAGCAATGCCTGGGCGGTATCGGGTTCCCGCACCGCCAGTGGCAAGCCCCTGCTGGCCGGCGACCCGCATATTCGCTTCTCCGCACCGTCGGTGTGGTACGAGGCGCACCTCAAGTACCCGGGCTTCGAGCTGTACGGCCATCACCAGCCGGCGACCCCGGTGGCGTTTCTCGGCCACAACCGCGACTTCGCCTGGAGCCTGACCATGTTCCAGAACGACGACATGGACCTGATCGCCGAACGGGTCAACCCGGACGATCCCGAGCAGGTCTGGTACCAGGGCCGCTGGGTCGCTCTGCAGCGTCGCCAGGAGACCATTCAGGTCAAGGATGCCGAGCCGGTAACCCTGGCGTTGCGCCGCTCCCCTCACGGCCCGATCATCAACGATGCCCTGGGCGATGCCGATGGCACGACACCGATCGCCATGTGGTGGGCCTTTCTGGAAACCGAGAACCCGCTGCTCGACGCCTTCTACCGCCTGAACCGCGCCGACACCCTCGAAAAGGGCCGCGCCGCTGCAGAGCGCATACACGCTCCAGGCCTCAACCTGGTCTGGGCCAACGCCAGCGGTGACATCGCCTGGTGGGCCGCGGCGAAACTGCCTGAACGACCTGCCGGGGTGAATCCGGCGTTCATTCTCGACGGCGGCAGCGACGCGGCGGACAAACCCGGCTTCCAGCCCTTCAGCGCCAATCCTCAGGAGGAGAACCCGGCGCGCGGGTATATCGTTTCAGCCAATTTCCAGCCGCTGTCGGCCAGTGGCCTGGAGATTCCCGGCTACTACAACCCGCCGGAACGCGGCCAGCGCCTGAATCGGCACCTGGCCGACCCGGCTATACGCTGGGATCTGCACAACAGCCAGGCCCTGCAACTGGAGACCGGCACCGATTACGGCCCGCGGCTGCTGGCGCCGATCCTCGACGACTTGCGCGCAGCGGCAGCGGACGAGCCCGAACGGGAACTGGTCGAAACCCTGGCCACCTGGAAGGGCGATCATCCGCTGGATTCAGTGGCCGCCACCCTGTTCAACCAGTTCATCTTCGAGCTGAGCCGCTTGGCCATGGCCGAGAGGCTGGGCCAGGCCTCCTTCGAGCGATTGCTGTCGACGCGCATGATCGACAGTGCGTTGCCGCGCCTCACCGCCGACCCGCAATCGCCCTGGTGGGCACGTGCCGACGGCCGATCCCGCAGCCGCGCCGACGCAGTGGCCGATGCCTGGCGCGCGACCCTGCAGCACCTGCGAGCGACCCTTGGCGAGAATCCCGGGCAATGGCACTGGGGGCCGGCACACACGCTCACCCATCAGCATCCGCTCGGCGTGCAATGGCCACTGGACGCGCTACTCAACATCGGTCCGTTGGCTGCGCCCGGTGGCCATGAAACGCCGAACAACCTGTCGCACCGCATCGCCAGCGCGCCCTGGCAGGTAGGCCACGGCCCCTCCACGCGGCGCCTGATCGATATGGCCGATGCCAGCCACAGCCTGGGCATCAACCCGCTCGGCCAGAGCGGCGTGCCCTTCGATCGCCACTACAGCGACCAGGCGCAGCGCTTCATCGATGGCGCCTACGTACCACAGCACCTGAGCGACGAGGACGTCGTCGCCAATACCCGCAGCACGCTGACCTTGCAGCCCGCCCCCTGACCGCCTGGCAGGCAAATCACGGGCATGAAAAAGCCCGCCATGAGGCGGGCTTTTTCAACAACAGGGTCGCCGATCAATTACTTGATCTTGGCTTCCTTGTAGTTCACGTGCTTGCGTGCGACAGGGTCGAATTTCTTGATTTCGAGCTTGTCGGGGGTGGTGCGTTTGTTCTTGTCGGTGGTGTAGAAGTGGCCGGTACCGGCACTGGACACCAAACGGATCAGTTCGCGCATGATAGCTCCTTAAACCTTTTCGCCACGAGCACGAAGCTCGGCCAGGACTACGTCAATACCACGTTTGTCGATGATGCGCATACCTTTAGCGGTAAGACGCAGACGAACGAAACGGTTCTCAGACTCGACCCAGAAGCGGTGATGCTGCAGGTTCGGCAGGAAACGACGACGGGTTTTGTTGTTGGCGTGGGAAATGTTATTCCCGGTTACCGGACCCTTACCGGTAACTTGACAGACTCTCGACATACCTCAGCCCTCTAAAACCACATGCCCAACCCGGCATGGGTTGGCCGCTTAATCTCTGTTTTTCGGCGCTGGGCGCCGCGTTTCTTCAGGGTCTTACCGGCGATAGATCGCAATCAAGCAACCGGGCCCCTAGAAAAGAGCGCTGCTTTATACCAGAAAGCCCCCACAGCAACAAGCACGACCACACTTTAAATACGCGGCTCGCCGTGCGCCGGCCCGGCGATGCGGGCTCGCCCGGCAATGACCATTCGTCGCGACGATACGTTGTTCCCCTCCGACTTATCGCTTAGTGTCTGTTCACGCGTCAACGCGACCCACCCCAGTCAGCGTTTTCCATTCGACGGCCCGCCGGATGCGCGCCGCCCCGCTCAGGAGTTCCCCATGCGTCTCGCCCTTTTGCCGCTGCTCATCGCCCCGCTGTTCGCCCAGGCCGCTACGCTCAGCGTCTGTACCGAAGCCAGCCCGGACGGGTTCGACGTGGTGCAGTACAACTCCCTGACCACCACCAACGCGTCGGCCGACGTGCTGATGAACCGCCTGGTCGATTTCGATGCCGCCAGCGGCAAGCTGGTACCGAGCCTGGCCAGCAAATGGGAGGTTTCCCAGGACGGCCTCGTCTACACCTTCACCCTGCGCAACGACGTGCAGTTCCACCGCACCGACTACTTCAAGCCCAGCCGTCCATTGGAAGCCGACGACGTGCTGTTCAGTTTCCAGCGCATGCTCGATCCCACCCAGCCCTGGCACAAGGTAGCCACCAGCGGCTATCCCCACGCCCAATCCATGCAGTGGCCGGAGCTGGTCAAGGCGGTCGAGAAGGTCGACGCCCACCAGGTGCGTATTACCCTCAACAAACCGGACGCGACCTTCCTCGCCACGCTGAGCATGGGCTTCGCCTCCATCTACTCGGCCGAATACGCGGACCAGTTGTTCAAGGCCGAAACCCCCGAGAAGCTCAACAGCCAGCCCATCGGCACCGGGCCTTTCGTGTTCAGGCGCTTCCAAAAGGACGCCGCCGTCCGTTATGTCGCCAACGCGGATTACTTCGCCGGCAAACCGAATGTCGACGCACTGGTCTTTGCCATCACCCCGGATGCCAACGTGCGCCTGCAGAAGCTGCGCCGTGGCGAATGCCATATCGCCCTGTCGCCCAAGCCGCTGGACGTCGAAGCCGCCACCAAGGACGCCAACCTCGGCAGCGTGAAAACCGCGGCCTTCATGACCGCCTTCGTCGGCATCAACAGCCAGCACCCGCCACTGGACAAGCCTGCCGTGCGCCAGGCCATCAACCTGGCCTTCGACAAGACCAGCTACCTGAAGGCGGTATTCGAAAACAGCGCGGAACCCGCCAACGGCCCTTACCCACCGAACACCTGGGGCTACGCCAGCGATCTGCCGGGCTATGCCCATGACCCGCAGAGAGCCCGCGAACTGCTGAAAGAAGCCGGGCTGGCCGACGGCTTCAGCACCACCATCTGGACGCGGCCATCGGGCAGCGTGCTCAACCCCAACCCCAGCCTGGGCGCGCAACTGCTGCAGGCCGACCTGGCCGAGGTCGGTATCAAGGCGCAAATCCGCGTGATCGAGTGGGGCGAACTGATTCGTCGCGCCAAGGCCGGCGAGCACGATCTGCTGTTCATGGGCTGGGCCGGTGACAACGGTGATCCGGACAACTTCCTGACCCCGCAGTTTTCCTGCGCGTCGGTGGAGTCCGGCCTGAACTTCGCCCGTTACTGCGACGCCAAGCTCGACAAGCTGATCGCCGACGGCAAGGCCATCAGCGATCAGGCAAAACGCGCCGCGCTATATAAAGATGCTCAGGCGATCATCCAGCAGCAGGCGCTGTGGCTGCCCCTGGCACATCCGACGGCCTACGCCCTCATCCGCAAGGATGTCGAGGGCTACAGCGTCAGCCCGTTCGGCCGCCAGGATTTCTCCAAGGTCAGCGTGAAGCCCTGACACCCCATGCATTGCCTGCTGCCTGCCCGCTCTGGCACTGGGCAGGTCGCAGGCAGTTGTCACAGTCATGACACACGCCTGCCCCACCCTGTCCGTTCTCTACAGACGGGGATCGCTCGGCCATGCGCTTCGATTGCAAACTGCTCGCCACCACACTCTGCTGCGTCCCACTCCTCTGCCACGGGCAGGACACGGATACCGCCTACCCGGCGATACTGGCCGGCCACGCCGTGCTGCCGGCGGCCAGTTTCGTGACCCCGCCGGCTGATGCACCGGCCGATTTCGCGGTCAGCGGCAAATTCTCCAATGGCCAGCGCAGCGAGAAAATCGGCAGCGTGGAGGGGATGTCGGCCAATCGCCCCACCGGCATGTCGCTGCCTTTTCAGGGTCAGCCGCTGCAGGGCCATTCCGGTATCAAGCACATGCCTGACGGCAGCTTCTGGGTACTGACCGACAACGGTTTCGGCACCAAGGCCAATTCGGCCGACGCGATGCTCTACCTCAACCACTACGACGTCGACTTCCAGTCAGGCGAATTCAAGCGCCTGGCAACGGTATTTCTCAGCGACCCGGACAAGAAGGTACCGTTTCGCATCGTTCATGAAGGCTCGAAAGCGCGCTACCTGTCGGGCGCCGATTTCGACCCCGAGAGTTTTCAGTTCGTGGGTGATGCAATCTGGATCGGTGACGAGTTCGGCCCCTATGTGATCAAGGCCGATTTGCAGGGCCGGGTGCAGAAGGTCTTCGACGTGGAGGTAGCGGGCAAACCGCTGCGCTCGCCAGACAACCCCGCGGTCAAATTGCCTGGCTGGCCTGCCGAGCCGATGAATGTCGAGGTACGGCGCTCCAAGGGCCTGGAGGGCATGGCAGCCTCGAGCGACGGCAGCAAACTCTACGCCCTGCTCGAAGGCCCCCTGTGGGATGCCGCCAGCAACGGCGCCGAGCAGCAGGATGGCAAGAACGTGTTGCGCATGGTCGAGTTCGATGTGCAGCGCGAGGCCTGGACCGGGCGCCACTGGCTGTACGCCCTGGAGCAGCCCGGCCACGCCATCGGCGACTTCAACATGATCGATGCCGCCAGCGGGCTGATCATCGAGCGCGACAATGGCGAAGGTACCGCCGACAAGGCCTGCCCTGCCGGTGAAAAAGGCAGCACCTGCTTCTCCGACATCGCCCGCTTCAAGCGCGTCTACAAGGTGGCGTTCGACGACGGCAACGTCGGCCAGCCCGTGCGCAAGGTCGGCCATATCGACCTGCTCGCGATTCAGGACCCCAAGGGCATCGCCCGCAAGCCCTTGAACGACGGCGTGCTGACCTTTCCGTTCTTCACCATCGAGAACGTCGACATCGTCGATGACACGCACATCGTCGTCGGCAACGACAACAACCTGCCGTTCTCCAGCAGCCGTGAGCCCAACCAGGCTGATGACAACGAACTGGTTCTGCTCGAGGCAGGTGAGCTGCTGCGCGCCCGCTGAGCGGCGACGGCCGCGCCGGCTACATCCAGCCGTGCTCGGCCATCGACAACGGCTCGCCATCGCCCACGATGAAATGGTCGAGGATGCGCACTTCGACCAGGGCGAGCGCCTCCTTCAATCGCTGGGTCAGCACCTTGTCGGCCTGACTCGGCTCCGCGACGCCGGACGGGTGATTGTGCGTGAGGATCAGCGCCGCGGCATTGTGCGCCAGCGCGCGCTTGACCACCTGCCGCGGGTAAACGCTGGCACTGTCGATGGAGCCCTGGAACAGCGCCTCGAACGCCAGCACGCGATGCTTGGCATCGAGAAACAGGCAGCCAAACACCTCGTGGGGCTCGTGGCGCAACAGTGCCTTGAGGTAATCCCGCACCGCCTGGGGGCTTTCCAGCGCCGAATCACGCCGGAGCTGCTCGGCCAGATGCCGGCGGGCCATTTCCAGCACCGCCTGCAGCTGCGCGAACTTGGCAGGCCCGAGCCCGAGGCGTTGACTGAAGGACGCCAGGTCAGCCTGCAACAACGCCCGCAGGCTGCCGAAATCGGCGAGCAGGTGCCGCGCCAGATCCACCGCACTCTGCCCCGCCACGCCGGTGCGCAGGAAGATCGCCAGCAACTCGGCGTCGGTCAGGCTGGCCGCCCCCTGGGCCAGCAACTTCTCCCGCGGGCGCTCTGCCGCGGGCCACTCACGAATACTCATCGAGACACTCCCTGTCCATTCGAATCGGCATCACCTGCCGCTGGCGAAATCCTCGCCCGGCACGCCACTGCTCCCCTGCTGCCGCTGTGCTATCGTAGCCCGGTTTTTCGCGGGGTGCCGGGGCTGGGGAGGCGCCGGCATCCTGCGTCTGTAACTCCATACGACAAAGGCAGAGTTATGCAGCGGCTGTATCGCAAACGCATCATCCTTGGCGTGGGTGGCGGCATCGCGGCGTACAAGAGCGCCGAGCTGGTACGCCGACTCAAGGACCAGGGCGCCGAAGTGCGCGTGGTCATGACCCAGGGTGGTCGCGAGTTCATCACCCCGCTGACCCTGCAGGCGCTATCCGGTCACCCGGTGCATCAGGACCTGCTCGATCCGGCTGCAGAAGCCGCCATGGGCCATATCGAACTGGCGCGCTGGGCCGATCTGGTGCTGATCGCTCCAGCGACCGCCGACCTCATGGCGCGCCTGGCACAGGGCGTGGCCGACGACCTGCTGACGACACTGGTGCTCGCCACCGACGCCCCGGTAGCCTTGGCGCCGGCGATGAATCAGGCCATGTGGCGCGACCCGGCCACCCAGGCCAATAGCGCCTTGCTGCGCGCGCGCGGCCTGCGCCTGTTCGGGCCGGCATCCGGCAGCCAGGCCTGTGGCGACGTGGGCCTGGGGCGCATGCTCGAAGCCGATGACCTGGCGCATCTCGCCGCCGACTGCTTCGAACACCTCGCTCTGACCGGCAAGCACGTGCTGATCACTGCCGGCCCGACCCAGGAAAACATCGACCCGGTGCGCTACATCACCAACCACAGCTCCGGCAAGATGGGCTTCGCCCTCGCCGAGGCCGCCGTGGAGGCCGGTGCCAAGGTCACGCTGATCAGCGGTCCGGTGCACCTCGCGACACCGGATCGGGTCAACCGCATCGACGTGGTCAGCGCCCGTGACATGCTCGCCGCCTGCGAAGCGGCGATGCCCTGCGATATCCTCATCGCAGCGGCCGCGGTCGCCGACTACCGCCCGGAAGTTGTCGCTCAGCACAAATTGAAGAAAGACCCGAACAGCGGTGACGGCCTGCTGTTGCAGATGGTCCGCAACCCGGACATTCTCGCCACTCTGGCACACCGTGACGACCGCCCCTTCAGCGTCGGCTTCGCCGCCGAGACCGAGAATCTGCTGGAGTACGCCTCGCGCAAACTCAAGGACAAGAACCTCGATCTGATCGTCGCCAACGACGTGGCCAACCCCAGCATCGGTTTCAACAGTGAAGACAACGCGATCACCATCATCGATCGCGAGCTCCACCAGAGCAGCTTCGCGCAGACCAGCAAGGGCAAGATCGCCCGGCAACTGGTGAGCTTCATCGCTGCGCACCAGCGCAAACCCTGACATTCATCAGCACGGAAAACCTGATCGCCCCATGCACGCCCTACAAGCCAAGATTCTCGACCCACGCCTCGGTAACGACTTCCCAATGCCGGCCTATGCCACGCCGGGTTCGGCAGGCCTCGATCTGCGTGCCATGCTCAAGGAAGACCTGACCCTGGAACCAGGGCAGACCGTATTGATCCCCACGGGTCTGGCGATCCACGTTGCCGACCCTGGTCTGGCGGCGCTGATCCTGCCGCGTTCGGGCCTGGGCCACAAACACGGCATCGTGCTCGGCAACCTGGTCGGCCTGATCGACTCCGACTACCAGGGCGAACTGATGGTGTCGTGCTGGAACCGCGGCAACAGCGCCTTCAAGATGGCGATTGGCGAACGCATCGCTCAGTTGGTACTGGTGCCCGTCGTGCAAGCGCGCTTCGAGGTCGTCGAGGACTTCGACGACAGCGAGCGCGGCACCGGTGGTTTCGGCCACTCCGGCAGCCACTGAAGCAGACCCAATCGCCAGGAGACGTCTGATGAAAGGCTTCAAACGCGCGCCCAAGGAAGAACGCTCCGGCGATTCGCAAGGTAACGCCCAGTCGAAACCCAAGGCCACTGCCGACCTGTTGCCCGGCGCCCTGGCCGCCACCCTCGGCGCAGTATTGGCCGGTGCGCTGCTATGGTTCACCGCGGTCAGCCCGGCCCAGCAGGTGCAGCAGCAACAGCTGACCCGCGCCTGGGGCGAGAGCCAGGCAGCCAGCCTGCAGCAGGCGCTCAAGCAGCTCAGCGCCGATACCATCGCAGCGGCACGCAACCCGGCACTCTCACAAGCGCTGCAGAGCGGCGATGCGCAGCAGCTGAGCAACGCCGAAAACGGCCTGCGCTACTGGAACGGCGTGGTCGACGCCCAGCTCAACCTCACCGGCCAGGCCGTGCCGGACAGCAGCCGCAGCGCGCCGATGAACTTCGCCGCGCTGGACATGCTGCGCCGCCTCGAGGGCGGTCAGGCACCGGCCGTGGAGGCCTATCGGGTAGGCGATCGCTGGCTGGCCTACAGCGTTGCCCCCGTGCGCCAGGACGACGCCCAGCCGATGCTCGGCACCCTGCTGTTGGCGGTGGACATAAATCGCGTGCTTGCCAACCTGCCAGCGCTGCCCGCCGATGTCGGACAGATCCAGTTGGTGCAGCGCTTCGACGGCGGCGCCCCACAGGTCCTCACCCAGCGTGGCCAGGCCGATGGCAGCGCCCAGACATTCGCCACCGGCAACCCACACTGGACGCTGAACTTCACGCCAGCCTCCAGCCTCGGTGCGACCGGCCTGTCGCCGACGCTCCTGGTACTGGCGCTGCTGGTTGCCCTGGCTGGTGCGCTGGCCGGGCTTTATCTGGTCAATCGGCGCTTGCTGCAGCGTCTGGACAGTGACACGTCGCAATTGACCCAACTGGTTAAAGAACTCTCCGCGGGCAAAGCCGTCAAAGCCTTCAGCTTGAGCCTGCCCGCCCTGCATGACCTGGCACAAAGCCTGAGCCGACTCCCCCGTCGCGCCCAGGAGTCCGTGGCCGTACGCCCGGACGTCACAGCCAGTCAGCAACCCAGTAGTAGCGTCGCGGCCAAGCCGGCGGATTTCGTAAATCCGCTGTTTCAAGACACCGATATCCTCGATATCGACATTCTCGACGACGACCAGGATCTCCTGGGACTGGAGCAGACCCCGATCATGACCGCGCCGCAAGCCCCGAAACTCCCAGCAGACATCTTCCGAGCCTATGACATCCGCGGCGTGGTAGGCGCTGGCCTGACCCCGGAAACCGCGTACTGGATCGGCCGCGCCATCGGCTCGCAGAGCATCGCCGAAGGCGAGCCCAACGTCTCCGTTGGCCGTGACGGCCGCCTGTCCGGCCCAACGCTGGTACAGCAGTTGATCCAGGGTCTGGTCGACAGCGGCTGCCAGGTCAGTGACGTCGGCATGGTGCCGACGCCTGTGGTGTATTACGCCGCCCACGTGCTGGCCGGCAAATCCGCGGTGATGCTCACCGGCAGCCACAACCCGCCGGACTACAACGGCTTCAAGATCGTCATCGCTGGCGATACCCTGGCCAACGAGCAGATCCAGGCACTCAAGACGCGCATCGACACCAATGACCTGCTCAGCGGTGAAGGCAGCGTGGAGGCGGTCGATCTGCTGCCACGCTATCTGGAACAGATACGCAGCGACATCGCCATGGCCAAGCCGCTGCGCGTGGTGGTCGACTGTGGCAACGGTGCGGCAGGCGTGATCGCCCCGCAGCTGATCGAAGCCCTGGGCTGCAAGGTGATTCCGCTGTTCTGCGACGTCGACGGCAACTTCCCCAATCACCATCCGGACCCGGGCAAACCCGAGAACCTCGTCGACCTGATCGCCAAGGTCAAGGAAGAGAACGCTGACATCGGCCTGGCCTTCGACGGCGATGGCGACCGTGTCGGTGTGGTCACCAACACGGGCGCGATCGTCTACCCGGACCGTCTGCTGATGCTCTTCGCCAAGGACGTGGTCTCGCGCAACCCTGGCGCCGACATCATCTTCGACGTCAAATGCACCCGCCGCCTGACCCCGCTGATCAGCGGCTACGGTGGTCGTCCGGTGATGTGGAAGACCGGCCATTCGCTGATCAAGAAGAAGATGAAGGAAACCGGTGCCCTGCTGGCCGGCGAAATGAGCGGCCACGTGTTCTTCAAGGAGCGCTGGTTCGGTTTCGACGACGGCATTTACGCCGCGGCCCGTTTGCTGGAGATTCTCAGCCAGGACAAGCGCACTGCCGAACAGGTATTCGCCGCGTTTCCTGACGACGTGTCGACCCCGGAGATCAACATCCAGGTCACTGAGCAGACCAAGTTCCCCATCGTCGAGCGCCTGCAGCGTGAAGGCCAGTGGGGCGAAGGCAGTGTGACCAACCTCGATGGTGTGCGCGTCGACTACCCGAAAGGCTGGGGCCTGGTGCGTGCGTCCAATACCACGCCGGTTCTGGTGCTGCGCTTCGAAGCGGAGAACCAGGCCGAACTGGAGCGGATTCAGGAGCTGTTCCGCACGCAGATGCACCTTGTCGCACCCGATGTAAAATTACCGTTCTGATCCGCCCAGCACTGGAGCCCCTGCATGACCCTAGAGCGTGATGCCGCCACCAACGTCGCCAAGGTTCTGTCCGAAGCACTGCCGTACATTCGCCGCTTCGTTGGCAAGACCCTGGTGATCAAATACGGCGGCAACGCCATGGAAAGCGACGAGCTGAAGACCGGCTTCGCTCGCGACATCGTGCTGATGAAGGCCGTAGGCATCAACCCGGTGGTGGTTCACGGCGGTGGCCCGCAGATCGGTGATCTGCTCAAGCGCCTGTCCATCGAGAGCCACTTCGTCGACGGCATGCGGGTGACCGACGCACAGACCATGGACGTGGTGGAGATGGTGCTCGGCGGCAAGGTCAACAAGGACATCGTCAATCTGATCAACAGCCATGGCGGCAGCGCCATCGGCCTGACCGGCAAGGATGCCGAGCTGATCCGCGCCAAGAAGCTCACCGTCAGCCGCCAGACGCCGGAGATGACCCAGCCGGAAATCATCGATATCGGCCATGTCGGTGAAGTCACCGGGGTCAATGTCGAGCTGCTGAACATGCTGGTCAAGGGCAACTTCATCCCGGTTATCGCGCCAATCGGCGTGGGCCCGGACGGCGAGTCCTACAACATCAACGCCGATCTGGTGGCCGGCAAGGTCGCCGAGGCGCTGAAGGCCGAGAAACTGATGTTGCTGACCAACATCGCTGGCTTGATGGACAAGCAGGGCGAGGTACTCACCGGCCTGACCACCGAGCAGGTGGATGGGCTGATCGCCGACGGCACCATCTACGGCGGCATGCTGCCGAAGATTCGCTGCGCACTGGAAGCGGTGCAAGGCGGCGTGACCACCGCGCACATCGTCGACGGTCGCGTACCCAATGCCGTGCTGCTGGAAATCTTCACCGACACCGGTGTGGGCACCCTGATCAGCAACCGCAAACGTCACTGATCGCTCTGCGCAGCACAACAACGCCGGCTATCAGCCGGCGTTGTTGTTTGCGTAGGGTGCAGCATTCAACGAATCGCGTAGATGTCCTTCTCGTTGGCTTCGGCGTACTCGTACAGGCGCGCCAGGTAGGCCTTCTGCTGCTCCCAGACTTTCTGCGCAGCAGGGTCGGCGGCAGCGGTGGCATCGACCACACCGGCAGAGACCTCCTTGAGCTTGGCGAGCACGTCATCCGGCAGGCGGCGCACGTCTACACCGGCCTGTTTCAGCTGCTCCATGGACTCCATGTTCTTGGCGTTGTAGTCGTCGAGCATGTCGCCGTTGACGTCGCGAGCAGCGGCGCGAACGATGGCCTGCAGATCGGCCGGCAGGGTTTCCCAAGCCTTGATATTGATATCCAGTTCGAAGGTGACGTTCGGCTCCTGCCAACCCGGTGTGTAGTAATACTTGGCCGCCTTGTGCAAGCCCAGCGCCTGGTCGTTGTACGGCCCGATCCATTCGGTGGCGTCGATGGTGCCGGTCTGCAGGGCGGTGAAGATCTCGCCTGCCGGCATGTTGACCACGGTACCGCCGACCTTGGTGAGCACTTCGCCGCCGAGGCCTGGAGTGCGCATCTTCAGACCCTTGAGGTCATCGACCGAATTGATTTCCTTGTTGAACCAGCCGGCGGTCTGCACACCAGTTGCGCCACAGGCCATCGGCAGCACGCCGTGAGGCTTGTAGACCTCTTCCCACAACTGCATGCCACCGCCATAGTGCAGCCAGGCATTCATTTCCTGGGCATTGGGACCGAATGGCAGTGCACAGAAGAATTGGGCAGCGGGTACCTTGCCCTTCCAGTAGTAAGGCGCGCCGTGGCCCATTTCGGCAGTGCCGCGCGAGACCGCGTCGAACACTTCGAGAGCCGGTACCAGCTCACCGGCCGCGTAGACCTTGATCTTCAGGCGGCCATTGCTCATCTGCTCGACCAGCTTGGCGAAGCGCTCGGCGCCCACGCCTACACCCGGAAAGTTCTTCGGCCAGGAGGTGACCATCTTCCAGTTGAAGTTCCTGGTTTCGGCGACCGGCTGGGACGAGTCGGCCGCACCGGCTTCCTCCTTGCACCCGACCAATGCACCTGCGGCAATGCCGACACCAGCAGCAGCCAGTATTTGGCGACGTTTCATAGGTAGCTCCTTGTTGTTGTAATACTTACCTTCGGGCCGTTCCAGCCTCGATAACACAGTGGCGATCCGCCAACCGCCCCGCGCGCTATCCTATGCCCGCCTAACGGCCACTCGGCGCGTACAAATGTTTCAACCCGTGTCCATCGAATGCCCTGAGAGCCGCGCCAGCGGCTCAACACAGCCCCTTCGAGGGCAACCGGCCAGTACCGCGGACTGACGCCAGCCAAGGCGTATCGCCATTGCCGTAGGTGCAGCCTCCTGCCTAAAATCCCCCGCTTTTCGCTCTTTTCGATAACTATAAGGACGCGTCATGTCCAACAAGCCTTCACTTCCGCTGGGGATCGCACGCGTCATCGACGCGGTGAACTTTCGCTTCGGCCAGGCCTGCTCCTGGTTGACCCTGTTTCTGGTCCTCGGCACGGCGCTGGTCGTGGTATTGCGCTATGGCATGAACCTGGGCGCGACCGCGCTGCAGGAAGCCGTGCTCTACGCCCATGCCCTGGTGTTCATGGGCGCTTCGGCCTGGGCACTGCAACGCAATGCGCACGTGCGTGTGGATATCTTCTATCAGCAGTTCAGCGGCCGCCGTCAGGCGCTGGTCGAGGTGCTCGGCACCCTGTTCCTGCTGCTGCCGGTCTGCCTGTTCCTCGGCTGGGCCAGCTGGGATTACGTGGCCAACTCCTGGTCGACCCGCGAGGGCTCCAGCGAATCGGGCGGCCTGAAGTTCGTCTACCTGCAGAAGAGCATCATTCTGGTGCTGGTGGTCAGCCTGACCCTGCAAGGTATCTCCAACCTGATCAAGGCGATCTACCTGCTCCTCGGTGTGCTGCCCGAGCCGGAGGTGAAACATGGCTGAAGTCATGTCGATCCTGCTGTTCGTGAGCATCTGCGTGGTGCTGATGGGCGGTTTTCCGGTGGCCTTCACCCTGGCGGGCGTATCCCTGCTGTTCGCCGGCATCGGCATCGCAACCGGCACCTTCGACGCCGGTTACCTGAGTGCCCTGCCCAACCGCCTGTTCGGCATCATGAACAACCAGACCATGCTGGCCGTGCCGCTGTTCGTGTTCATGGGCGTGATGCTGGAAAAATCCAAGGTTGCCGAAGACCTGCTGGAATCCATGTCGCGCCTGTTCGGCGGCATCCGCGGCGGCCTGGCGATTTCGGTGTGTCTGGTGGGCGCGTTGCTCGCGGCCAGCACCGGCATCGTTGGCGCCACCGTGGTGACCATGGGCCTGCTGGCCCTGCCGACGCTGCTCAAGCGTGGTTTCGACCCGGCGGTCGCTACCGGCACCCTGGCCGCCACCGGCACCCTGGGGCAGATCATCCCGCCATCCATCGTGCTGGTCCTGCTCGGTGACGTGATGTCCAGCGCCTACCAGCAGGCTCAGTTGCGCATGGGCATCTTCTCGCCGAAGACCGTGTCGGTAGGCGACCTGTTCATGGGCGCCCTGGTGCCGGGTCTGCTGCTGGTGGTGCTGTATGTCGTCTACCTGATCATGGTGGCGATCTTCCAGCCGAAGAAGATGCCGGTGGTTCCCAAGGAAGAGCTGGGCGACGTGGAATGGGGCAAGCTGCTCGGTTCGCTGGTACCGCCGCTGGCCCTGATCATCGCAGTGCTCGGTTCGATCCTCGGTGGTTACGCGACGCCTACCGAAGCAGCGGCCATCGGTGCGGTCGGTGCGACCCTGCTGGCGCTGTTCAAGGGCCAGCTGAACCTGACGCAGTTGCGCGCCGTGGCCCAGGGCACCACGGAAATTTCCAGCATGGTGTTCCTGATCCTGATCGGCGCCTCGCTGTTCTCTCTGGTGTTCCGTGGCTTCGGCGGTGAAGCGCTGATCGAGGACGTGTTCCAGCAACTGCCAGGCGGCGTGCTCGGCGCGTTCTTCCTGGTCATGCTGGTGATCTTCCTGCTCGGGTTCATACTCGACTTCATCGAGATCATCTTCGTGGTGGTGCCGATCGTCGGGCCCGTGCTGCTGGCCATGGGGCTGGATCCGGTCTGGCTCGGGGTGATGATCGCCCTGAACCTGCAGACCTCGTTCCTCACTCCACCGCTGGGCTTCTCGCTGTTCTACCTGCGCGGCGTGACCCCACGCTCGGTAAGTACCGCTACCATGTACCGGGGCGTGATTCCGTTCATCATCATCCAGTTGATGATGCTGGTCATCGCCTACCAGTTCCCGGGCCTGATCACCTGGCTACCGAATCAGGTCTACGGTTCGTAAACTGGCAAGCGGTAAAGAACGCCCGTCTCGACGGGCGTTTTTCATGGCAGCGAGCGAACCTCGAGGCCGCGCAGTGGCCCAACAGGCAACGTCTACCAGGCCGTCGAAGAACGGCCTGCTACAGGAGCAGCATGTTCATGAGCACCACCAACGAACGCATCCAGCTCGGCGACCTGGTCTGCTGGCGCATCCACCACGCCGGTGCCGAGCTGCTGGTGAGCGAGCAAGGCGCGCAGATTCTGCGTTATCAGCCGGCCAGCGGGCAGCCACTGATCTGGCTCAGCGACGAAGCCGCCTATGCGGCCGGGCAAAGCGTGCGCGGCGGGATTCCGGTGTGCTGGCCCTGGTTCGGCGACCTGCAGCGCAACCCCGAGGCGATACGCGCTGCCCATGCACGCCCCGAAAACGCGCCCGCCCATGGGTTGGTGCGTACTTGCGACTGGCAGTTGATCGGTCTGAACACCGAGGAGGACGGCGTGACGCTGTCGTTCGCCTACGACACCGCTGCGCAACCCTTCGCAGAGTGGCCGTTTGCCGCCGAACTGCAGCTCGATATCCATCTCGGCGAGCGCCTCAGGCTGACCCTGACCACACGCAACCTCGGCGACACCGAGCTGCCGATCAGCCAGGCGTTGCACAGCTACTTCGCGGTCAGCGACATCCGCCAGGTGAAGGTCGAAGGCCTGGATGCCTGCCGTTACGTCGACACCCTCGACGGCTGGAAGAAGGTCCGCCAGAAAGGCGCGCTGGCATTCACCGGCGAGACCGACCGCATCTACCTCGACACACCAGCGCAACTGAGCATCGTCGATCCGCTGTGGAAGCGCCGCATTCTCATGCGCAGCGAGGGCTCTGGCTCGGCGGTGGTGTGGAACCCGTGGATCGCCAAGGCCAAGCGCCTGTCGCAGTTCGCCGACGACGCCTGGCAAGGCATGCTCTGCATCGAGCACGCCAACGTGCTGGATGACGCCCTGATTCTCGCGCCGGACGCCGAATACAAGCTGGAAGTGACACTCTGGTCGCAAGCACTCTGAGACATCGCGGCGGTCAGCCCGTACGGGTCAGCGGGCCTCCAGCCTGATAGACTGCCGCGATGCACGCCCTCCACCGGATACCCCGATGCAAGCAAAGAACCCTGCAATCGGCTTGTGTCAGCAAGCCACTTTTCTGATCAGTGCCGCCAAGGTCGACCAATGCCCGGACGACCAGGGCTTTGAGGTCGCCTTCGCCGGGCGTTCCAACGCCGGAAAATCCAGCGCGCTGAACACCCTGACCCACGCCAGCCTGGCACGCACCTCGAAAACCCCGGGGCGCACCCAGTTGCTCAACTTCTTCCGCCTGGACGAAGAACGCCGCCTGGTCGACCTGCCCGGCTACGGCTACGCCAAGGTACCGATCCCGCTCAAGCTGCACTGGCAGAAACACCTCGAGGCCTATCTGGGCAGCCGCGAAAGCCTACGCGGGTTGATTCTGATGATGGATATCCGTCATCCGCTCACCGAGTTCGACCGCATGATGCTCGACTGGTCCGGCGCCAGTGGCATGCCCATGCACATCCTGCTGACCAAAGCCGACAAGCTGGCTTTCGGCGCGGCGAAGAATGCACTGCTCAAGGTTCAGCAGGAGATTCGCAAGGAATGGGGCGATCACGTCAGCATCCAGCTGTTCTCGGCCCCCAAGCGCATCGGCGTGGAAGACGCACAAACCGTTCTGGGCCACTGGCTGGGCCTGATCGGCGCAGAGGATGAGCCTGAGCAATAACCTTCGCGTCGATCCCTGACGCCCGGCAGATGGAGTGACTACGAACCTCTCGGGTTCGCTTCGCTCGACCCAGGCAACGAAACGCCCCGCAGACGCGGGGCGTTTTGCATTGCGCGAAAGAGATGTACAGGCACGGGGCCACGGTTGAGCTGCCCAGTTCATCGATCGCCGCATCATGCGCACGCATACTGCACGGGCTGCCAACCTCGGCGCAGAGCGGTTTTGTGCGGGCAGGAGGTTGCGCCTGGGCAATCAGGGTCTACGCTGCAAGAAGGGAATGAGGGGCTGAAGCTGCCTGGCACTTTTCTGCAGGCAAAAAAAACCCCGAACTTCGTATGGGGAGGGAGAAGATCGGGGTTTAAGGGTCTGAACCGCTAGGGCGGGGCTCAGATGTCTGCCAACACTTAACACAACAAAGGAGCATCGAAGGGCTTTATGGGCCATTCACAAACTCTGACCGGGTGGACAGAAGTAAAGTTCAGCGATGCTTAGAATGCTTTGTTTGGTCTCGATACCAGCTAAGAATGCTCAGCTCTAAGTGATAACGTGACGCATCTCCCCAAGGTGCTCAATGAGCCTCGTCCCAGTTATTGCCAACACCCACCTCGACGAGCATCGGCACATCCAGCTCGGCGGCCTCGGCCATCAGCGGGCGAATCCGCGCGCTGACCTGCTCGACCAGATCCTCACGCACCTCCACCACCAGTTCATCGTGCACCTGCAGGATCACCCTGGCATCCAGGCCTGACTCGGTCAGCCAGTTATCCACAGTCACCATGGCTTTCTTGATGATGTCCGCAGCAGTGCCCTGCATCGGCGCGTTGATCGCCGTACGCTCGGCACCGGCACGCTCCTGAGGGCGGCTGGACTTGATCTGCGGCAGGTACAGACGACGCCCGAACAGGGTCTCCACGAAGCCCTGCTCGGCAGCCTGCTGACGGGTGCGGTCCATGTACTCGCGCACACCCGGGTAGCGGGCGAAATAGGTCTCGATGTAAGCCTTGGCGGTTTTGCTGTCCACGCCGATGTCCTTGGCCAGCTTCTGCGCCCCCATGCCGTAGATCAGGCCGAAGTTGATGGCCTTGGCGCTACGCCGCTGATCGGAGGTCACCTGATCCAGTTCGACCTTGAACACTTCGGCAGCCGTCGCGGTGTGCACGTCGAGGTTCTCGCGGAAGGCATTCATCAGGCCTTCATCGCGTGACAGGTGCGCCATGATGCGCAGCTCGATCTGCGAATAGTCCGCCGCCAGCAGCTTGTAGCCCTCGGGCGCGATGAAGGCCTGGCGAATACGCCGGCCCTCGGCGCTGCGCACCGGGATGTTCTGCAGGTTCGGGTCGCTGGACGACAGGCGCCCCGTGGACGCGACCGCCTGTTGATAACTGGTGTGGATACGCCCGGTACGCGGGTTGATCTGCTCCGGCAGGCGGTCGGTGTAGGTGCTCTTGAGCTTGCTCAGGCTGCGGTACTGCATCAGCACCTTGGGCAGTTCGTAGTCCTGCTCGGCCAGCTCGGCGAGTACCGCTTCGGCAGTCGAAGCCTGACCTTTGGCGGTCTTGCTGATGATCGGCAAACCGAGCTTTTCATAAAGGATGGCGCCCAGTTGCTTGGGCGAGCCGAGGTTGAACTCTTCGCCGGCCACCTCGAACGCCTCGCGCTCCAGCGCGACCAGCTTTTCGCCCAGTTCCTGGCTGTGACGGCCCAGCAGGTTGGCATCGACCAGCGCACCGTTGCGCTCGATACGCGCCAGCACCGGCACCAGGGGAATTTCGATATCACGCAGCACGCTGGCCAGGCTCGGCTCCTGCTCCAGACGGCTCCACAGGTGCTGGTGCAGACGCAGGGTCACGTCGGCGTCCTCTGCGGCATAAGGGCCGGCCTGTTCCAGGGCGATCTGGTCGAAGGTCAGCTGCTTGGCACCCTTGCCGGCGATGTCCTCGAAACGGATGGTGCTGTGCCCCAGGTACTTGAGCGACAGGCTGTCCATGTCATGGCGTGTGGCGGTGGAGTCCAGCACGTAGGACTCGAGCATGGTGTCGAACGCCACGCCCTGCACGGTGATGCGCGTGGAGGCATTGGCGAGGACATTGATGTCGTACTTGGCGTGCTGGCCGACCTTGGCCTTGGCCGGGTCTTCGAGAATCGGCTTGAGCGCGCGCAGCACGGCATCACGATCCAGCTGCTGCGGGACGCCCATGTAGCTGTGGGCGACCGGCACGTAGGCAGCTTCACCGGCCTTGACCGCGAACGACAGACCGACCAGCTGCGCCTGCTGAGCATCGACGCTGGTGGTTTCGGTATCGAAGGCGATCAGTTCGGCCTGCTGCAACTGGACGAGCAGCGCATCGAACTCGCCCTGCTCGAGGATCGTGCGGTAATGGCCGGTAACCGCCACCGGCTCGCTTTCGGCAACGGGAGCATCACCTGCAACGGGCGCAGCGGGTTCAGGGCTGCTGAACAGATCGTCGGCAGCCGGTGTGAGCTCTGTCCTGGCCCTGGGCTTGGGTGCGGCGCTCTTGTTCTGGCGCAGCAGTTCATCGAGCCAGCTCTTGAACTCCAGCTCTTCGTAGAGCGGTATCAGTGCTTCGACATCGGGCTCGCCGGGGTACAGCCTGGCGTAATCGAGGTCCAGCGGCACGTCCAGCTTGATGGTCGCCAGCTGATAGGACAGATAGGCCATCTCACGGTGTTCTTCGAGCTTGGCCGGCAATGTCTTGGCGCCGCGAATCGGCAGGCCTGGCACCTTGTCGAGGTTGGCGTAGAGCACGTCGAGGCCGCCGCCGACACCGACCAGCAGACCCAGAGCGGTTTTCTCACCGACACCGGGCACGCCTGGAATGTTGTCGACCTTGTCGCCCATCAGCGCCAGGTAGTCGATGATCAGCTCAGGGCCGACACCGAATTTCCCTTTCACGCCCTCGATGTCGTAAACGCTACCGGTCATGGTGTTGACCAGCGTAACGTGCTGGCACACCAGTTGCGCCATGTCCTTGTCACCCGTGGAGATCACCACGTCACGGCCCTCGGCGGCGCTCTGCCGGGCCAGGGTGCCGATCACGTCATCCGCTTCCACGCCTTCGATGCACAGCAGCGGCAGGCCGAGCGCACGCACGCTGGCATGCAGCGGCTCGACCTGCAGGCGCAGTTCGTCGGGCATCGGTGGACGGTTGGCCTTGTACTCGGCGAACAGTTCATCGCGGAAGGTCCCGCCCTTGGCGTCGAAAACCACCGCGAAGGGGCTGTCCGGGTACTGCCGGCGCAGGCTGCGCAGCATGTTCAACACCCCTTTGACCGCGCCGGTGGGCAGGCCTCGGGAGGTGGTCAGGGGCGGCAGGGCATGGAAGGCGCGGTACAGGTAAGAGGAACCGTCCACCAGGACGAGGGGGGCTTGGCTCATGAGCGTGATCAACCTTTTCGGCGGGCGTGGCGCTAGAATACGCAGCACCGTTGATATCAAAGGGACAAGGTTACCATGGGACCACTGAATCGCTTGATCCTGCTTGCCGTGCTGGCCAGCGTGCCATTCGCCGCTCAGGCCGATGACGCCCCCTCGGCGGATCCTGATGTAACCATCCGCCAGGACGGCGACCGAACCGTGGAGGAGTACCGGGTCAACGGCTTCCTCTACGCCATCAAGGTCACCCCGAAAGGTGGCAAACCCTATTTCCTGGTTCGGGCCGACGGCAGCGACGGCAATTTCGTGCGGTCCGATTCGCCGGACATGCTGATCCCGGCCTGGGAAATCTTCAGCTGGTAAGGCAGTCAATTCATGTCGGTGTTCACCCCGCTGCAACGTCCGCAACTGGATACGTTTCTCGCCCCCTACGGGCTCGGCCGTCTGCTCGACTTCCAGGGCATCGAGGCCGGTAGCGAGAACAGCAACTTCTTCGTCAGCCTGGAGCAGGGCGAGTTCGTGCTGACCCTGATCGAACGCGGACCAAGCGACGATCTGCCGTTCTTCATCGAGCTGCTGGACGTGCTCCACGATGCCGGCCTGCCGGTGCCCTACGCGTTGCGCACCGACAGCGGCGAAGCCTTGCGCAGCCTGGCTGGCAAGCCGGCGCTGCTGCAACCGCGACTGAGCGGCAAGCACATCAGCGCGGTCAACGCCCACCATTGCCAGGAAATCGGCGGCCTGCTGGCGCGCATTCACCTGGCGACCCGCGAAAGCCCGTTGCCACGCAAGAGCGATCGGGGCCTGGAGTGGATGCTGCGTGAAGGTGCAGCACTGGCCCTGCGGCTGCCTGCCGAGCAGGCCAGCCTGCTGAACGACGCCCTGGAAGAGATCGCCACATTGCAGGAACGCGTGCGCAAACTGCCGGGTGCCAATCTGCATGCCGACCTGTTCCGCGACAACTGCCTGTTCGAAGGCACGCACCTGAGCGGAGTGATCGACTTCTACAACGCCTGTTCGGGGCCGATGCTCTATGACCTGGCCATCGCCGTGAACGATTGGTGCTCGGATGAGCAAGGGCGACTGAATGCCGAACGTACCCGTGCACTGCTCGGTGCCTACGCCGCACTGCGTCCGTTCAGCGCCGCCGAAGCCGAGCTGTGGCCTGCCCTGCTGCGCATCGGCTGCGTGCGTTTCTGGCTATCGCGGCTGATCGCCGCAGAAGCCTTCGCCGGCCAGGACGTGCTGATTCACGATCCGGCCGAGTTCCAGCGTCGTCTGGCCGAACGTCAGCACGTCGACCTGGCGTTGCCGTTCGCGCTGTAGATCTCCGGCGGGACCGGGGGCTTGTAGCATCCAGTCGCGTATGCCCTGGCTCAGCGCCTGTACCGTTCGAGCGCTTGCCCCTATGCTGCGGCTCTCATCCGCTGCTACCGGTGAAACGCGGCTGGCAGCTCGATCGCCACTGACTCGCGCGAAATCGAGTCAGGTTCACGACCTTGCAGCGGGCCCCTATGCAATCACCGACGCCCAATCACAAAGGGCGCCCGGCGCCCGCTACACCCGCCACCTGGGCACTGCGTATTCTCGGCGCGATCGTCTTGCTGGTGCTCGCCGTGGCGATCTGGAACGCCTGGGATCACCAGGCCTTCATCGCCTGGCGCGAAGAAGCCGGGGTGCTGCCGTTTTTCCTCGCCATGGCGATAGTGCCTGCGCTGGGTGTGCCCATCACGCCCTTCTTCATCGTCGCCGGCGCGACCTTCGGTGTGCCTATAGGGCTCGCCGGCAGCGCGGTCGCCCTGTCGGCCAATCTGCTGCTGTGCTACTGGATAGCCCGCAGCGGCCTGCGGCCCTGGCTAGGTCGCCTGCTCGCACGTACTCGCTACAGCATTCCCGACTTCGAGAAGGGTGATGGTGCGCTGCGTTTCGCGCTGCTGGTGAAGCTGGCCCCTGGCGTACCGATCTTCATCAAGCACTACCTGCTCGGTATGGCCGGCGTCCCCTTCTGGATCTACTTCGGGGTTTCCGGGCTGATCACCGGCATCTACGCGGTGGCCTTCGTGGTACTGGGTGAGTCGCTGCTCGAGCATGATCTGGGCAACAGCGCAGGGGCCCTCGCCGTGCTGGGCCTGGTCGCGCTGGCGATCTACCTGATACGCCGACGCTTCACCGCCAGGCAAGGCTCCGAATGAGCGGGCCGCGGGCTTGTCGCACCGAAGCCTGAATGCCCGGGTTCAGAGCTTGCCCAGGCAACCATCCAGACCATCGGCCAGGCCCTGCAGCAGGCTTTCGTAACCGGCTGCACTGACCGGGGCCGCCGCGCCCATGGCGTCGAGCTCGGCCAGGGTAGCCGGCAGCCCGGCGGTCAGGGTCTCGGCCAGACGCGGACGCAGCGGAGGCTCGCTGAATACGCAGCTCGGCCCTACGCGCTGCAGTTGCTCGCGCATCGCCGCCACATGACGGGCACCCGGCTGCACTTCGCTGGCCACGCTGAACACGCCGATATGCTTGAGGCCATAGGCGGCCTCGAAGTAGTCGAAGGCCTCATGGAAAACGAAGAAGGGCTTGCTCGCCAGCGGCTTGAGCTGAGCCTGCAGACGCGGCTCCAGTGCATCGAGACGCTTGTCGAACGCGTGCAGATTGGCTTGATAACGCGGTGCGTTGGCGGGATCGGCCTCGCTCAGATCGGCGGCCATGCGTGCGGCAATCACCCGAGCGTTGGCCGGCAACAGCCACAGGTGGGCGTCCAGACTGCCAGGACGGTGGTCGTGGTCATGCTCGCCGAGTGCTTCATGGGCAACCTCGTGGTCGTGGTCGTGGTCGTGGTCGTGGTCGTGACCATCATCCTCACCGAAATGCCGCAGCGTCATATCTGGCAGGCTCTGCACGGCGACGCTGGGCTTCTCGCGGGTAGCCAGAACGCGGGGCATGAAGCTCTCCATGTCCGGTCCGATCCAATACAGCAGATCCACCTCCTGCACCCGGCGCATGTCCGAGGGGCGCAGCGCGTAGTGGTGCGGTGACGCACCCGGCGGCAGCAAAACCTCGGGTTCGCCCACTCCCTCCTGCACCGCAGCGGCGATCAGTTGCAACGGTTTGATGCTGGTGAGTACCCGAACATCGGCCTGGGCAACCGGTACGAGACAGAACAGGCTTAGAGACAGGACGAGCAGGCGAGAAAAAAACAACGGCATGGCGACGGGTCATTCAGAGAGCAAAGGAGCTATACAATAACATTTCCTCGAAAAGACGTCGCAGGTTCCTCGTCAGGTCTATCTGTGAGCCACAGTAAAATTAAAAATTGATATATTCATGGTGTTTTTTATTCTTTTTAGCTGATTTCCATTTGCGGCACAGTAGCTCCAGACCTTTTGAGGAAAGGACATGGAAAATCCAGCTCGGCGACTGGTCGCCCAATGGTTCGTGCAGAACCAGCGCTGGCTGCACGCCCGCCTGTATCGCCGCCTGGGCTGCACCCACAATGCCGAAGACCTGGTTGCGGAAACGTTCCTGCGCGTACTCAGCCTGCCGGACCCCGCTCAAATTCGCGAACCACGGGCTTTGCTGACCACCATCGCGCAACGCCTGATGCAGGAAAGCTGGCGGCGCCGGGACCTGGAGCGCGCGTACCTGCAGATGCTCGAGGAGCTTCCCGAACAGGTTCACCCCTCGCCGGAAGAGCGCCTTTTGCTGATCGAAACACTGGTAAGGCTCGACCAACTCCTCGATGGCTTGCCCGGCCAGGGCAAGGCTGCATTTATCCACAGCCAGATAGGCGGGCTGACCTATATACAGATCGCTGAACGACTGAGCATTTCGCCCAGCCGCGTGCAGCAATACATGACCGAAGCCTTCAAGCTCTGCTACGGAGCACTGCAGCAATGAGCGAGCAACCGCTGAAAAGCGTGGTCGACGAGGCCGCGCACTGGATGATGCGCCTGCAATCCGGTGATATCAGCGAGGACGAGCGCCAGGCGTTCATCGCTTGGCAAAACAGCCATCCCACACACGTTCAGGTATTCCAGCGCCTTGCCGACAACCTTGGCCTGCTGCGCCGCGAGCCTCTGCTTCGGCTCTCGGACGAGCAGGTGCTGCGCACCATCAACACGCCCTCGAGCCGACGCGATTTCCTGCGCGGCAGTCTCGCCGTGGTCGGCGCCGTCGCTCTTGGCACGCTAGGGCTGCACCTCAATCGCACCGGCCTGGTGCTACCCGGCGACCTCTACACCGCAACAGGCGAGCGCACCACCCACGACCTGGCGGACGGTAGCCGGCTGAGCCTGGATGCACGAACCCGAGTGACGCCGGACTTCGGCTCCCAGCGTCGAGGCCTGCACTTCCATCATGGCGGCGCGCTGCTGGATGCCCCTATCACGGCGACACCACTCATTCTCGACAGTCCGGCAGGTCGCCTGAGCAGTCTGGGTGGCCGCCTCATCCTGCGCAGTCGCGCTGTCGGGCAGTTGCAGCTCACGGTGTTCGATGCCGAGGTTCGCCTGGCCAACGGTCAACAGCTGCAACCTGGTAGCAACGTGAACCTGGACAGCACCGGCGTCATCGGACAAAGCCCGTTACGCGGCAACGAAAGCGCCTGGCTCGACGGCCTGCTGGAGGTGGATGACCGCCCGCTTGGCGAGGTTGTCGATGCCCTGCGAGCCTATCGCAACGGCGTCTTGCGGTTGTCCGCGACCGCCGCGAGCCTGCGCACCAGCGGCCTGTATCCCCTCGATGACAGTGACCGAGCCCTGCAACTGCTGGCACAGACGCTGCCGATCCGCATCAGCCGCTTTGGCGACCTGTGGGTCAGTATCGAACGAGCGTGAGGCAGAAATGCATAAGCTCATGACCAATCGTTCCAAGGATTTTCTGCAGCTTTCTCCGCGTCATCGCTCATTGCAGAAAACCAAGGATGAGACGTCTGCCATGCACACTCCGATCAGTACCCTGTTCAAACCTTCCTCCCTGGCCCTGGCGCTGGTGCTCGGCGCCAGCTGGGCACAAACCAGCCTGGCGCAGAGCGCGGCGACCCAGCAGGCACACAGCTTCCAGGTTCCGGCTGGCCCGCTTGGCCAGGTGTTGCTAGGGATCTCCCGGCAGAGCGGCCAGTTGATTTCCTTCGATCCGGCACTGGTTCAGGGCCGACAGGCAGATGCCGTCAGTGGCCAGCTCAACGTCGACCAGGCCATTTCGCAAGCGTTGCAGGGCAGTGGCCTGGGCTTCTCCAGGGATGCCGATGCGGTAATCGTCAGTCCTGGCGCCGCTGCCAACCGACCTGTGACGCCCTCTGCCGCGGCAGTCGCAACAGTCCAGCCGGCACTGGCGCCGCGCCTGGACAGCGTGATCGTCACGGGCACTCGCTCACAGGAGCGCACCGCCAGCGCGTCGCTGTCGCCTATCGATGTCATCAGCGGCGACAGCCTGCGCAACACCGGCTCGGAAGAGCTTGGCGCAGTACTGGCGCGGCTGGTGCCGTCGATCAACTTCCCGCGGCCCAGCCTGGTGGACGGTGCCGAGCTGGCCCGCCCGGCGCAATTGCGTGGCCTGTCACCGGATCAGGTTCTGGTGCTGGTCAACGGCAAACGCCGCCATACCGGCGCCTTCGTCAACCTTGGTGGGGCCATCGGTCGCGGTTCGGCTCCGGTCGACCTGAACGCCATTCCAGTCGCGGCGGTGGAACGTATCGAAGTGCTGCGTGACGGCGCCTCGGCGCGCTACGGCTCGGACGCCATTGCCGGGGTGATCAACGTGATCCTCAAGCAGGATGCCGAAGGCGGCTCGGTGAGCAGCAAGTTCGGCCAATACAAGGATGGCGACGGTATCCAGCGCCAGCTCAGCGCCAACAGCGGCCTCGCGCTTGGCGACAATGGCTGGCTGAACCTGACTATTGAAGGCGGCAACAACGATTACACCAACCGCGCGGGCAAAGATCTGCGGCCTGGCAGCGTCGGCTCTACCACCTATGGCCAGCAGGTGTTCCGCCAGGGTGAACCTGCGACCGAGGAAGGCAAGCTGTTCCTCAATGGCGAGTACGCATTGCAGAACGGCGCGGAACTCTATGCCTTTGGCGGCTACAGCCGCCGCAAGGGTGAGACCGCTGCGTTCTACCGCGCCAGCAACGCCGGCAACAACATCCCGGCCCTGTATCCGGACGGTTACCTGCCGCTGATTCGCGGTGAGCTGCAGGACAGCTCGCTGACCACCGGCCTGCGCGGCGAGCTGGCGGATGACTGGCGCTACGACCTGTCGCTCAACTACGGACGCAACGAATACGAAATCAGCACCCGAACCATCAACCCGGACCTGTACCGCGACACAGGCAGCACACCGTTCTCGTTCGACAATGGCACCTTGAGCAACGAACAGAAGCAGATCAACCTGGACCTGGCTCGGGATTTCGAGCTGTCCTGGCTGCCTTACCCGCTGAGCGTGGCATTCGGTGCCGAATACCTGCACCAGAACTACGAGCTGGAAGCCGGTGAAACCGGCTCCTACTACCGGGGTGGCAGTTCCGGCCTGGCGGGCTTCCGTGCCGCCGACGCCGGCGAATGGAGCCGCCACAACCTGGCGCAGTACCTCGACCTGGAGACCAACCTGACCGAGCAGTTCGGTATCTCTGCCGCGGTGCGTCACGAGGACTACAGCGACTTCGGCTCGAACATCAGCGGCTCGCTGGCCGGGCGCTACGACTTCACCCCGCAAGTGGCCCTGCGCGGCAGTGTGTCCACCGGTTTTCGTGCGCCATCACTTGCCCAGCAACATTTTGCCCAGACCTCCTCGCAGTTGATCGGCAGCACCATTCAGGAGGCCGGCACCTTCCCCGCCGACTCGCAGGTCGCCCGCCTGCTCGGCGCCGAGGATCTGAAGGCGGAGAAATCGCGCAACTACAGCCTGGGTCTGGTACTCAACCCATTGGACAACCTGCAGCTCACCGCCGACGTCTACCGTATCGACATCCGAGATCGCATCACCCTGTCGTCCAACCTCGACCTGAGCAACAACCCGGCGGCGCTGGCTTACCTGCAGGCCAACGGTGTCGGCGACATCAGCTATACCACGGCCCGCTACTTCAACAACGCCGTGGACACCCGCACCACCGGCGTCGATCTGGTCGCCAGCTACCGCCACAGCTTCGCCAATGACCTGCGCTGGAGCAGCACGCTGGGCTACAACTACAACCGGACCAAGGTCACCGACGTCAAGGACAACCCGGCAGTTCTCGACAGCCTGGGGCTGAACCTGTTGCGCGTGGACCGTCGCGAGCGACTGGGCCTGCTTGGCGATACCACTCCCAAGCACAAACTCACCTTCAGCAACGACCTGAGCGTCGGCAACTGGACACTGCGCAGCAACCTGGTGCGTTACGGCAAGTTCACCAGCTATCAGAACAATGCGGCCAACGACCAGACCTTCGACGCCGCCTGGATTCTCGACCTGGCAGCGGATTACGCACTCGACAACTGGCTGTTCACCGTGGGCGGCGACAACATCACCGATGAACGACCGGAGCGCCTGCTCGCAGCCAACTCCTCGGGCGGCAATCTGAAATACAGCACTTTCTCGCCCTATGGCTACAGCGGCGCCTTCTACTACGGCAAGGTCAGCTACAGCTGGTAACCCCAAGCCCCGGCCTCGCCCGGGGCCACAACTTTCAGGCAGCGATCATGAACCCGGCCAACTCCCCATTCGACTCGCCGCTTGCGCTCACCAGCGCGCTGCTCAGCGCCGAACAGATGCGCCAGTCGATGGAGACCGTGCACCGCCAGCGTGGCGACCAGCCATTCTGGCTGTTCGCTTACGGCTCGCTGATCTGGCGTCCGGAATGCCCGTCGCTGGAGGTGCGCCGTGCACGCCTGCACGGCTACCATCGAGGCCTCTATCTGTGGTCGCACAACCACCGTGGAACCCCGGAACAGCCAGGCCTGGTATTTGGTCTGGACCGAGGTGGCTCCTGCAACGGCTTCGCCTACCGCCTGGCCGAAGAAGAACTGGACTGCCACCTGCTGGCCCTCTGGCGGCGCGAGATGATCGACGCCGCCTACCAGCCGAAATGGCTGACTTGCCGGCTCGAGGACGGCACGCGCATCGACGCCCTGACCTTCGTGCTCAACCGTCAGGGGCCGCACTTCGCCGGCAGCCTGCCGGATCCGGTACTGCGCCAGGTACTGAGCCATGCTCGCGGCCATTTCGGCAGCACCCGTGAGTATGCCGAGCAGACCGCGCGGGCGTTGCGCCAGCACGCCATGCCGGATCGACGCCTGGAAGCAACGCTTGCCCGCTGCGGTTGCAGCGTGGACGTTCCGAAATGATGGCGAAGCGCATGCGCCATGCACTGCTGGCCAGCCTGGCCCTCGCGCTGGGCGCCTGCAGCGACTCGCTCGGCACACCGGACAACGTACTGGTGATCGCCTGGAACATCGATTCGATCAACACCTTCGACCCGGCGCGCAGTAGCGATATCGTCACCAATGAGGTCATCGCCAACCTCTGCGATACGCTGGTAACACCAGATCCAGAGGATGCCACACGGCTTTTGCCAGGGCTGGCCGAACGCTGGGAGCAATCTGCCGATCGTCGAACCCTGACCTTCCATCTGCGTGGTGATCTGCGCTTCGCCGATGGCCGCAGCGCGACGGCCGAGGATCTGGCCTGGTCGATTCGCCGCAACCTGCAGCTCGGCATGGCCGGCGCCAATGCCCTGCGCGAGTATGGCTTTCGCCTGGAGGACGCCGAGCGGCGCATCCGCGCGCTGGATGACCTGACCCTGCAGCTGCAACTGGATCGCGCCTATCCACAATCGGTGATCATGCAGGCAATTGGCACCCACCGGGTGTCCAGCCTGCTGGATCGCCAGACATTGTTGAGCGAAGCGGTCGATGGTGACCTCGGCAACCGCTGGCTGGGCCGGCACAGTGCTTGCGTCGGCCCCTATCGACTACGCCAGTGGAGTGCCGGCGAAGTGGCGGTACTGGAGCGCAATCCCGGCCACTGGCAGGCGGCGAAACTGGAGCGGGTGATCCTGCGCCATGTCGCCGAGTCGGCCACCCAGCGCCTGCTCCTCGAACGCGACGACGTGGACGTCGCACGCAACCTCAATGCAGAGGACCTGGGGGCGCTCGAGGGCAAGGAGCAGGTGCGCATCGTCGCGGTGGAAAAACCGCAGATGTACTTTCTCGACATCAACAACAACGACCCGATTCTCGGCAACCCCAAGGTACGCCTGGCGCTGCGCTACCTGATCGACTACCAGGCCCTGGCCAGCACGGTGATGCGCTACAACGGCGTGCCCCGCGCCAGCTTCGTGCCGCTGGGCTCGTTCGGCGCCCTCGACGCGGAAAGTGGCCAGCCTTTCAGGCTCGACGTCGACAAGGCCCGGCAACTGCTGAGCGAAGCCGGCTACCCGGATGGCTTCGAACGCCGCCTGTTGTACGGCACGCCGCTGTACTCGGCGCCGGTCGCTCAGCACTTGCAGCACAACGCGGCCCAGGTGGGTATCCGCCTGAACCTGGAGCGCATGACCAACGGCCAGCTGTTCACCCGCATCTTCGCCAACCAGTTCGACATCAGCCTGCACAGCCTCGACAGTAACATTCCGGATGCCCATGGCATGGCATCGCGCCTGGTCTTCAATCCCGAGCCCACGCCACGCAAGGCCACCGGAGCGGTGCCGACCGTGTTCGCCAGCTATTACTCCGAGGCAGCCAACCGTGCCGTTGAAAGCGCGCTGCTCGAGCCAGACGAGGCCCGCCGACAGGCGCTCTATCACGACCTGCAACGCCAGCAGATGCAGGACGGTCCGTTTGCCTTCCTGTTTCAGCTCAATCAGGTGGCCGCGCTGCGCACAAGCCTGCAGGGCTGGCGCTGGAACGGTTCGCGCAGCTACTACGCCAAGGCCTACAAATGAAGCTGCTCAGCGGCCTGTTATCGGTACTCATCACGCTGCTCGGGCTCGCCGCACTCACCTTCTGTATTGGTCGCCTGCTGCCCGTCGATCCGGTCCTGGCAATTCTCGGCGAAGGCGCTTCCACGGAGGCCTATGCCGCATTGCATCGCCAGCTCGGGCTGGATCGCAGCCTGGCTGAACAGTTCGGTCGTTACCTGCTGGATGTGCTGCAACTGGACCTGGGCATGTCGCTGGTATCCGGGCAGCCAGTGCTCGCCGATATCGCCCGGGTGTTTCCGGCCACTCTGGAGCTGGCCAGTGTGGCCATGCTGATCGGCACGCTACTGGGCATTCCGCTCGGCGTGCTGGCCGCGATGCGCCGCAACGGCCCGCTCGATCATGGCGTAAGAATAATCGGCCTGCTGTGCTATTCGACGCCGAGCTTCTGGCTCGGCCTGATGGCTCTTGCGCTGTTCTACGCCGCTCTTGGCTGGGTCGGCGGGCCAGGCAGACTGGATTTCGCCTACCAGTGGAATTACCAGAACGTCACTGGTTTCGTCCTGCTCGATGCCCTCTGGCAGGGCGAATGGGCAGTGTTGCGCAATGCCTGGGCACACCTGGTGCTGCCGGCATCGATCCTCGGCCTGAGCGCCTTCGCCTATATCAGCCGCATGACACGCAGCTTCATGCTCGAACAGTTGCAGCAGGAGTACATCGTCACTGCCCGGGTCAAGGGCCTGTCCTGGACACGCACGGTATGGCTGCATGCCTTCCCCAACATCGCCGTGCAGCTGGTGACGGTAGTGGCGCTGGCCTATGCCTTTCTGCTGGAAGGCGCGGTGCTGATCGAAACGGTATTCGCCTGGCCCGGATTCGGTCGCTACATGACCAATGCCCTGATGGCCGGTGACATGAACGCAGTGGTCGGCTGCACCTTGTTGGTGGGGCTGATCTTCGTGCTGCTCAACCTGTTCAGCGACCTGCTCTACCGCCTGCTCGACCCACGCGCCCGGGAGGCCCTGTGATGCAAAGCGCTCCAACTCCGGCCGAGACGATCTGGCAGGCACGCAGCCGCCAGAGCGCCCTGGCCGTGCGCCGTTTCTGCAGCAATCACTCGGCACTGGCCGGGCTGGTGATTCTCCTGCTGCTCGTTACCCTGGCGGTGATTGCACCCTGGCTGGCTCCGGGCGACTTCAATGCACAGGATCTTGCCGCAACGCTGCAAGCGCCCTCGGCGCGGCACTGGCTGGGTACCGATGAGCTGGGCCGCGACATTCTCGGCAGGCTGCTGCACGGCACCCGGCTGACGCTGTACATCGCCCTGCTCTGCGCCATCATCGTCACGCCCCTTGGCCTGCTGATCGGCGTTTGCGCCGGCTACTTCGGCGGCTGGACCGACCGTGTGCTGATGCGTGTCGTCGACCTGTTCCTGGCCTTTCCCGGGCTGATTCTGGCCCTGGCCTTCGTCGCGGCCCTCGGCCCAGGCATCGACAATACGATCATGGCCATCGCCCTTTCCGCCTGGCCCCCGATAGCGCGACTGGCGCGGGCCGAAACGCTCGCCATCCGCCAGGCGGATTACCTTGCCGCGGCACGCCTGCTCGGCGCCTCGCACCTGCGCCTGATCGTGCTGCATATCGTGCCTCTGTGCCTGCCCTCGGTGGTGGTACGAGTGACTCTGAACATGGCGGCGATCATCCTTGCCGCTGCCGGTCTCGGCTTTCTCGGCCTCGGCGCCCAGCCTCCCAGCCCGGAATGGGGCGCGATGCTCGCCAGCGGACGGGAGTATGGCCTAACCGCATGGTGGGTCGCCGCCGGACCAGGTTGCGCGATCCTGATCGCCAGCCTGGCTTTCAACCTGTTCGGCGACGGTTTGCGCGACGCCCTGGATCCCCGCCATGACTGACCTGCTCAAAGTAGAAAATCTGCGCGTGGGCTTCAACGGGCCACGCGGCCAGCATGAAGCGGTGCGCGGCATCGGCTTCTCGCTGCGCGCGGGCGAAAAGCTGGGCATCGTCGGCGAGTCGGGCAGTGGCAAGTCGCAGACTGCCCGTGCGTTGCTGCAGATTACCGCCCGCGGCGGCCATGTCAGCGCCAGCCGCATGAGCTTCGACGGCATCGACCTGATCCGGGCAGATGAACGGCAGATGCAGACGATACGTGGTCGACGCATCTCGATGATCCTTCAGGATCCGAAGTTCTCGCTCAACCCGCTCAAACGGGTCGGCGAGCAGATCGCCGAGACCTGGCGGCTGCACCACCCCAACGCCCGCGAGCAAGCGCGTCAACGCAGCCTGGCGATGCTCGAGGCAGTGCAGATCCGCGAACCACAGCGGGTCTACGAGCTGTACCCCCATCAGGTATCGGGCGGCATGGGTCAGCGCATCATGATCGCCATGATGCTGATCACCGAACCGCAGTTGATCATCGCCGATGAACCGACCTCGGCACTGGACGTGACCGTACGCCGCCAGTTCCTGAGCGTTCTCGATGAGCTGCTGGCGCGCCAGGGCTCCAGCCTGTTGCTGATCAGCCATGATCTGGATCTGGTCGCCGGGTTCTGCGACCGCATCCTGGTCATGTATGCCGGGCGCATCGTCGAACGGCTGGCCGCCCGTGATCTGCATCTGGCTCGCCACCCTTACACCCGCGCACTGCTGGCCAGCCGCCCCGACCTGCATAGCCCGCAGGACTGGCTGACGGTCCCGCAACGTACCCCGGACTGGTCACGGCCACTCGAGGAGTTCGACGCATGAGCCTGCTGCTGGAGGTAAGCGATCTGGTCGTCGATTACGCGGGGCGCCAGGTCGTCGAGGGTGTATCCCTGCACATCGAGCGTGGCGGTGCCTACGGCCTGATCGGCGAATCGGGCTGCGGCAAGTCCAGCGTATTGCGCGCCCTGGCGGGGCTGGTGCGCTACCGGGGCCAGGCACGTCTGGAGGGTAGTGATCTGCGAGGTACGCCACGGGGCGTCCTCGCCAGACGCCTGCAGATGGTGTTTCAGGATCCCTATGCGTCGCTGCATCCGCGCAAGACGGTAGAACAGGTGTTGCGCGAACCGCTGCGCATTCACCGCCTCGATGGCAGCGAACGCCGACTGCTGAACATGCTCGACGAGGTTGGGCTGTCCCGCGAGCTGCGCTTTCGCTACCCCCATGAGCTCTCCGGTGGCCAGCGCCAGCGCGTGGCGATTGCCCGCGCACTGATTCTCGAGCCGGACCTGCTGCTGCTCGACGAACCGACTTCCGCGCTGGACGTTTCGGTGCAGGCGGAAATCCTCAACCTGCTCAAACGATTGCAGCGTGATCGCAATCTCGCCTACCTGCTCGTCAGTCATGACCTGGCAGTGGTGGCCCATCTCTGCCCCAACCTCGGGCTGATGCAGGAGGGTCGTATCATCGAATCACTGAGCGCCGACCAGATCCGTCATAACCAGGCCGAAGCACCCTACAGCCGTACTTTCCTGGCAGCCAGCCAGGCCTTTTGATCGCCGTCAGGCGACCGTCAGCCGCATTCATTTGGCGCGCGATGGCCGATGCGTAATAGAATAACGTCCTACGCTTCGAGGCCCTCGCCATGTACAAACCCGTCAGCGTCGTGCCGCCTTTGGCATCGCGCCCCCATGACCACTCCCACTGCGTCAGCCACGCGCTGGCCGAAGCCGAGGCCATCTGCGCTCGCCAGGGCCTGCGCCTGACCACTCTGCGCAAGCGGGTGCTGGAGCTGGTATGGGCCAGCCACAAGCCGCTGGGCGCCTACGACATTCTTGGCGTGCTCAGCGAGGAAGATGGCCGCCGCGCTGCACCGCCGACCGTTTATCGCGCCCTGGATTTCCTCCTCGAAAATGGCCTGGTGCACCGCATCGCCTCGCTCAACGCCTTCGTTGGCTGCAGCCATCCGGCACACGCTCACCAGAGCCAGTTCCTGATCTGCCGCAGTTGCAATGCCGCCGTGGAGCTGGAGCAGACAGCGATCAGCGACGCCATCGTCACCGGCGCCAAGGGTGTCGGCTTCAACGTCGAAAGCCAGACCGTGGAAGTCGTCGGCCTGTGCGCAGGCTGCCAAGGCAGCAAATGAGCGACGCACTGATTCGCCTCGAAGGCGTGACTGTCGGTTTCTCCGGGCAGACGGTGCTCGATAACGTCGAGCTGACCATCAAACCCGGCGAGATCGTCACCCTGATCGGCCCCAACGGCGCCGGCAAGACCACCCTGGTACGCGCGGTGCTCGGCCTGCTCAAGCAGGACAGCGGCAGCGTCTGGCGCAAGCCCAAGCTGCGCATCGGCTACATGCCGCAGAAACTGCACGTCGACCCGACCTTGCCGCTCAGCGTGCTGCGCTTTCTGCGCCTGGTACCCGGCGTCGACCGTGCCCGGGCCCAGGCGGCGCTGGCGGAGGTGGGTGCCAGCCAGGTGCTCGACAGCCCGCTGCAGGGTATCTCCGGTGGCGAACTGCAGCGCGTGCTGCTGGCCCGTGCCCTGCTGCGCGAACCGCAGTTGCTGGTGCTCGACGAGCCGGTCCAGGGCGTCGACGTCGCCGGCCAGGCCGAGCTGTATCGGCTGATCACCCGTTTGCGCGATCGCCATGGCTGCGGCGTGCTGATGGTCTCCCACGATCTCCATCTGGTGATGAGCACCACCGATCAGGTGGTGTGCCTGAACCGTCACGTGTGCTGTTCGGGGCATCCCGAGCAGGTCAGTTTCGATCCGGCCTTCGTCGAGCTGTTCGGCCGCGACGCCCAGAGCCTGGCCGTCTATCACCACCACCACGACCATGAACACGACCTGCATGGCGGCGTGGTCAGCGACAAACCGGGCCTGACCATCAACGGCCCGGTTCGCCCCCATGTACACGGAGATGGCTGCACGCATGGCTGATTTTCTGCTCAACGCCCTGCTCGCTGGCCTCGCTCTGGCGCTGGTCGCCGGCCCGCTGGGCTCCTTCGTGGTGTGGCGACGCATGGCCTACTTCGGCGACACCCTGTCCCATGCCGCGCTGCTCGGTGTGGCCCTGGGGCTGATGCTGGACGTCAGCCCGACCTTCGCGGTGACCGTCGGCTGCGTGCTGCTGGCGATCCTGCTGGTCACCCTGCAGACCCGCCAGCCACTGGCCAGCGATACGCTGCTCGGCATCCTCGCCCACAGTACGCTGTCGCTGGGCCTGGTGGTGCTGAGTTTCATGCGCGACGTACGCATCGACCTGATGGGCTACCTGTTCGGCGACCTGCTCGCCGTCAGCACCACCGATCTGGCCTGGATTCTTGCTGGCAGTGCTCTGGTACTGATCCTGCTGGTGCTGATGTGGCGCCCGTTGCTGGCGATTACCGTGCACGAGGAACTGGCCAGGGTGGAAGGTCTGCCGGTGGCAGCGATCCGCCTCGGTCTGATGCTGCTCATCGCCATCGTCATCGCAGTGGCCATGAAGATCGTCGGCGTGCTGCTGATCACCTCGTTGCTGATCATCCCCGCCGCTGCCGCGCAGCGACATGCGCGCACCCCGGAACAAATGGCCTTTGGCGCGAGCCTGCTGGGCATCGTCGCGGTGTGCAGCGGCCTCAGCCTGTCCTGGCTGCAGGACACCCCGGCCGGCCCGTCCATCGTGGTTTCCGCAGCCAGCCTGTTCCTGCTCAGTTTCGCACTGCCGCGCCGCCGAGCGTGAATCGCGGAATTTGGTCAGCACACCAGCCAGCGTGTAGAATTGCGTGTTTTTTGCACAAATCGAGACTCGCAGCCATGACATCGTTCCCCCTATGCCGTGCCGCTCTGGCCGCACTGGTTCTGCTGATGGTCGGCTGCCAAAGCCGCCAGGAAGCCGAACCCGCTGCGGCTCCGGCTGCCGTGGCGGTTGCTCCCAGTGCACAGGAGCAGTTCGACGCCAACCTGGCCGCTGGCCAGTTGGCCGAGGCCGAGGCGCAATTCGAAGCGCTGCAGCAGAGCGGTGACCCCGCGGCGGTGCTGCACGCCCAGCGACGCCTGTCCGAAGCCTATCTGCAGGAAGGTCAGAAAGCCCTGGAAAGCGGCGATCTCGACAAGGCCGCCCAATCCCTGGGGCATGCGCGCAACCTGATGCCCAAGGCCCCGGCGCTGACCACCGGCCTGGATGGCGCCATCGGCAAGGCCCGTGAAGCCGAGCTGAGCGCAGTCGAGCAGGCCCGCCAGGCCG
Source organism: Pseudomonas sp. SZ40 (assembly GCF_052958135.1). Classification (NCBI taxonomy): domain Bacteria; kingdom Pseudomonadati; phylum Pseudomonadota; class Gammaproteobacteria; order Pseudomonadales; family Pseudomonadaceae; genus Pseudomonas; species Pseudomonas sp. SZ40. The sequence goes on along the minus strand of NZ_JBQWIF010000019.1, from coordinate 30,827 downwards.
GTGAGCAGGCCCAGGCCGCGCGTCAGGAACAACTGCGCCTGTTGCGCCAGGCTGCCGAGGCCCAGGCAGCGGCGACCCGTGCCGCCGATGCGCAACCGGAAGTGCCGGCGCAACTGATCGATCCTGCCGCCAAACGCAGCGAAGTCAGCCTGCCGATGCTGGATAGCCGTGATGAGGCCGCCTTGTTCGAACGCCTCGATGCTGTGGCTGCGGATGTGGTGACCTTCGATCGCACCGTGCATATCCAGGTGCGCAGCGCCGAGGATCTGCGCCGCGTCACCGGCCTGCTCGAAGCACGGGTGATGAAACGCGACCCGACCTTCAAGCTGACCCTCAGCCATGCCGTGAAACCCGTTCAGGTGCCCCACCTGATACTGAGTGCGCGCAATCGGTAGCTGAAGGGGATGTGCCGCCTGGAGCGGCGCACATCAACCAGCTTTTTAGCTATAAACATAGGCCTACAAATATCTTTGAGGCCTAACAAGCGCCGGATAAACTAGCGCATCTAATCTATATGCCTATCCGGCAAAAACGACGAACCCAAAAGGTTTAACGCGTGATCGACTTCCACCAGGTTCACAAGGCGTACCGCGTCAGTGGCCGCGATATCCCCGCCCTGCAACCCTGCGATTTGCACATCGACCGTGGCGAAGTATTCGGCATCATCGGTCACTCCGGTGCCGGCAAGAGTACCCTGCTGCGTCTGATCAACCGCCTCGAAGAGCCTTCCGGCGGACGCATCGATATCGACGGCGTGGACGTGACCGCACTCGGTGCCGATGGCCTGCGCTCGTTCCGCCAGCAGGTCGGGATGATCTTCCAGCATTTCAACCTGCTGTCATCCAAGACCGTCGCCGCCAACGTCGCGATGCCCTTGAAGCTGGCTGGCGTGGCCAACGCGGAGATCGAGCAGCGCGTCGCCGCCCTGCTCGAGCGCGTCGGCCTGCAGGACCACGCCAACAAGTACCCGGCACAACTGTCCGGCGGGCAAAAGCAGCGTGTGGGCATCGCCCGGGCGCTGGCGACCCGGCCGAAGATTCTGCTCTGCGACGAGGCCACCAGTGCCCTCGACCCGCAAACTACCGCGTCGGTGCTGCAACTGCTGGCCGAGATCAACCGCGAACTGGGCCTGACCATCGTCCTGATCACCCATGAAATGGACGTGATTCGTCGCGTCTGCGACCGCGTGGCGGTCATGGATGCTGGCGTGATCGTCGAACTGGGCGCCGTCGCCGACGTCTTCCTGCACCCGCAGCATGCCACCACCAGGCGCTTCGTTCAGGAGGCCGAGCAGGTCGACGAAAACGAGCAGCGCGACGATTTCGCCCATGTTCAGGGTCGCATCCTGCGCCTGACCTTTCAGGGGGACTCGACCTATTCGCCGATCCTCGGCCAGGTCGCCCGGGAAACCGGTATCGACTATAGCATCCTCGCCGGGCGTATCGACCGCATCAAGGATACGCCCTACGGCCAACTGACCCTGGCCCTGAGTGGCGGCGATATCGACGCGGCCCTGGCCCGCTTCGAAGCGGCCGATGTGCACCTGGAGGTCTTGCGCTGATGGAAACCCTACTGCCCAACGTCGACTGGCTGGAAATCTGGCAGGCCAGCCTCGATACCCTGAACATGCTGGGCGGCTCCATGCTGTTCACCGTGCTGTTCGGCCTGCCCCTCGGCGTGCTGCTGTTCCTCACCGGACCACGGCAGATGTTCGAACAGAAGGCGCTCTACGCGGTGGTCTCGCTGCTGGTGAACATTCTGCGTTCGGTGCCTTTCGTGATCCTGCTGATCCTGCTGATCCCGGTCACGGTGCTGATCACCGGCACATCGCTGGGGGTTGCGGGCGCCATACCGCCGCTGGTGGTCGGCGCCACGCCGTTCTTCGCGCGCCTAGTGGAAACCGCCCTGCGCGAGGTCGACCGCGGCATCATCGAAGCGACCCAGGCGATGGGTGCCAGCACCCGCCAGATCATCTTCAACGCCCTGTTGCCCGAGGCCCTGCCGGGCATTCTGGCGGCGGTCACCGTCACCGCCATCACCCTGGTGTCCTACACCGCGATGAGTGGCCTGATCGGCGGCGGCGGCCTGGGTGACCTGGCGGTGCGTTACGGCTATCAGCGTTATCAGCCGGACGTGATGTTCGTGACCGTGGCGCTGCTGGTGGTGCTCGTACAAATCCTGCAAACCATCGGCGATCGGCTGGTGGTGCACTTCTCCCGTAAATAAACAGCTGGAACGGACGACCGGCACTTTGCCGCCACGCCGCCTCATCTCAAGGAGTCAAACGATGAAAAAACTGCTTACTGCCCTGGCTGTCGTCGCAGCCTTTTCCAGCGCTGCCCAGGCTGAAACCCTGAGCGTCGCGGCGTCGGCCGTGCCGCACGCGGAGATCCTCAACTTTGTCAAACCGGCACTGGCCAAAGAAGGCGTGGAGCTGGACGTCAAGGTGTTCACCGACTACGTACAGCCCAACGTACAGGTTGCCGAGAAGCGTCTGGACGCCAACTTCTTCCAGCACCAGCCCTACCTGGACGAGTTCAACAAGAGCCGTGGCACCACTCTGGTCAGCGTAGGCGGTGTGCACGTCGAACCATTCGGCGCCTACTCCAGCAAGATCAAGGATCTGAAAGACCTGCCGCAAGGCGCCAACGTGGTGATCCCCAACGACGCCACCAATGGCGGCCGTGCCCTGCTGCTGCTGCAGAAAGCCGGCGTGATCACGCTCAAGGATGCCAACAACATCCTCTCCACGCCGAAAGACATCGCCGAGAACCCGAAGGGCATCAAGGTACGTGAACTGGAAGCCGCGACCCTGCCGCGCGTTCTGACCCAGGTCGACCTGGCGCTGATCAACACCAACTACGCGCTGGAAGCCAAGCTGAACCCGACCCAGGATGCCCTGGCCATCGAAGGCAGCGATTCGCCGTACGTCAACATCCTGGTGACCCGTGAAGACAACAAGGACAACGCCGCCGTACAGAAGCTGGTCAAGGCCCTGCACAGCGACGAAGTGAAAGCCTTCATCCTGGAAAAATACAAAGGTGCGGTGGTTCCGGCGTTCTGATGCCGTAATACCACGCCTGCAGTACCCGATGCCGCGTGGCCCCCAAGCTACGCGGCATTTTCATTTCTGCGCGGCGGGCTGCACGCTCACGACGGGATGAAGCGCAGCACGCCAGCCTGTCGCGGTCCGGCGCCAGAGGGGTCGTCCTTCGGGTGGGCGATGCCATCGCTGACAGGCACCTCGGCGAAGTCGAACGGGCTGACACCCTCCAGGCACGCCACGTTGACGCCGTACTGATGAGGATTGGAACGGCGTTGATGGTGGGTGTAGATACCGCAGCGCGAGCAGAAGTGATGCTCCGCGCTCTTGGTGTTGAATCGATAGACCGTCAGTAAGTCTGCGCCCTGCAGCACGCGGAAATCCGCCAGTTCGGCAGATACCGCCACCGCGCCGCGCATCCGGCAATAGGAGCAGTTGCAGCGCCGCGCGGTATGCAGGCCGTCGCTCAGCGTCACCTGAAAGCGCACCCCGCCACAATGGCAGGCACCGCTGATCTCGCCGATATCCTTGTTCATCGCCAGGCCCTCGTTCGATCGAAGGCATAGCATAAGCCAAACGCAGCATGCGCAGCCTGGCGTCGAGCGAAGCGATACCCGAGCACAATCGACCGAAAACTCCAGGTCTAATATCGACGCATCCCAGCTATCGCTGCCCTCAACCGCGGGCTATGGGGCGCAATTGTCTTTGCGTGGTCGCTCCGGCCGAGACCAGATCCACAGCGCGCCGCCGCTCATGCCCAGGCCGGCGAAAATCAGCGACGGCGTGTGCGCTACTGTCAGCAGCATGATGGCGAAGGCCATCAGCATGCTCAGGCTTGCTACCAGCTTGGTACGCCGGGTGACCACACCACCGTCCCGCCAGTTGCGCAGCAGCGGGCCGAACAGACGATGGCTCTCCAGCCAGGCGCTAAGCCGTGGTGAACTGCGCGACGCGGCCCAGGCGGCAAGCAGTACGAACTCGGTGGTCGGCAAGCCAGGTACCAGCACGCCCAGCGCCGCCATGCAGATGCTCAGGTAGGCGAGCGCCAGCCATAGCCAGCGTGCCCAGCCACTCGCCACCGTCTGTGGCGTATCAGGCAAAGCTGCGCTCCAGGTGCACGGCGAAACGCTCGAAGGCCGCGATGGCGGCAGCCTCGGCCTCGCGCTCCTGCTGCTCATCCAGTTCGACACCGTCGAGCGCCGCGACGAAGGTTTTCCAGCCTTGCGCCCGGCCACCCTCGGGCTCGCCAAGATGCCGCGCCCCGAAGGTCTCGCTCAGGCCCAGAGCGGGCATGCGCTTGAGTAGGAAGGCCGCCCCCAGCTTGGAGCCCTCGGACACGAACAGCCAGGCAAGGGCGGCGCCGAGCCCCAGGGACTGGCCACGAATAGACTCATCGCCCAGTGGCACCGGCAGGCCAAGGTCAGCCAGATCGAGACGGGCCTGCTGCAACCGGCAGCGTGCCGGCAGATCCGGCAGCAACGCGAGCAGCGCGGGGTCGTGATAGAGCGTTTCCAGGTCGTACTGGAACAGATACTGGGCGGCGACGAAGCGTGCGAAACGCTCTGGACTGCCGAACGGATCATGGCCTTTGACCAGCGCATCGAGCTTGCCATGAGGCTCGTGAGTCAGTTGGTTGAGACGCTGCGAACGCAGTGGATGGGACAGCTGTGCCTGTTGGGCGGTCATGGGGTCTCTCCTTGTACGGGCCTCCCGAGCGGTGCTCGGCATCATCTGGATAACTGACGAATCAGCAGGAGAAAGTCGGTAAACACCGTCACTCGCTCCGTGAGCCAACTGTCATGCGCTAGCCGGGAAGTAACGGCTCAAGTGGCGCAGATCCGCCTCACCGAGCACCCCGGCCAGGTAGCGCAGCTGCAACCAGGCGCGCAGGTAGCCATAACGGGCCTCGGCCAGATCCCGCCGGGCGCTGTAGAGCTGCTGCTCGGCATCGAGCACATCGCGGTTGACCCGTTCGCCACCGGTCACGCTCTTTCGGGTGGCGTCGATCAAACCGCTGGCCGACTCGACCGCCAGCTCATAGGCGCGCACCTTGGCGGTGCTGCTCGCACACAGGTTGAACTGCCGCCGCAGCTCGTTGAGCACCCCGTCGCGCTGGGCGTCCAGCTCGTAGCGGGCCTGCTCGTAGGATGCCGCTGCCTGACGCCGCGCCGCCGATACACCGCCACCGGCGAACAACGGCATACTGAGCTGGATGCCGATGCTGTCGGTGTCGTACTTCTGGTTGTAGGTGCTTTCCGAGTCGGAGCTGGTCTTGCGCGAACTGGCGTACAGCCCCAGCGTTGGCAGGTGCCCGGCGCGCTGACGCTCGACTTCCTGCTCGGCCACGCTCAGCCCATGGCGCTGGCTGGCGAGTTCGGCGTTGTGCGCCATGGCCATGTCGCGCCAGCCTTCGAACCGTGCCGGAGCCAGCGGTTCGGCGCTGAACGGGCCGCTCAGTGGGGCCAGTTGGCGAAGCTCGACCGGCTCGCCGATGATTGCCTGCAAATCGCGCAGCGCGGCATCCAGGGCATCCTGCGCCTCGATCTCCTGCGCCCGCGACAGATCATGGCGAGCGCGGGTTTCCAGCAGGTCGGTACGGGTGCCTTCGCCAGCCTCGAAGGTGCGCTGGTTGAGCTGCAACTGCTCGGCATAGGCACGCCGCTGGGCACCCGCCAGCTCGATCTGCTCACCAGCCAGCAATGCCTGGCTGTATGCCTCGAACACCCGCACCACCAGTTCCTGGCCACGCCCACGCAGACGTTCGTCGGCCAGCGCTGCCTTGGCCACGCCCTGGCGGTACTCGGCCCAGGCGGCGTAATCGAACAGCGGTTGCTGCAGGGTCAGCGCCGAGGAGTAGCTGTCGTAATCACGGCCGTTGGTCCCCCCGCCCGCCGTGACATCGGACTCGTTGCGGGCCTTGCGATAACTGTACGAGAGGTTCGGCAGCAAGCCGGCACGGCCGATGGCCAGGTTCTCCACGCCAGCATCCCGCTCGCGGGTGGCGGCGCGAAAAGTCGGATCATTGCGCAGGGCCAGGGCGTAAGCGTCCATCACGCCGAACGCGAGGCTCGGCCCGGCGAGCAGCGCACCGAGCAGCAGGATCCCGCACCTGAGGGCTGGCGAGACCCGACGCCGGGTTCGATTCGATACTTTCATTCTTCCACCAGCGCCATATGGGTGCGATCGGTCAGCGGCTTGAACAGATAGTTGAGCAACGAACGCTCACCGGTGCGCACGAAGGCTTCCACCGGCATGCCGGGCCGAATCTGTTGGCCCTGCAACTGCCGCAACCCGTCGTCGTCCACCTGCACGCGCAGCCGGTAATAGGGCTGATCGGTCTTTTCATCCAGCAGGCGGTCAGCGGATACCAGCGTCACCTTGCCATTGACCCGCGGCGTACGGCTCTGGTTGAAGGCGACGAACAGCAGTTCCACGTCCAGGCCGGGCTGCAGCTTGTCGACCAGTTCCACGGGGGCTCGTGCGTCGACCAGCAACGGAGCGTCCTGCGGGACGATCTCCATCAGCATCTGCCCCGGCGAAATCACCCCACCCTCGGTGAATACGTCGAGCCCGACCACGGTGCCCGCGGCTGGGGCACGGACTTCACTGTGGGCCAGTTCGAAGTCGGCAGCGCTCAGTCGGCTGCCCAGTTCCTCCACCTTGAGGCGTGAATCGGCAAGCTGCTGACGGACGTCCTGCTGGTACTCCTCGCCACGCTGCGCGGCACGCAGACGCAGCTCGAGTATCTGCCGCTGAGTGCGGCCGATATTGCCGAGGTCTTCGGAGATGTCACCATTGAGCTGGGCATACAGCCGCTCGTTTTCCAACAGCCGATTGCGGGCCACGTAGCCTTCGCGGGCCAGCTCGCGCAGCCCCTGCAATTGCGCCTGCATGCTGCTGCGCTGCTCGTCCTTGTGAGCCTTGGCGGCGCGCAGCCCTTCGAGCACGGCCTGGCTGCCGGCAATGCTCTCCTGCAGGCCATCGAGCTCCAGACGCAACGCGGCTCGTCGACTGGCGAGCAACTGCCGCTGCAAGGCCAGGGTCGAGTCGACCCGTGGATCGTCAGCTGAAGCGATGGCCGGCGGAAATGCGATGGCCGCCAGCCCGTCACGCTCGGCCTCCAGGCGAGCGCTGCTGGCCACTGCTCCAAGGTGCTGAACGAACAGCGATTCGCGCTGGGCACGGATCTGCGTGGCGTCCATGCGAATCAGCACCTGACCGGCGTCGACCTGATCACCGTCACGTACCAGCAGGCTCTGAACCACCCCACCAGAGGGATGCTGCACGGCTTGACGATTGCCGGCGACCACTACGTTGCCGCTGACCGCCACGCCCTTGTCGAGGGGGGCCAGCCCAGCCCAAAGCAGAAAACCACCGAAACCGACTGCCAGCAGCCAGCCACCCATGCGTGAATAACGCCGCTCGTCGAGGGGCAGCACATCGGCCAGTGGCCCCTCCTTGCGCAAGGACTGGGCCATCAGGATGCCACTCCGTGGCTGCTGTAACTCATGCTCAGCGATGGGGCCCCGCGCAAGGCTGCAGCTAAGGGTGCCGCCTTGGGTTGCAACTCCTGCAGGACCCGCTCGGCGGCCCCGAACGCCTGCATCTGTCCGTCACGCAGTACCAGCAGCTTGTCGGTACTGGCCAGCAATGACGGCTTGTGGGCGATCAGCACCAGGGTGCAACCTTGCCGCTTCGCTTCGGCGATGGCTGCCAGCAGGGCCTGCTCACCCACTTCGTCGAGATTGGAGTTCGGCTCATCGAGCACGATCAGCGCTGGCAGGCCATACAGTGCACGGGCCAGGCCGATACGCTGCCGCTGTCCCCCGGACAGGCCGGTGCCGCCTTCACCGAGACGGGTATCGTAGCCGTCGGCCAGTTGCAGGATCAGGTCATGCACACCGGCCATACGCGCGGCGGCCACCACCTTCTGCGCATCCACCTCGGTGAAACGGGCAATGTTCTCGGCCACGCTGCCGGCGAACAGCTGCACGTCCTGCGGCAGGTAACCGATATGAGCCCCGAGCGCAGTGCGGTCCCATTGCTGGAGATCGGCGCCATCCAGGCGCACCTTGCCGGTCTGCGCCTTGGCCACGCCCACCAGCAGGCGTGCCAGGGACGACTTGCCCGAGCCCGAGGGGCCGATCACACCCAGCACCTCGCCCGCCCCCAGGGCGAAACCAAGGTTCACCAGGCACGGCGTGCGGGTGCCCGGGGCGAAAGCGCTGAGCTGCTCGACGCGTAGCGCACCGAGCGGCGCGGGCAGCGGCATGCCTGCCTGGCGCGGCGGGTGCGCCTGGAGCAGCGCCGACAGCCGCTCATAGGCCAGCCGCGCATTGCTCCACTGCCGCCAGACGCCGAGGACCTGATCGATGGGCGCCAGCACCCGGCCCATGAGTATGGAACCGGCGATCATCATACCCGGCGTGATCAGCCCATCCAGGGCCAGCCAGGCACCCAGGCCCAGCACCAGTGACTGCAGCGCCAGACGCACGTACTTGGACCAGGCGCTGAACACGGCGGTCTTTTCACTGGCCAGGTTCTGCTGGCCCAGGAAGCCGGCATGCAGGGCGAACCAGCGCTGGCGTATCGCGCCAAGCATGCCCATCGACTCGATGGCTTCGGCCTGACGCAAATGGCCGGCGGCTTGCTGATTCGCCGCGATGGACAGCCGTGCAGCCTCGCCAAGCGGCTCTCGGGTCAGGCGCTGATTGAGCCAGGCCAGCATCACCAGCGCCAGGGCACCTACCAGGGCAAGCAGACCAAGCCACGGGCTGAACAGGAAGATCACCCCCAGATACACCGGGAACCAGGGGGCGTCGAAGAAGGCGAACAGCGCATTGCCGGTGGCGAACTGACGCAGGCTGGTGAGATCGCTCAGCGCCTGGGTCGAGGTCTGTCGCGCGTTGCTCAGGTTGGCTTCGAAGGTCGCCTCGAATACCCGTGCATTGAGGCGCATGTCCATCTGCGTACCGAGCCGGATCACCAGCAGGCTGCGGATCCATTCCAGCGCTCCGGCGAACACGAACAGCCCGACCACGATAAGGGTCAGCATCAACAGGGTCATGGCATTGCCGGAGGCGAGCACCCGGTCATAGACCTGCAGCATGTAGAGCGCAGGTGCCAGCATCAGCAGGTTGATCACCGCAGAGAACAGGCCGACATGCAGCAGCCCTGATCGGCAGGCACGCAGGGCCTGAAGTATCTCGTTGGCAGCCGCGGGAACGGGCGCACGCATGCAGGGGCTCCTTGGCGCAATGCCAGGCGCGACACGCCCGGCGGCATCCCCCGGCGCCATTGACGGGCGCCCGGGCGACACCCAGAATTCGTGACCGTCACAGCCTGGGCCTTGGAAAACACGGGCCGTGACGGCGTTACCAGAGCGGACGGGATGACTTATCCGTTCGCTTTTTATTGCCTGATGATCAGGCAGCCAGCAGCAACTCGGACTCGCTCAACGACGAACCCGCTGCGGTGATGATGTCGTCGGCCAGCCCGGCAGCTTCCAGCACGGCCAGCAGGCCACCGTCGTTCGGCGTACCGGCGCTGTCGGTAGCCCCTTCGACCGAACCGTTCATCAAGCCCCAGATCACATCGTGCACGGCATTGTCGCGACCTTCCGCCGCCGTGGCGGTCAGCGGCGTGTTGCCGAAGTCGAAGCTGATCAGCGGGCTGGAAACGGTACCGTTGGCATTCAGGCCACCCCCCAGGGTCACCTGCTGCAGGGTGCCGTACAGCGAGTGGCTGCTGAAGTTGTAGGACAGGTTGCCGACCGCCGAGAACGAGAAGGCGCCGTTGTTGAGCGACAGCGCGTAGGTATCGCCGGACAGCCCTGACGCGACGCCATTGGTGTAGAAACCGCCAGTGTTGGCCGGGTGCTGACCGGCAACGCCATTGGCTTCATAAGCGCCCAACAATTCTGCAAGCGAGCCACCCGAGGTGAAGTTGATCGGGAAGTGGTCGGCATCGTAGCTATAGGAAATTGCCATCGTTGTTTCTCCTTGCTTGGCGATCGTTCGCCGGTTGATTGGCACCTCGCGGTACCGATACGCACACCGTCACCGGAGTGCATCGAACAGGACCCTCACAGGCGACGACCCTATTCAGAACTGCAGTTCGAAGCCGCCCATCACGGTACGACCGGGCCCATAGGATTTGACGAAGATGTCCGAGTAGCCCATGACGTAGCTGCGGTCGCGGATGTTTTCCACTGTGGCGCGCAGCTGCAGGTTGCGGCTGATGCGATAGCTGGCGAACAGGTCCCAGGTGGTGTAGCTCGGCCACAGGTCGGTGCTCCAGCCTCTGGGCCGGCCGGCGGCGCTGTAGTTGAGGCGAGTGCCCAGTTCCAGGCTTTCGTTCAGCCAGCGGGTGCCGAACACCCAACTGCCGCGATCCATCGGAGAGTTGCGGGCGCTGTTCATGCCGAACACGTCTCCCCCGCAATAGGTCTGGGCATCCAGGTAGGCCTGGTAGGAGGGGTATCCAGCGGCTACGGCCTGGTTGCGAAGGTCCGAATAGCTGCCGTCCTCACGGGGCATGTCTTCGCGGATGTTGTCGCTGCCGAGCGGGAAAGTCTTCTGGCAGATATCGTTGTCGCCACCGATCACATGGGTGTAGTTCAGGCCGCTGTACCAGCGGCGGGCGTCGTAGTCCAGTTCCAGCTCGACCCCGCGAAACTGCATGCGGGCCTGATTATTGACGAACATGGTGTTACCCAGTCCGCCGGTCATGCCCGGCAGGGCATTGTCCATCGAGGTGATCAGGTAATTGTCGACGCGCGTGTCGTAGTACGTGACCTTGGCGTTGAACTGGTCGCCCACCGTGACCAGGTCCAGCTTGTTGACGTTGAAGCCCAGGTCCCAACTGCGCGACGTCTCTGGTTCGGCGTAGGGATTGGGGTACATGGTGGCGAAAGGGTCACCGGGATGGGAGCCCTCCATCAGCGACTCTGTCAGCGCCGGCGGCCGCCAGGACTTGCCCCAACTGGCAAAGACTTCCAGCCAGTCGGTAGGGCGGTACGCGGCAGCGAATGTAGGCAGGAATTTGTCCAGGCTCTCATCGACCTCGTACGCGCGCATGCCGGTGTTGGACGACCAGATGCCATCATAGAAACTCGTGTAGTAGCGCGGATCCGAGGTCGGGTCGGCCGCCAGTCTGGCCTGCAGTCCCGGGATGTTGGCGCAGGCACTCGCTCTGGTACGCGCCTGACGGGCCAGGCGCGCCGCTTCGCTCTGGCCGCGTATCACAGGCGCCACGTAGCTGGTGCAGCGTAGCTGAGTGTCAGCGATGGATTGCGTGAGCAGACGGTTGTAAACCTGGGCACGGCCCTCGTAGGTCCAGTCCGTAACGGGTACGCGGGTCTTGCCCTTGAGCCTGTAGTAGTCATAACGCAGGCCACCCGACAGCGTGATCTGCTCGGTCTCGAAGGTAAGGCTGCCAAAAGCGCTGGTGATGCTGCGCTTGCCGTTGGGGTTGAGGGTATTGGTGTCGCTACCCACTTCACGGCCCTGGCGGTTGTAGACGGTGTCCGAGGCGCCACGATCCTGGAAGTACTCCAGGCCATGGTTGAAGCGAAAACCTTCGACGCCAACCAAGGCGAAGCGCGCGGTGTTGTCCAGGGTGAAGCCGATGGTGTCGATCTTGGTACGCGCATCGTTACCCAGCCCGGCCTCGCAGGCACTGGTCCAGGAGCCGGGCACCGGGCTCTGGTCGCAGTAACCCAGTCGCCAGGCGGTATCGGTCATGTTCACGCCGCCCGTGACGACCGGTCGCCCGGCGGCGGTGTCGCGCTGGTTGCGGGTGGTGACGTAGTAGAGCTTGGCCTTGAGATCCAGCAGCGGCGAGTCGGAATCGACGCTGTAGTCCAGCCCGAAGGACTGCGAACGGGCACTGGCATCGCCGTATTTCTGCCAGGCCTCTTCACCGTCCCGTGCTGCGCCGTCGACCGGGTTGATCACCCGGCGGTCGGACACGTTGGCATAGCCGAGGTCGGTATTGATGTAGGTGAACTGCAGGGCCTGCTCCGGATTGATGACGAAGCGCGCCTTGAACAGCTCCGAATCCTGCTCCTGATCGGAGAACTTGATGCGATCGACGACCTGCGTGATCGGGCGGTCGGAATCCTGAACGCCACCGAGCAGGAAATCGAAGTTCTCCCGACGCGAGCCCGGCGCGTAATCGCCGAAGCTGCGTCGGCTACGGGCGGCGAGCAGCTCCCAGCGGTCATCGAAGCGCCCGGCCACAGCGGCACTGCCGATGAAGTTGACGCCATTGCCGTGGCCGCCCAGGCCGGTCATGCCGCGCAGGCGCACGCCCTGATCCTGGCCCGGCAGAATGATGTCGTCGACATTCAGCGTGCCGAAGTTGGCGCTGCCGGCAATCGACGCGGCACCGGTGACGTCGGAGCGCGGGCCCTTCTCGATCACCACGCTGCTGATCAGCTCGGAATCCGCGTAGAGCTGGCCATTGCGCTGCTGATGGCCGTTCTCGTTGAAGTTCTGGCGCATGCCATCGATCATCGTGTTGACCCGACCGAAGTCCTGCATGCCGCGGATGTTTACCGACAGCCCTGGATCCTGGGCGCTCACCGCGCTGTACACGCCTGGCGTTTCGACCAGCATGTCGGCCGCATGCCGTGGCGGGTTGCGGTCGAGCTGGTCACGGGTGATAACGCTGACCGAGCGCGGCGCCTGGTAGATCCATTCATTGCTGACGTCGCGGGTCGATTCGATGGTCGTCGCATCGATCTGCAGCGTGCCGGCGACTTCGGCCACCCGCTCCACGTTGACCCGCCGCTCACCCGTGAAGCTGTAGCTGACCGGCAGACCACTGAGCAGCAGACGCAAGCCCTGCTCCGGCCCGTGCGGCCCCTTCAGCTCACGACTCTGCAGCCCTGCCAGCTTGCTGCTGTCGAAGAACACCTGAATCCCGGCCTGCTCGGCAAAGGCGATCACAGCGCTCCCCAGCGGCTGTGCGGGAATATCGAACTGGACCTGAGCTGCCCTCACAGCGCCGCCCGCATCCGCCGCCAAAGGCGCCGACTGCTGGGCCCAGGCGCTACTGCCAGCGACCAGCGCCACACCCACCAGCAAACCACCCGCCAGCCCCAGAGCGCGATGCCCTTTCTGGTTTCCGGCGATTGAATGACGCATTCCCTTGTTGCCCATCGACCCTGCTCTTTGTTGATATTGGCGTGTAATGAAAATCACTATCAACAAGCAAGACGTTGCAGCCGGGAAAACTCAGTAAGCGTTTTTGGAAATTATTCGTTCGGCTGAAAAGCCCAGGCGAACGCGGCTCAGTAAATGATGCTGAGGCCGGGCAGATCGCTATGCCGGGCCTGCAGCTCGCCCGTGAGGGTAGCGACCGCACCGTCCAGCGAGTCCAGGCGGAACACACCGCTGACTCGGCGCTGCGCCAGTTGGCCGCCAGCGATGAGAATGTGCCCGTCGCGGTAACGATTGAGCTGGGTCACCACCTGCTGCAACGGTACCTGATCGAAAATCAGCAGACCGCGCTGCCAACTGCTGGCGCGCGACAGATCCAGGCTCAGCCGCTCGATCCGCCCATCGGCGTCGAAACGCGCACTCTGCCCCTCGTCGAGAATCAGGCTCTGACCATGTTTGCTGACGGCCACACGGTGCTGCATGACACCGACGAGCGCCTGCTCGGCGTCACCCCGGCTGACCAGAAAACGCGTGCCCAGCGCCTGGGCCTTGCCACCACCGCTGTCGACGATGAATGGCCGTGACTCGTGCTTGCCCACCGGAGCCGTCTGAAAAATGGCCGAGCCGGCCAGCAATTCGATACGCCGCGCCTGGGAGGTGTAATCGAGGCGTATGGCACTGCGCGCATCGAGCGTCGCCTGGCTACCGTCGGGCAGCTCGAAGGTGCGCACTTCCCCGCTGGCGGTCAGGTGGTCGGCGATCAGTGGCAGGTACAGCGCGTTACCCTGCGTCCAGCCGACAGCGGTAACGATCACCGCCAGCGAGGCGCTGCTCAGCCAACGCAGTGCACGCCTGCTACGGCGCCTTGGCGGCGCGGCAAGCGGCCGAGCGGGTGCACGCCGCGGAGCATCGAGAAGCGGCTCCGTCAGACCGGCGAGGTCACCCCAGGTATGCCGAGCGAACTGCAGGGCAGCGGCGTGACGCGAATCGAGGGCGAGCCAGGCCTGCAGCGCCTGCTGCTCATCCTCGGCGAGTGGCGAATCGCTCAGGCGCACCGCCCATTCGGCAGCGGCCTGGCGAATCCCGCGATCCTGCAGGTCTGGGCTATTCACGTCGTGCTCTCGGTTCGTCTTATAAGGGTAATGACGCTCGGGCGGCTCTTTTACCGTAAAAGCGCCCGGCGATACCGGCATTTTTCCCGCTCATGGGCCTGCACCCAGGCGTTCCATGACATGCGACAGCGCCTTGGACAGGTGCTTTTGCACCGAGCTGTCACTGATTGCCAGACGCCTGGCGACCTCGGCATGGGTCAGCCCTTCGATTCGGTTGAGGTGAAAGATTTCGCGGGTACGCGGTGGCAGTTCGGCCACAGCACGCTGCAACAGCTCCATACGTTGCTGCCTCTCGGTCGTGTCTTCCAGGCTGTCGACCTCATCTTCGACAGCGTTGAGCACCTCGTCGCCCACCAGGTCGGTCTTGCGTCGATCCTGCTGGCGACGGTGGTCGATCAGCAGGTTGCGCGCGGTACGGTAGAGATAGGCCGGGGTATTCTCGATGTGGTCGTGCCGCGCCTGCTCGGTCAGGCGCAGGAAACTTTCCTGGACCAGATCGGCAGCCAGGTGGGGGTCACGGCTCTTGCGCAGCAGGAAGCTCTGTAGCGCCCTGGCGTGCTGCTGGAAAAGGCCTTTGAGATCCAGATCCGACAATCGTCATACCTGACCTGAGCGGGAAGGAGCCGCATCTTACCGACCGATGAGAATAGTTTTCAATTAACATTTTTGACCAGGTACCGCGTCAGTCAGGCTGGCGCCATGCACAGGCAGGAAAGCCAGGGTGAGCGAGCCTGCTTCCAGATCGTCGACGGCCTCATGCACCCGATGGACGGGCTCGCCGTACCGCCGCACTTGGCCGTGATTCGTCTGCAAAACCTGCAGAGCCGCGAGCCCCTGAGGAGCCCGCTCGCGGACGATGCGATGGTGATCAGCGCACCATGCGTGTCATGCCCATCATTCGCCGCGGCGTCGCGGCTCCTGGAGAGCCGGCGAAGACGCCACCGACAGGCATCAGGCGTTCGCCCAACGTTTCAATCCTTGCGGATCAATCCCGGCAATTGTGCGGCCAGTTTGTCGACATTGATCGGCGCACGAATGAAGCCGCGCTGAGTGCCGTCAGGGCCGATGACGGCGAGGTTGCCGCTATGGTCGACGAGGTAATTTTCCTTGCTGGTATCGGCCGGGATGTAGGGAATGCTCACCGCGTTGGCCAGCGTCTGGATGGTGTCCGGCTCACCGGTCAGGCCCATGTAACCGGCATCGAAATAGCCCAGGTACTTTTTCATCTGCTCGGGCGTGTCGCGATTGGGGTCGACGGTCACCAGTACGATGCGCAGGTTGTTCCAGGCCTCCTCCGGGATTTCCGAACGCAATTGGCGCAGCTGAGCCAGGGTCGCCGGGCAGATGTCCGGGCAGAAGGTGTAACCGAAGAACAGCAGACTCCACTGATCCTTGAGCTGACTGGTGGAAAAGGTCTGGCCATCCTGATCGACGAAGTCCAGCGCCGGTACCTGGCGTTGTTGCGGCAGCATGACGATGCCAGCGTCGAGCAACGCGGCAGGGTCGTTCTTCGATTTACTGCTGAGCACCTGATTGACGGCAAGACCGAGCACCAGTGCGACGACGGCGATCAGGACGAATACGGTGATTTGCTTTCGGGTCATGGCGGCCACGATGGTCTGAGTGAAAGGTGATCGCCCGGACTGGCCAGAGAACCCCGATCGACACGCGAATGGCACGGCGGCCAGGCAGATGGGATCAGCCGGTAGGCGATGAACAGCGGGAAAAGGTACCAGATACTGAGCGCCAAGGTCGCATTGGCGCATGCGGCCAGCTGTCACGGTGAAGAAAGTCGCGCCTGCCATTGCAGCAGGCGCGGATGAAACGGACGGGCTCCACGCTGCACATGGCGGCTGAAGCCCTGTAGGGCTGATGGCTGTCAGGCCACCGCGCGACGCATGCTCAGTGTGCGACCTTCCAGGCGCCGGTTGAGGCCGTGGCGTTCGATCAGCAGCGCACCGCCCTGCTGTTCTGCCGCGCGGCCCCAGTCGTCGAGCAACTCCATGCAGGCATGATCGACGTAGCTGAGCTTGTCCAGCGGCACATACAGGCGAGTGGTCGGCGCGATACCCTCCAGCACGCTGGCCAGGTGCGGCACCTTGAGGAAAGTCGCCGAGCCGATAAGGCGTAGTTCCGCCTGGTCGGGGCCGACCTGATTGAGGTTGACCTTCAGACGCGAAGCCTTGCTGGCCAGTTTGACCAGTGTCAGGGCGAAGCCGATCAGTACACCGGTGAGCAGGTCGACCGAGACGATGCCGATGGCAGTGGCCGCGTAGATGAATACCGGCGCCCGGCCATAGCGCCCGAGGCTGCGAATGGCCTTGATGTCGACCAGTTTGAAACCGGTGTACACCAGGACACCGCCGAGCGAAGCGATGGGGATGCTCTGCAGCACACCGGGCAGCAGCATGACGAACGCCAGCAACCAGGCACCGTGGAGGATGGCCGACATGCGGGTGCGCGCGCCGGCCTGCACGTTGGCCGAGCTGCGCACGATCACCCCGGTCATCGGCAAGGCACCGAGCGCACCGCAGAGCATGTTGCCGATGCCCTGAGCGGACAACTCACGATCCATATTGGAACGCGCGCCACTGTGCATGCGATCCACCGCCGCCGCAGACAGCAAGGTTTCCGCACTGGCGATGAAAGCCACCACGACGGCGGCCAGCAGGATGTGCGGATCAGCCAGGTTGAGCAGATCGGCGGGCTTTACCCAGTCGATGGCATCGCTCAGCGTGGCCGGTACTTCGACCCGCGCCACGCCCAGGTTCATCCACAGGCTGATCAGCGTCATCGACGCCACCCCCAGCAACGCGCCCGGCAGAAAGCGCAGGCTGTTGGGGCGCAACTTGTCCCACAGGAACATGCAGGCGATGGTGCCGAAACCCAGCAGGGCCGCCGCCATGGCACTGCCGCCGCCAAGGCCGGGAATCGCTTGGCGCACCGTGTCGGGAAACGCCAGCAGGTTATCCAGGCCGGACGCCTGGGGCTTCACATCGAACATCACGTGCAACTGCGAAAGCACGATAAGGATGCCGATACCGGCAAGCATGCCGTACACCACTGCCGGTGCCGTGACGCGAAACCAGCAGCCGAGACGCAGGCGCCCGGCGATCAGTTGCAGCAGTCCAGCCAGGAGCAGAATCGGCCCGAGCATGGCCAGGCCATGGGTGCGCACCAGTTCGAACACCAGTACGGCGAGGCCGGCAGCCGGGCCGCTGACCTGCAGCGGCGAGCCGGCCAGCCAACCGACCACCAGACCACCGATGATGCCGGTGATCAGGCCTTTGGCCGGCGGCATGCCGGACGCGATGGCGATACCCATGCACAGCGGCAGGGCGACGAGAAATACCACGATGGATGCCAGGGCATCACGGGGTAGAGCGGATTTGAAAGAAGCGAGGGTCATGGTGCGGTCTCCTGCGGGTACGGCGCACGAAAGGTCACGACGACAAGCAACGCTCGCCGTCTGGCAGGTAGGCAGTCAAAACCCAAGGGTCTGCTCCGTCATGAAATGACGGAGCAGACCCGAACACGGCTGTCGATTGTTGGCGGGGTTAACCCACGGGTCGATTCATGGCCACCGGGTGACGTCCTGTCGGGGTCGGCTAGGAAGCCAGGTAACGCGCTCGAGGGCTGGCGTTGGGAGCGGTTTCGCCATCGAGCGGCAGGAACTCGCCACGCTCGGCGTCATAGGCCTTGATGGTGCAGTTCTCGATGTCATAGACCCAGCCATGGATGAACAGCTGACCGCTGGCCAGGCGCGCAGCAACCGACGGATGCGTGCGCAGGTGGTCGAGCTGGGCCACCACGTTCTCTTCGGTGAGCACACCGAGCGTGGAGTGATCGGCGCAGCCACAGTTGTCGGCGACCACGGTCTTGGCGACTTCGGCATGACGCAACCAGGCCTTGACCGTCGGCATGCGCTCGATGGTGTCAGGCGCCAGCACCGCTTTCATGGCGCCGCAGTCGGAATGTCCGCAGATGATGATGTGCTGCACGCCCAGGCCCATCACCGCGTACTCGATGGCCGTGGATACGCCACCGTTCATCTGTCCGTAAGGGGGCACCACGTTGCCGACGTTGCGGGTCACGAACAGCGAGCCAGGGTCGCTCTGGGTAATCAGTTCGGGAACGATGCGCGAGTCCGCGCAGGTGATGAACATGGCCTGCGGGCTCTGCTGGCGGGCCAGTTTGCTGAACAGCTCGCGCTGCTCGGGGAAGACTTCGGTGCGAAAACGCTGAAAGCCATCAAGCAGGGTCTGCAGGGCATCTTCCGCGGTCTGCTTGCCGGCTGCCGAGGGTGTAGCGGATCGGATGGAACGAATGCGCTCGCTCATGGTGCCTCCTGGTTTCAGTCGTGATATTGACTTGCCATCTAGTGGCAGTGTGCTTCGTGACCAACTGGTCACATCGCATACGAATTTACCCATGAAGGCTTAAACCAACCTTAATCGCAAGAAAAGCGATCCAAATTGGCCAGCGATATGTAACTGCATGCCACTGAGCCAGGCTCGCCTGGCTCCGCACGCAACCGCTCTAGCATGGGCTCGATACCTGTCCCATGTAAGAACGTACAGATGTCCAGAGTGTGACAGCGAGCGGCCTTTGATCAGAAAGGCCGCGTGACCGGGCGTGATTCTGGCCATGCCCGGCCACGCGAAACCGTACGCCTGCGGAGAGATGCCGGGCGGCTTTTGCGCTCATCCAGATAATGGCACTGCGGATCGATCAGCCGCGGTGACGACCGCGGAAGAAGTCGATCAGGCCCTGAGTGGAGCCATCTTCCGCCCGCGCGCTCTCGCTACCGACCATGCGCGAATAAACGCCCTTGCCAAGGTCCTTGCCAAGCTCCACGCCCCACTGGTCGAACGCGTTGTTGCCCCAGATGACGCTTTGCACGAACACCTTGTGCTCGTACATGGCGATCAGCGCACCCAAGCGCCGCGGGCTGACGCGTTCCATGACCAGGGTGTTGCTCGGACGGTTGCCGGGAATCACCTTGTGCGGCGCCAGGCGCTGCACCTCTTCCTCGCTCACGCCCTTGGCACGCAGCTCATCCTCGGCCTCCTCGCGGGACTTGCCGAGCATCAGTGCCTGGCTCTGCGACAGGCAGTTGGCGTACAGCCACTGCTGGTGGTCGGCGACCGGGTTGTAGCTGCTCACCGGCACGATGAAATCCGCCGGAATCAGCTGGGTGCCCTGATGCAGCAACTGGTGATAGGCGTGCTGGCCGTTGCAGCCCACGCCCCCCCAGATCACCGGACCGGTGGCGGTGTTGACCGGCTGACCATCGCCACGCACGCTCTTGCCGTTGGACTCCATGTCCAGCTGCTGCAGGTGCTTGGTGATGTTTCGCAGGTAGTGGTCGTACGGCAGGATGGCATGGCTCTGGGCGTTCCAGAAGTTGCCGTACCAGACACCGAGCAGTGCCAGCAGCACCGGCATGTTCTCTTCGAACGGTGCGGTCTGGAAGTGCTCGTCCATGCGGTAGGCACCGGACAACAGCTCCTTGAAGTTGGACATGCCAATGGACAGGGCGATCGGCAGACCGATGGCCGACCACAGCGAGTAGCGCCCACCGACCCAGTCCCACATCGGGAAGATGTTCTCTTCACGGATGCCGAAGCCCACCGCCGCCTCGCGGTTGCTCGACACGGCGATGAAGTGACGATAGAGCTCGGCTTCGGAGCCACCCTGAGCCAGGTACCAGCCACGAGCGGCCTGGGCGTTCTTGAGAGTTTCCAAAGTGCCGAAGGACTTCGACGAGACGATGAACAGCGTGGTCTCGGCGCGCAGCTTGGCCGACAGCTCGTGGAATTCGCTACCGTCGATATTGGCCAGGTAGTGGCAGCGCACACCGCGCTGGGCGAAGGGCAGCAGCGCTTCGGAAACCAGTTGCGGGCCGAGGAAGGAGCCACCGATGCCGATGTTCACCACGTCGGTGATGGGCTTCTCGGTGTAACCGCGCCACAGGCCATCGTGGATGCGCCCGACCAGCTCGGTCATCTGCTGCAGCACGCGCTGCACCTCGGGAATGATGTCGACGCCATCGACCTGCACCTTGTCACCCAGCGGACGACGCAGCGCAGTGTGCAGCGCCGGGCGCTTCTCGGTGTTGTTCAGCAGCTCGCCGTCGAACAGCGCCCGAATGCCCCGCTCCAGCCCCACTTCCCGGGCCAGATTGACCAGCAGCTCGCGGGTCTCGGTATTGATCAGGTTCTTCGAGTAATCCAGAAACAGCCCGCAGCCGCTCAGGCTGAAGGTCTCGAAGCGCTGCGCATCCGCGGCGAAGGCCTGGCGCATGCTGAAACCGGCAAGACGCTCGCGGTGGGCGACCAGGGCCTGCCAGCTCGGCAATTGCGTGACATCCAGCGATGATGAAAGGTACGGCATGAAGACTCCTTGGTTCGGGCCAGCCAGGCTGACCTCGCGAATTCGATTGCATGCCGCTGGGCGTGGCGTTGGCAATACTGCGTTGAAAATTGCCTACTGCGCCTGACTTCCCTCAACGGCCTGATAACGCTCCAGTTCATGGCGATACGGCAACTGCGGACCCACCCGCGAACAGGTCAGCGCCGCGGCCTGCACCGCAAAATCGAGCATCGCATCGAGCCTCTCACGAGACAACGCAGCGAGGGCAGTGGGGCTGTCCAGCCCATGCTGCACCAGGTAGGCGATGATCGCCGCCTGGAAGGTATCCCCCGCTCCCACCGTGTCACGCGTGACCACCTGGCGCGCCGGCACTGACCAGTGCCCATGCTGCCGGCTGAACACGCTCGCCCCTTCGCTGCCACGGGTCAGAAACACCACCTGACAACGCCGGGCCAACCAGCGCTCGATGCTCGTCAGCGGCTCGATACCGGGATAGAGCAGCTCCAGGTCTTCCTCGCTGACCTTGATCAGATGCGCATGGGCGGCAAAAGATTCAATTCGCTGGCGCCAGCGCTCGATATTCGGTGCAGGATTGAGACGTACGTTGGGATCCAGGGTGATCAGGCGGCGGTCGCTCTCGCGCTCGACCAGCGCCAGCAGAGTGTCGCCAATCGGTGGTACCACCAGCGAATAGGAGCCCACGTGCAGGCCTTTGACCTCATCGTCCAGAGCGGGCAAATGCTCGGGTAGCAGTTGACGATCCGCACAACCCTCGCCGCGAAACATGTACTGCGGCGAGCCCTTGGCATCCAGCGCGACCATGGCCATGGTGGTTGGCGCCTCGCTGGCGATCAGGTAACGATCGCTCACCCCCTCCTCCTCCAGCACCTGGCGCAGGCGCTGGCCGAGGTAGTCACTGGAAATACCGCCGAACAGGCCCGACTCCACGCCAAGCCGACGCAGGCCGACCGCCACGTTGAACGGCGAACCGCCGGCCAGGGCCTGGAAATTCAGCTCGCTGCTGCGCTCGCCAGGGTTGCAGAAGAAATCGAACAGGGCTTCGCCGCATACCAGGTACATGGAATCTCCGCATCTCAGAAGGCGCGCTCGCGCAGGGAAGAGCCGACGGCAAAATGCCGTCGGTGTGGGTCATTGCAGTTGTCGCACCAGCTCACGGTAGCGTTGGTAGACACCCTCGTAGGCCCGGCGGCGCAACGCGTCGGGTTGGGCACCGCGGGTTTCATCCAGGGTCACGCAGCGCTCGCACAGGCTGTCCAGGCTCAGCGCCTCGCCCTGCTCGTGACTCACGCACCAGGCGGCCTGGATCGCCGCACCGAGCGCTGCCGCTTCGGTGTGCTGCGGGCAGGCCACCGGCGCCCCCATGATGTCGGCGACGATCTGCCGCCATGGGGCGCTCTTCGCACCGCCACCGATCAGGCGGATCGCATCGCTGCGAATACCGCTGTCACGCAACAGGTCGAGCCCGTAGCGCAAGCCGAAGGTGGTGCCCTCCACCACCGCCCGACAGAGATTGGCGCGAGTCAGGTTGTCGGTCGTCAGGCCATGCAGGCTGGCGGTGGCCTGCGGCAACGCCGGCACCCGCTCGCCATTGAGGAATGGCAGCATCAGCACGCCCTGCGCACCGATGGGCGCCTGGCCGACCAGCGCACCGAAGGCCTCGATATCCAGCCCCAGCAATTCACGAATCGCACCGCTGGCGTTGGTCAGGTTCATGGTGCAGATCAACGGCAGCCAGCCAGCGGATGACGAACAGAAGGTCGCCACCTGCGGGTGTGGGCTGACCCGTGGCTGATCGGCGTAGGCGTATACCGTGCCGGATGTGCCGAGACTCATGGTGATGGCGCCGGGGGCGATATTGCCCGTACCGATGGCGCCCATCATATTGTCGCCACCGCCGCTGGCCACCAGAGCACGGGGGTTCAGACCCAGCAGCTCGGCGATCTGCGGACGAATCGGACCGACGCAGCGATGCGACTCGATCAGCTCCGGCAAGGCACGCGACAGGGCGCCGCTCGGGTCGATCGACTCGAGTAGTTGGCTGTCCCAGGCGCGGGTGCGCACGTTGAAATAACCGCTACCCGAGGCATCCCCGTATTCAGCGCAGAAACGCCCGGTCAGCCAGTAATTCAGGTAGTCGTGGGGCAACAGGATGTGGGCGATGCGGGCGAACACCTCAGGGTGATGATCACGGGTCCAGAGCAGTTTGGACACCGTGTAGCCCGGCGCGATGGCCACACCCAGGCGCTCCAGCGAACCGCTTTCGCCGCCGAGCAAATCCAGCAGCTGGGCGTTCTCGGCGGCCGACTCGGTGTCGCACCACAGCTTGGCAGGGCGCAGCACTTCGCCTTTGGCATCGAGCAGCACCAGGCCGTGCTGCTGACCGGACACGCCAATGCCGAGAACCTCGCGACCCGACACGCCGGCCTGCTGCAGCGCTCGCGCGGTGGCCAATTCGAAGGCCTGCAGCCAGTCGGCCGGTTCCTGCTCGCGACGCCCGTTGGCACCGCTGATCAGCTGGTGCCCTGCGCTGCCTTCGCCAAGCACCCGCCCACTGTGGATATCCAGCACCAGCGCCTTGGTACCCTGGGTGCCGCAATCGATGCCGAGGTACATGGCTCAATCACCCAGCAGGGTCTGCAGGGTGCGCGTCACGCCGAGCTTGCGCAGGCTGTCATAGCAGAGTTCGAAGGCCGTGACGAAAGCCGCCGACTGCGGGATGCCATTGCCGAAGATCACTTCGACGCCCAACACAAGCTCGCTCACCCGGTCGTCATCCTGTACCAGTTTCTGGCAGAACTCGGCACGTGGATCAGGAATGCGATAGCGGCTGCCTTTCTCGTCGACACCCTTGAGGTACAGCGCCCACGCGGCGACCACCAGCGCCGCGCGCTCCAGCGGCCGACCGTCCTCGATCAGCCGGTTGATGGTCGGCACGATGAACTTGGGAAACTTCGACGAGCCGTCCGAGCAGACGCGTTCGAGCTGATCGGCGATGGCCTGGTTGGAAAAGCGCTCGATCAGGGTGTCCTTGTAAGCCTCCAGATCGATACCCGGCACCGCTGCCAGTTGCGGGGTCACGTCGAGGTCCATGAAGGTGCGCACATAGCGCTGGAACAGTGGATCGTTCATGGCCTCGTGAACGAAGCGATAGCCCTTGAGAAAGCCCAGGTAGGTCAACGCCAGGTGGCTGCCGTTGAGCAGTTTTATCTTCATCTCCTCGTAGGGCGTGACGTCATCGGTGAACTGCACACCGACCTTTTCCCAGGCCGGCCGGCCGCTGACGAACTTGTCTTCGAGCACCCACTGCAGGAACGGCTCGCAGACCACCGGCCAGGCGTCCTCGACGCCATGACGCTCGGCCAGTTGCTGGCGGTGCGCGTCGCTGGTCATCGGTGTGATGCGGTCGACCATGGCATTGGGGAAGCTGACATGGCTGTCGATCCAGGTCGCCAGCTCGTGATCGGCCAGGTGAGCGAACGCCAGCAGCGCCTTGCGGGTCACCGCGCCGTTGTGGGGCAGGTTATCGCAGGACATCAACGTGAACGCCGGCGTGCCGGCAGCACGGCGCCTGGCCAGGGCGGCGCAGAGAAAGCCAAAGACGCTGCGCGGTGCATCCGGGTGCGCCAGATCATGCTGAATGTCCGGCAGATGGGCCATGAACTCGCCGCTGCTGTCGTCGATGCAGTAGCCACCTTCGGTGATGGTCAGCGAAACGATACGGATCGCCGGATCGGCCAGCTTGTCGATCAGCGCGGCGGGTGAGTCCTCGGCCAGCAGCATGCCATTGATGGCACCGACCACACGGACTTCCAGACCGGGCTCATCGCCCAGCACGAACATCGTGTAGAGGTGATCCTGCTCGGCCAGCGCCTGTTGCATGGCGCGGTCCTCGCGGCGCAGGCCAACGCCACAGATGCCCCAGTTCAGGGCTTCGCCACGGTTGAGCAGCGCTTCGGTGTAGATCGCCTGGTGAGCACGGTGGAAACCGCCGACGCCGATATGGGCGATGCCCTGGCGTACGTCCGCCGGATCGTAGGCCGGTACATCGACCTCGGCGGCCAGTGATGCGAGATTCTTGCGGGTCAGTTTCATGGGGTCATTCCTGCGCTTCAGGCGGCCTGGCCAGCCTGGATGCGTTTGTCGATGGCCAGGCCATCGGCGTTGAAGAGGTGGCAGTGGGCCGGATCGAAATCCAGCGCCAGCGGCTCGCCATAGGCCGGGGAGAAATCACCGCGCACACGCACGGTGAGCACTTCGTCGCCCACCCGGACATGGCAGAAGGTGTCGCTGCCCAGACGCTCGCTGACGTCCGCCGTCGCCTGCAGTCGGCCCTGGCCGGCAGGCACCACGTTGAGGTGCTCGGGGCGGATGCCCAGGGTGACCTGGCTGCCGCTCGCCAGGCCGGTGCCTGCCAGCGGCAGATCCAGCGTGGCAGCGCCTTCCAGGCGGATCTGGCACAGCCCGGCATCGACGCGCTCGACCTGGCCACGCAGGAAGCCCATCTTCGGCGTGCCGAGAAAGCCGGCGACGAACAGGTTGACCGGGTGGTTGTAGAGCTCCAGCGGTGAACCGACCTGCTCCACACGGCCGCCGTTGAGCACCACCACCTTGTCGGCCAGGGTCATGGCCTCGACCTGATCGTGAGTCACGTAGATCATCGTCGCCTTCAGCTCCTTGTGCAGCCGCGCCAGCTCCAGGCGGGTCTGCACGCGCAAGGCGGCATCGAGGTTGGACAGTGGTTCGTCGAACAGGAAGATCTTCGGATTGCGCACGATGGCGCGGCCGATGGCCACGCGCTGGCGCTGACCACCGGAGAGCTGCTTGGGCTTGCGTTCGAGCAGGGCGTCCAGCTCGAGGATGCGCGCCGCGTTGGCGACCTTCTCCTGCACTTCCTGCTTGCCTACCCGAGCGAGATCGAGGGCGAAGGACAGGTTCTTGCGCACGGTCATGTGCGGATACAGGGCGTAGGTCTGGAAGACCATCGCCAGATCCCGCCTGGCTGGCGCGGTGTCGGTGATATCGGTGCCGTCGAGGGTGATCGTCCCGCTGGACACCTCCTCCAGGCCGGCGATCAGCCGCAGCAGCGTGGACTTGCCGCAGCCGGACGGGCCGACGAAGACCACGAACTCGCGGTTCTCGATATCCAGGTCGATGCCCTTGATGATCGCCGTGCCGTCGAAGCCTTTCTTCAGGTTGCGGATTTTCAAATCAGCCATAGCGGGCTCCAGTCTTATTCTTCGATTGTTTACAGACGCTGCAGTTGTGCTTCTGCCCAACGGGCGTAGGAGCCCGGCTTGCCGGCGATCTGCAGGGAACCGGCAGCGAAATCGCCCTCGACCGTGGCAGCAGAGCCACTGCCGGTTGCCGGCAGATCGCGAGCAAGCTCGCTCCTACGGCGGGCGACGAGAATCAAATACATATCGGCGTCCTCATTTCACGGCCCCGAACGACAGGCCACGCACCAGCTGCTTCTGGCTGATCCAGCCGAAGATCAGGATGGGCGCGCAGGCAAGCGTCGAAACGGCGGAAAGCTTGGCCCAGAACAGGCCTTCGGGACTGGAGTAGGACGCCACCAGCGCGGTCAGTGGCGCCGCCGCGGAACTGGTCAGGTTGAGCGACCAGAAAGCCTCGTTCCAGCACAGGATCAACGACAGCAGCATGGTCGAGGCCAGGCCGCCACGGGCGATGGGCAGCAGCACGCGAACGATTTCCTGCCAGGTGGTGGCCCCATCCAGGCGCGCCGCTTCGAGGATCTCTCCGGGGATATCCTTGAAGTAGGTGTACACCATCCACACCACGATCGGCAGGTTGATCAGGGTGTAGATGACGATCAGCGCGATACGCGAATCGAGCAGGCCGAATTGCTTGGCCAGCAGATAGATCGGCACCAGCACACCGACCGGCGGCAGCATCTTGGTCGACAGCATCCATAGCAGCGTGCCTTTGGTGCGCTTGGTCTCGAAGAACGCCATCGAGTATGCCGCCGGCACCGCGATCAGCATGCACAGCAGGGTCGCCGAGAAGGAGATCAGCACCGAGTTCCAGGCGAAACTGAAGTAATTGCTGCGCTCGTTGATGTGCAGGTAGTTTTCCAGCGTCGGCGTGAAGATGAACTGCGGCGGCGTGGCGAAGGCGTCGAGCTCGGTCTTCAGGCTGGTCAGCACCATCCAGAAGATCGGAAAGAAGATCAACGCGGCGATGGCCCAGGCCAGGGTGCCGATGATCAGGCTCTGCAGCCGACGGGATTGCTTGAGGGTCAGCATGCTTCGCTCCTACTGCCGGTCGGTCAGGTTCTTGCCGATCATGCGAATCAGCACGATGGCGGCGATGTTGGCGATGACCACGGCGATCAGCCCGCCAGCGGAGGCCATGCCCACGTCGAACTGCAGCAGCGCCTGGGTGTAGATCAGGTAAGCGAGGTTGGTGGACTCATAGCCCGGGCCGCCGCCGGTGGTGGTGTAGATTTCGGCGAATACCGAGAGCAGGAAGATGGTTTCGATCATCACCACCACGGCAATCGGTCGCGCCAGATGCGGCAGGGTCAGGTGCCAGAAGATGGCCAGCGGTCCGGCACCGTCGAGGCGCGCGGCTTCCTTCTGCTCCTGATCCAGAGACTGCATGGCGGTCATCAGGATGAGGATGGCGAATGGCAGCCACTGCCAGGACACGATGAGGATGATCGAGAACAAGGGGTGGTGCGCCAGCCAGTCCACCGGCTGAGCGCCGAAGAACTGCCAGACGGCTGCCAGAATCCCCGAAACCGGATGGAAGATCAGGTTCTTCCACAGCAGCGCGCTGACCGTCGGCATGATGAAGAACGGCGAGATCAGCAGCACCCGCACGATGCCCCGGCCAAAGAACTCACTGGCCTCCAGCAGTGCGGAAATCAGCACGCCGAACACCACGCTGATCAGCAGCACGCTGCCCACCAGCAACAGGGTGTTGCCCGCGCCAGACAGAAACGCGGCGTCGGTGACGAAGTACTCGAAGTTCTCCAGCCCGACGAAATCGTTCTCGCCGGGGTACAGCAGGTTGTAGCGGATCAGCGAGAAATAGATGGTCATGCCCAGAGGCACGATCATCCAGATCAGCAGCAGGACGACCGAAGGGCTGACCAGAAACCAGCCGGGCGCCAGGCGTCGCGATTTACGCGGCGCCGGCTCGCGGGCCAGCTCCGCAGGATTGTCGATGGTATTCATCGTGTCTCCGAAAGACGGTTCTACAGCGGATGACGCTTTGGGAACGCCGCCTGTGGCGCTCCGCGCCGCGTAACACCGGGGCGGACGCGGAGCGTCCCGACATACGTTCCCACGCAGAGCGTGGGAACGATCGCGGTTCCGCTACTTCGGATACCCGGCGCGCTTCATTTCCCGCTCGGTGCTCTGCTGTGCTGCCTGCAGGGCCTGATCAGGCTTCATCTGCCCGGTGAGCGCGGCGGCGAACAGCTTGCCGACACTGGTGCCGATGGCCTGGAACTCGGGAATGGTCACCAGTTGAATGCCCACGTACGGGACAGGCTTGGCGCTGGGGTTGGCCGGGTCGGCCTTCTTCAACGAGTCGAGGGTGACCTTGGCGAACGGCGCCGCCTTCATGTAGGCGTCGCTGTAGGTCGAGGCGCGGGTGCCTGGCGGCACGTTGGCGACGCCATCCTTCTCGGCGACCAGCGCTCCGTAGGCCTTGGACGTGGCCCAGGCGCTGAAGGTCTTGGCAGCGTCCTTGGACTTGGAACTGGTAGGGATCGCCAGCGCCCAGGAGTACAGCCAGGAGGCGCCCTTGTCGGTGACCTGGGTCGGCGCGAAGGTGAAGCCTACCGAGTCGGCGACCTTGCTCTGCGATTTGTCGGTGACGAACGAGCCGGCCACGCTGGCATCGACCCACATCGCGCACTTGCCGCTGTTGAACAACGCCAGGTTCTCGTTGAAACCATTGCTAGACGCGCCCGGCGGGCCGTACTTGTTCATGGTGTCGACGTAGAAGTTCAGCGCGTTCTTCCACTCGCTGCCGGTGAATTCAGGCTTCCACTGCTCATCGAACCAGCGCGCGCCGTAGGCATTGGCCACGGTGGTGATCAGCGCCATGTTCTCGCCCCAGCCGGCCTTGCCACGCAGGCAGATACCGTACTGGCCCTTGTCGGGCTGGTGCAGCTTGCTGGCGAATTCGGCCATCTGATCCCAGGTCGGCTGCTCGGGCATCTTCAACCCGGCCTGCTCGAAAAGATCGGTGCGGTAGTAGGTGATCGACGCTTCGGCGTAGAACGGCAGGGCATAGAGCTGGCCCTTGGCCGAGAGGCCCTCACGCACGGAGGGGAAGACGTCATCGAGGGCATAGTCGGCGGGCAGATCGGTCATCGGCTCCAGCCAGCCCTTCTCACCCCACAGCGCCGCTTCGTACATGCCGATGGTCAGCACGTCGAACTGGCCGCCCTGAGTGGCGATGTCGGTGGTCAGGCGCTGACGCAGCACGTTCTCTTCGAGTACCACCCACTTGAGCTTGATGTCGGGGTTCTGTTCTTCGAAGGTTTTCGCCAGGCGCTGCATGCGGATCATGTCGCTGTTGTTGACCGTGGCGATGGTCAGGGTTTCGGCGGCCTGCGCGCCAACGGTGAGCGACAGGCATGAAGCGGCTACCAGTACTTTGATCGTGTGGTTCATGGTCTTGAACTCCTCTCCCTGACCGGAGAGGTCGCAGGAGACGTTATTGTTTTTGTGGGCCGACCCGGATTACACCCCTACGACCGAGCGCAGACAACGCCTCGACTGCACTGCAACCGATACTTTTTTGCACTCGCCAGGTGACGGACAACGGTCATGAAATGCAGCAGAAAGGCTCAAGCACGAGCCTTTCTGCATCTTCCCGGTGGATGAGAGCGACGGAATCAGTACAGGTTTTGCTCGGTAACCCGTTGCGTGACCAGCCTGCGATAGCCGCTGGGCGTCATGCCCTTGAGCTGCTGGAAACGCCGGTTGAAGTTGGAAATGTTGTTGAAGCCCGACTCGAAACACACCTGAGTCACCGGCTTGTCGCTCTGGGTCAGCAGCTCGCAGGACTTGCTCACCCGCATGCGATTGACGAACTCGACGAAGCCCCGCCCGGTGGCCTGCTTGAAGAAACGCGAGAAATAGGTGGGCGTCATGCCCAGATACTCGGCCACTTCTTCCTGGGTCAGCTCCTGGGCGTAGTGCTGGAAGATGTAATCCACCGCGCGGTTGATGCGTTCGACATGGTGCTCGTCAGCCAGCTGCGCAGCGGTTCTGTCCGACAGCAACTGGTAGTCGTCGCAAGCAGCGAGCAGCTCCATGAGGATGAAGAAATTGCCCAACCGGGTCATGCCCTGGGAGTCGGCGATGCGCTGCAGCAGCTGACGCGCCTCGGCGATGGTGCGCTCGCAGCGGAACTCGATGCCGTAATGGGCCCGGCTGAGCAGCGGCTGCAGATCCTTGAGCTCGGCGAATACCGCGGTGCCGCTCTCCAGCACCTCGTCGGTGAAGTTGACCAGCATGTCGCGCTCGGCCACCGCCTCGCCCGCACTCATCTGGCTGATCCAGTTGTGCGGCAGGTTGGGGCCGGTGAGAAACAGGGTGTCGGGGGAGAAATTGCCGATGTAGTCGCCGATGAACACCTTGCCGGAACTGGCAACGATCAGGTGCAGCTCGTATTCCTTGTGGAAATGCCAACGCACCAGCGGGCTGGGAAAGCCGTGCTGGCGATAGATCAGCGAATGACCCTCGTGGTCATCCATCAACTCGTAGGAGGGGTCGAGCGTTCTTTGCGTTCGGGACATGGCTCGGCAGCCTGCTCTTGTTCTTGTCGAAACAGCTATCGACTAGAGACCCTAGCACAGTCCGAGGGGTTCGCTGACTGACCTCGCCGCGAGAACCCGGTCACACCCACGCCCTGCTCATCCACGCTGAGATCGCAAAGCGGTGAGCTGGCATCGTGCGATCCACTGCAGGAGCGGGCCGCGCCCGCGAATCGCGCGCATGGCGCGCTCCCACACAGATGCAGGGTGGATCGGGGCGCGTAGCTGACGCTCTTTCATCCACCATCGCGGTCATGAGGCGGTGAGCTGACCTCGTGCGATCCACCGTGGGAGCGGGCCACGCCCGCGAT
>NZ_JBQWIF010000018.1:0-110122 GCF_052958135.1 Pseudomonas sp. SZ40 | reverse complement strand
AGCCCACCCTACGCCTACGTCCCCTTTGATCGTTCCTCACGCTCCGCGTGGGAATGCCTCCCGGGACGCTCCGCGTCTGCTTCTGAGGGGGCCGCGGTGCTGCTGGTAGAGGCGAGATGGTGGTTGCGGTCAATTTGGTGGGCTGAAGCCCACCCTACGTCCCCGTAGATCGTTCCTCAGGCTCCGCGTGGGAATGCCTCCCAGGACGCTCCGCGTCCGCTTCTGAAGGGAACCGCGGTGCTGCTGGTAGAGGCGCTGGCTGCCGCTCGGTCTGGTGGGCTGAAGCGGGCCGCCGCCCGGCATTCGTTGCGGCCCTCACCGGGTGCGGTTAGCCGATAACGCGCGGATGGCTTTTGCCGTTCGAGGCATTTCCTGTGGTTATCACTGAATGCGCATAAGTGATTATTCGCCGCCAGAGGCTGTGGCTAGAGTCGGCGGCAACAGGCAGCGATGTCTGTCTCGATAGACCAATAAGAAGCCCGCCTTGAGTCCTCGCAAGGTGATGACCGGCAAAGAAGGAATGGACCATGACAACAAGAACATCGGCCGAGGCACTGACCTCCGCCATCACCAAAAGCCGCATGCGGCTCCTGCCTTTTCTGATTCTCATGTACGTACTGGCGTTCATCGATCGGGCCAACGTCGGTTATGCGCGCAGCTACCTGCAGGCCGATACCGGGTTGAGCGATGCGGCCTTCGCCTTTGGCGCCAGCATTTTCTTCATCGGCTACGCCTTCTTCGAGGTGCCCAGCAACCTGATGCTGCATCGCCTCGGCGCCAAGGTCTGGCTGTGCCGGATCATGGTCACCTGGGGCCTGGTTTCCGCGGCGATGATGTTCGCCGACAGCGCCATGACCTTTTACGTGCTGCGCTTCCTGCTCGGCGTGGCGGAGGCCGGTTTCTTCCCCGGCATCATTCTCTATCTCACCTACTGGTTCCCGGCACGCAGTCGTGGCCAGGCACTGGGCATGTTCTATTTCGGCCTGCCGTTGGCGCTGGTGCTCGGCGGCCCGCTGTCGGGCTGGCTGCTGGAGTACCACGGGGTATTCGGCCTGACCAACTGGCAGTGGCTGTTCGTGGTCGAAGGCCTGCTTGCCTCCATCGTGGGGGGCGCCGCGTACTTCTATCTGGTCAACCGGCCCGGCGATGCGCGCTGGCTGAACGACGAGGAAAAGGCCGCCCTGGAAACCACCCTCGCCGAAGAGGATGCGCAGAAACAGACGCACAGTCCGCACGGCTTCCTCAGCGCCCTGCGCAATGGTCGTGTGCTCAGGTTCTGCCTGGTGTATTTCACCATCCAGATGAGCGTGTATGGCGTGGTGTTCTACCTGCCCACACGGATCGCCAGTTTCCTCGACGGCAGCGTTGGTCTCAGTGTCGGTCTGATCACCGCCATTCCCTGGCTGTGCGCGCTGCTGGTCACGCGCCTGGTCACCCTTTATGCCGACCGCACCGGCCAGCATCGGCGCCTGGCGGTGTGCATGCTGGCGATGGCTGCCGGCGGTATCGCGGCCTCGGCGCTGGGTAGCAGCCTGGTGCCGGTGGTGATCGCCTTCTGTTTTGCGGCCGCCGGTTTCGTCGCCGTGCAGCCATTGTTCTGGACCATCCCGACCAGCTACCTGAGTGGCGCCGCTGCGGCCAGTGGTATCGCCCTGATCAACTCGCTGGGCAACCTCGGCGGCTTCGTCGCGCCGAACCTGAAGACCTTCATGGAGAGCCAGTTCGGTGACCCGCGTGCCGGGATGCTGGCCCTCGCCGTGGTCGCGGTGATCGGCGCTCTGATGATCCACCGCCTCAATCGTCCCTCAACCACCCCGGCAGCGCCGCTCGAGACCGCGCGCGTCTGATCGCCACTACATCGTGAAAGGAGCTGTGAACATGAAAATAAAATCCATCCGTACCCGTGTCTTCGAATGGAAAGGCAAGGTGGTACCGCCCCAGGCCCACTTCTGCACCAACGCCAGCGACATCCTCTTCGAACGCGGCGATGCCATGGGCTCGTTCCGTTTCCATGGCTGGCTGGTGGTGGAAGTGGAGACCGACAACGGCATCGTCGGTATCGGCAACTGCGCCCTGGCGCCCCGTGTGGCCAAGGAAATCATCGACACCTACCTGGCGCCCATCGCCATCGGCGAAGACCCCTTCGACAACGAATACATCTGGCAGAAGATGTACCGGCAGAGTCACGCCTGGGGCCGCAAGGGCATCGGCATGGCGGCGATCTCGGCGATCGACATCGCCATCTGGGACATCATGGGCAAGGCGGTGGGCAAGCCGGTGTTCAAGCTGCTCGGTGGGCGTACCAAGGAGAAAATCTGGACCTACGCCTCCAAGCTCTATGCCAATGACGATCTCGACCTGTTCCTCGAAGAGGCTCAGGGCTACCTCAACCAGGGGTTCACCGCGTTGAAGATGCGCTTTGGCTATGGTCCCAAGGACGGCCCGGCAGGCATGCGTCGCAACATCGAGCAGGTACGCGCCCTGCGTGAACTGGCCGGCCCGGATGTCGACATCATGCTCGAGTGCTACATGGGCTGGACCCTGGAGTACGCCCGCCGCATGCTGCCGAAACTGGCCGAGTTCGAGCCGCGCTGGTTGGAAGAGCCGGTGATCGCCGATGACCTGGAAGGCTACATCGAGCTGAAGAAGATGGGCATCATGCCGATCTCCGGCGGCGAGCACGAGTTCACCTCCTATGGCTTCAAGGACATGCTCGAGCGCCGCGCCGTGGATGTGATCCAGTACGACACCAACCGTGTCGGTGGCATCACCGCAGCACGCAAGATCAACGCCATGGCCGAAGCCTGGTCGGTGCCGGTGATCCCCCATGCCGGGCAGATGCACAACTACCACCTGACCATGTCGACCACCGCATCGCCGATGTCCGAGTTCTTCCCGGTGTTCGACGTCGAGGTCGGCAACGAACTGTTCTACTACGTGTTCAAGGGCGAGCCGGCACCGGTCAACGGCTATATCCAGCTGGACGACGACAAGCCAGGCCTGGGCCTGGAAATCTCCACCGAGTACCTGAGCGAGTTCAACATCATCGAGTGATAGCCGCTCGGCGCGTCGCCATCAGCCCCGGTTCGTCCGGGGCTTTTTGCGTGGGCCCAACCATGGGTGAGTCTGCGCCAATTCGATGAAGGCTCTGGCCGCCGGGGACGATTGCCGTGCGTCCACCACCGCCAGGCCGACCCGGCGCGGGCTTGCCGGCATCAGGGCGCGGGTTACGTAGGGGGCGTCCTCGCCGATGGGCAGCGACGAGGCGGCAACGATGCTGATCGCATCGCCACGCCCGACCAGTTCCAGGGTGCTGAGCAGTTGCGAGGTCCGGTAACGGATGTTGGGTTGCAGCCTGGCCGAGAGAAACAGCCGCGAGACGATCTCGCTGGAGCCGGCTTCGGTCAGCACGAAGGGATCGCTGCACAGTGCCGTGAGGGGCACGGCCGTTTCGAGGGCCAGTGCATGCTCCCGTGGGAGCAGGGCGACCATCTGGTCGTCGAGCAGCGGGTAGGTATCGAAGCGTTCCTCGGGCAGCACCACGAAGCCGACGTCGATGCGCCTGTCCTCCAGCCATTGCAGCACCTGACGGTCCGGGCCTTCGTCGACGTGCACTTCGATGCCCGGGTAGGCCTGCCGATAGGCCTGCAGGATGGCCGGCAGCAGGCGTATCGATGCCGTGGGGCCGAACGAGCCGATACGCAGCGTGCCCTGTTTCATGCCCCGCGCATCCAGCGCTTCCTGGCGCATGGTTTCCGCCATGCCGAGCATCACCTGCGCTCTTTGTAGGAGCCGCGCGCCAATGTCGGTGAGCACGATATGGCCCTGGTGTCGATGCAGCAGCTCGACGCCGAGCTCCTGCTCCAGTGCGCGAATGGCATGGGAAACCCCCGACTGCGAGATGCCGAGCTGTGCCGCCGCCGAGGTGAAACCGCCGCGTGCCGCGACGATGGCGAAGATTTCCAGTTGAGTGAGGGTCATCGCCGATAGCTGCTCATGAGTGATCGCTCATTTCCCTATGACTGCGTATCTGCAGAAGTATGCCTGAGCTGCGCCTATTCGTCCGCTGCCCCGACACCCGGGGTCTGCGCATGGGCGTGGTTCCCTCTCACCTGCCGTAGAACAACCATGCACGAAAACTCGACGATTCGCTTTTCACCGGACCTGCCGACTTACCTCAAGCTGGCGCTGGTCGCGATCATATGGGGCGGCACCTTCGTCGCTGGCCGCTACATGTCCAGTGACCTGAGCCCGGTGCTGATGGCCAGTTTGCGTTTCATTCTCGCCGCGCTGGTACTGGTGGCTTTCCTGGCACTGTCGAAGCGTGGCTTCGTGCCAATGACCATGGGCCAGGCCGTGCAGGTCGTGCTGCTCGGCCTGGTCGGCATCTACGCCTACAACCTGTTCTTCTTCTCCGGCCTGAGCTACATCGACGCGTCACGGGCATCGCTG
Organism: Pseudomonas sp. SZ40; assembly: GCF_052958135.1. Classification (NCBI taxonomy): domain Bacteria; kingdom Pseudomonadati; phylum Pseudomonadota; class Gammaproteobacteria; order Pseudomonadales; family Pseudomonadaceae; genus Pseudomonas; species Pseudomonas sp. SZ40. The sequence goes on along the minus strand of NZ_JBQWIF010000018.1, from coordinate 105,670 downwards.
ATCGTCGCCAGCAATCCTGCGCTGATGGCGCTCTGTGGTTACCTGTTCTTCAGGGAGCGCATCTGCGCAGTGCAGATGGTCGGTATCGCGTTGTGCCTGCTCGGTGCCGGTGTGGTCATCTTCGCGCGGGCACCCCAGGGGCTGGCGTCCGGGCAGGGGCACTGGCTGGGCGATGCGCTGATCTTCGGCTGTGTGCTGAGCTGGGTGGTGTACAGCGTGTTTTGCAGGAGCGTGGTGCAGGCCATCGGTGCCTTGCACACCGTGTGCTATTCGGTGATAGCCGGCGCGCTGATGCTGAGCGCCACGGCGTTGTTCATGGGCGAGATGAACAGGGCCGCCTTGCGCAGCCTGTCCGTCACCGATGCGCTTTGCCTGGCGTACCTCGGGGTGCTGGGCTCGGCCGCTGCCTACGTGATGTATTACGACGCCATACAGCGAATCGGCGCGACCCGGGCAGGCACCTTCATCGCCCTCAACCCACTGACTGCGGTACTGGCCGGGGTGCTGTTGCTCGATGAGCGGCTGAGCATGGCGATGGCGCTGGGCGGCGCTCTGGTAATCCTCGGCATCCTGCTGTGCAACCGCCGGGCTGGGGCGTCGCGCACTGGTGACGCGACGAGGGCAAGCAAAGGCGCCTAGCGGCGTCCGCGCAGCAGCCCGAATAGCCCGACAACGGCCAGCAACAGCAGCAACACCACGGCGGCGGCGCTCACGTACAGGCCCGTTGTGCCCAGTAGCGGTCGTTCCACCCGTTGATAGGTGGACTGTTTGAGGAGCAGGTTCAGCGCCGCGTCGAGCTGTGCGGTATGGACCTGGCGCAGTTCTTTGGCGGGATCGGCGAAGCGACCCTCCTCGTAATCGGCCAACGAACTCCAGTAATAGTCGGCAAGGGCGCTGTTGCCCTGGGCGGTCCAGTTCTGGCGGGCGAGGGCGACGTTGCGCAAGCGCTCGACGGTGTCCGCATCCAGGCCGTCACGGCCGAGCCTGTGCAGCAGGTCGTGCAGGCGCTGCAGGGTTTGCTCGACATCGTCGCGTGCCACCTCGGCGTTGATGCTGAAGAAGCTGCTGCTGGCATAGGCACTGCGCTCTACGCTCGGCCCATAGGCCAGGCCGTGTTCGAGACGCAGATCGCGATACACCGCCCATTGCAGGCAGTCGCGCAGCAACTGCCAGGTGCCGTGGTCGAGTTCGCCGACCCAGGGTTCGGCGAAGATCAGGTGTACCTTGGCGGTTTCACCGACCAGGCCATTGATCAGGGTACGGTCGGGCTCGGCCTTGCCGGTGCTTTCCGGCAGTTCGCGCAACTCGGGCATGGGGCCGGGCGGCAGTTCGCCGAAGCGCCGTTCGAGGTAGGCGGGCAGGCGTCGATCGAGATCGCCGACCATGATCAGGGTCATGTTGTTGGCGACGTACCACTCGTTGCGCAGGCGCTCCAGGGCGTCGGCCGTCAGATGCGCCAGGCTGTCCGGCTCGGCGCAGGCCAGGCCCAGTTCCGCAGCCAGCTGGGCGGTGGCGTCATCCTTGCTGGCAGAGCTGCCGAGCAGGCGCTGCCAGGCTGCAGGGTGTTCGCCATTCTCATGGGCGATGACGCCCTTGGCGGCGTCGATGCGCGCCTCGTTCAGTTCGGTGTTGAACAGTGCGGAGAGCAACAGGTCGAGGGCAGCACGCTGATTGGCGGCCGGTACTTCGAGCACGAAGGTGGTGTCGCTATCCCGGGTGTAGGCATTCCAGTCACCGCCCAGGGCCTGCATGCGTTCTTCCAGCCCGGCTTCGCCGCTGTCGTCGATACCGCTGAACAACAGGTGTTCGAGCAGGTGCGGTAGCTCCTTGTGGCGACAGTCGAACTGATCGAAACCGACACCGACCACCAGGCGGATGGACACATGGCCGCGTTCGCTGGTGGGCTTGAGGATCAGTTGCAGGCCGTTGTCCAGGGGGTAACCTTCCACCTTGAGGCGGTCCGCCGCCAGCAGGTGGCTGCACAGCAACAGGCTCAGCAACAGCGTTAGCATGCGGCCGGTGGAGAGCACTACTCGCCACCTTCTTCGACGAGCAGGGCGCCGGTTTCATGGCTGCCGAGCACGGCGTAGGCACTGGCGCAGAACAGCGAGTTGAGGCGTTTCATGTCGTCGATCAGTTCCAGGTGTAGAGAGCTGGTTTCCAGACTCTTGACCACCTGCTTGTGCAGACGTTCGACATGTAAATGGGTCAGCCGGCGCTCCTGAATACGGAAGCGACGCTTCTCGCGCAGCAATTGGCGAGCGGCATCGGCGTCAGCGGAAAAGAACACCGACAGCCCCAGGCGCAGGTTGCCCAGCAGGCGTTCGTGCAGTTCGGTGAGTTCCACCAGGCCGCTTTCGGAGAAGGCGTGGCGCTGTGAGGTCTTCTCGTCCTGGATCTTGCCGAGCATGCGTTCGATGATGTCGCCGGCACGTTCCAGGTTCGACGAGAACTCGATGATCTCCGCCCAGCGCTGACTGTCGTGGTCGCTCAGCTCCTCTCTCTGTACCTGGGCGAGATACAGCTTCACCGCGGTGTAGAGGGCATCGATATCGTCGTCGAGGCGGCGCAGATCCTTGCCGAGAATCGGCTGGCTGCCACGCAGGGCGTCGAGCAGGTGGCCGAGCATGCTGTCGACCAGGTCACCGATGCGCAGGGTTTCACGGACCGCATTGGAGAGTGCCAGGCTCGGCGTGGACAGTGCGGTGGGATCGAGGTGGCGAGCCTTGGCGACCGCATTCATGTCCGGCCGATCCGGCAGCAGCCAGTTGCAGAAGCGCGCCATGAGGCCGAGGGTCGGCAGCATCAGCACGCAGCGCAGGCTGTTGTAGAGCACGTGAAAGCCGATGACCAGTTCTGCCGGATGCCATTTGAGGCTGTCCAGCCAGTGCACCAGTGGGTCCAGCACCGGAATCACCAGCAGCAGGCCGATCAGCTTGTAGAGCAGGCTGCCCAGGGCCACGCGACGCCCGGCCTGGCTCTGCATGCTGGCATTGAGAAAGGCCAGCACGCCGCTGCCGATATTGGCACCGATCACCAGACCGATGGCCACCGGCAGGCCGATCACACCGGCACCGGTCAGCGTCGCGGTGAGCAGCACCGCGGCCAGGCTCGAGTAGGAAATCAGTGCGAACAGTGCACCGACCACGGCGTCGAGCAGCAGGTCGCCGGTGAGCGAGGCGAACAGCACGTGAATGCCCTTGGCCTCGGTGATCGGCGTGGCGGCGGCGACGATCAACTGCAGCGCCAGAATCATCAGCCCGAGGCCGATGCCCACCCGGCCGAGCTGGCCGGCACGGGTCTGCTTGCGGGACAGGAAGAACACCACGCCGAGGAAGATCAGCAGGGGCGACAGCCAACTGAGGTCGAAGGTCAGCACCCGCGCCATCAGCGCGGTACCGACGTCGGCACCGAGCATGATCGCCAGCGCCGGGGTCAGCGCCATCAGACCCTGGCCGACGAATGAAGTGACCAGCAGCGCCGTGGCGTTGCTGCTTTGCACCAGGGCGGTCACGGCGATGCCGGCGACGAACGCCATGGGCCGTTTGCCGACGTTGTGGCTGAGCACGCGACGCAATTGCGAGCCGTATACCCGCAGGATCCCGGTACGCACGATATGGGTGCCCCAGATCAGCAGGGCAATGGCGGAAAGCAGATTGAGCAGAGTCAACATCACGCATCTCCCTGATACGCAGATTCGATCCCGACGCTTGGGATACTGCCGATGACGGAGTGCGATAGCCTGTGGTCACAGTCGACCTATCAGGCAGGTCTCTTTTTAGCTGTAGCTGCAGATCGCCGGTTTGCCAAGCGCAGGCTTTCGCGTTGCAGGGGCGTGGCATTGCCAGCGGCCCGGTGCCATCGCCAAACTCACCTCTGGGCGTTGCAAGAATCGAGCGATAAGCCTAGGATGCGCGCCTTCTCTCAACCGACGGCAAAGGAGGTACATCATGCAGCTACTGACTACCCTTTGCAGGTCGCGCCTGGCTTGATCGCTGTTTCCGCTATTCGCTAGCGGCTGCGCAACACCCGGGCCAAGGCCTGCCAATCCGAACATTTTTTCGTTTCAACCCATCAGGATTGGACTATGGGCACTTGCATTCGCACTTTGTCCGACGGCACCGTTTTGGTCGCCGCGGACGACACCTGGATCGAAGGAAAAGCGATCCAGCAACTCGAAACGACCGCTCGCCTGCCGGGCATGCATCGGGTCGCCGGCATGCCGGATCTGCACCCGGGGCGTGGCTATCCGGTCGGCGCGGCATTCTTTTCCGTGGGCCGCTTGTACCCGGCCCTGGTTGGCAACGACATCGGTTGTGGAATGGCGCTGTGGCGTACCGACAGCGCTATCGCCAAACTGAATCTGGACAAGCTGGAAAAGCGCATCGGCAACCTCGACGCGCCGCTGGACGACAGTTGGCGTGAGGTCATCGACGCCTTCGATCTTCCCCTCAGCGGCCATGAACGCTCGCTGGGCACCATTGGTGGCGGCAACCATTTCGCCGAGTTGCAACTGCTCGACGAAAGCTACGACGACGAGGCGATGGCGGCACTGGGCATCGACCGCAAGCACCTGCTGTTGCTGGTGCACAGCGGCTCGCGCGGGCTGGGCGAGTCGATTCTGCGCGAGCAGGTCGACCTGTTCGGGCATCAGGGGCTGGAGGCGGGCAGTGATGCCTGCGCCCATTACCTGAGTCGCCACGACGGCGCCTTGCGTTTTGCCGAGGCCAATCGTCAGTTGATCGCTCGGCGCATCCTCGAGCGTTTGCGTAGCGATGGCCAGGCGGTGCTGGACATCAACCACAACCTGGTCTCGTCGGCACGCGTCGATGGCGTTCAGGGCTGGTTGCACCGCAAGGGCGCGACGCCATCGGATCAGGGCGTTGTGGTGATTCCCGGTTCCCGTGGTGACTACAGCTATCTGGTGCAACCGCTGGCCGACGCGCGCAGCCTGTTCTCGCTGGCGCATGGTGCCGGTCGCAAATGGATGCGCAGTGAGTGCAAGGACCGTCTTGCCGCTCGCTACAGCGTCGAGCAACTGGGCCGGACCAGCCTCGGCAGCCGGGTCATCTGCGCCGACCGAGCGCTGATCTACGAGGAGGCGCCGGAGGCGTACAAGGCCATCGACTCGGTGATAGGCGCACTGCAGGGGGCCGGACTGATACGTGTGCTGGCGCGCCTGAAGCCGGTGCTGACCTACAAGACGCGTGGAGGGTGCTGCTGATGATCCTTCTGCAACTATCGGCGGCCCAGGGACCTGAGGAGTGCGCCCTGGCGGTGGCCAAGGCAGTGGTCAGGCTGCAGGCCGAGGCGCACGCCCAGGCTGTACAGGTGCGGGTTCTCGAAGAGGAGCCGGGGCCACGATCCGGCACCTTGCGTTCGGTATTGCTGGCGCTGGAAGGCGAGCAGGCGCACAGCCTTGTCGACTGCTGGGCAGGGTCGCTGCAATGGACCTGCCCCAGCCCATACAGGCCAGGCCACGCCCGCAAGAACTGGTTCTTCGGTGGCGCGCGGTTCACCGCGCCAGCCCCGGAACTGGCCGGTGAAATCCGCTTCGAAACCCTGCGCTCGTCCGGCCCAGGCGGCCAGCACGTCAACACCACCGACTCGGCGGTGCGTGCTACGCATAGTGCCAGCGGCATCAGCGTCAAGGTCCAGAGCGAGCGCAGCCAGCATGCCAACAAGCGTCTGGCCGTTCTGCTGATTGGCCAGCGCCTCGCACAGCAGGCTCAGCAGAATGCCGATGCTGTACGCGCCGAGCGGCGCTCGTTTCACCGGCAGGTGGAGCGGGGCAACCCCAGGCGGGTATTTCGGGGCGAACGTTTCGAGCCCGTGAGTGGGTGATTCGCGATACTGAAAACGGGGCCTGAAACAGGCCCCGTTTTCATATTGCCGCTCAACGAAGGCTGCTTGTCGGCTGGCAACGCATCCGGGGCAGCAGGCTGTGTCGAGATCCACTTTGCTTGCGGTTCGTTAAGTGGGGGGCGCTTGATCGTTAGCGAAAACAGGGGCAGTTCTCCAGGGATCCGGCCTGCTTCCAGCTGTTTGCAATATTTTGCAATGATTGTCAGTCTGCTTTTTGGCGTCATTTTGTTGGCGATTGTTTGCGTGAGTCACGCGCTTCGCTGGCCGCCGTTGCACCTATCGATTATCGGCCATCTCGAGTCCTCGAGCGGTTGCCAGTGGAATACCCGTGCATTGTTCGCGGGCGTCAAATTCTGATTCTTGATGCTGATGAAATTTTGTCGCCCCTCGGGAGCGCCGCCTGCCGCTATGGCGCGGGTTTTAGCCGCGAAAAGGCCTGTGTTTTAATTTTCCGGTATCGAATCGACGCGTTACCTCGGGAATGGATGCATGGTTTTCCGCAATGGATCTGCGGCCTTATGGCTTGTCCGTTTTTTCGCTGACCAATCACTGCATCGATTGTGGCTAGGCGATCACCGGCGACGTCGGCGTGATCCAGCCCGGCGAGTATCTGACCACTGCCGTGACCTTCGCCCATTCCCTGGAACCACCCGATGCGATCGCCGAGCGCGATCACCCGGTGCACTTCCACCTCGACCTCTTCCTCTGATTTTTTGATTCGCCTGTGCCTCGGAGCACCCTGAACATGGACGTTCGCAGCCCATTGTTTCAAAACATCGCCCTGATTCTGGCGGGTGTGATGTTCCTCAACCCCATCGCCGCCACTGCCGCGCAACTGACCGTGGACGCGCAGGCGGGCGGCAACACCAGCCTGGGGCAGGCCGCCAATGGCGTGCCGATCGTCAACATCGCCACGCCCAACGGCAGCGGGCTGTCGCACAACAAGTTCACCGACTACAACGTCGGCCAGCAAGGGCTGATCCTCAACAACGCCACCGAGCGGCTGCAGAGCACCCAGCAAGGCGGCATCATCATTGGCAACCCGAACCTGGGCGGCTCCAATCTGCAGGGGCGTGCGGCAGGGGTCATCCTCAACGAAGTGACCGGCAGCAACCGCAGCCAGCTCAAGGGCTACACGGAAGTGGCCGGGCAGGCGGCGAACGTCATCGTCGCCAACCCCCATGGCATCACCTGCGACGGCTGCGGCTTCATCAACACCCCTCGGGCGACCCTGAGCACGGGTGCGCGGGTGATCGAAAACGGCCAACTGCGCAGCTTCGACGTCAATGGCGGCGACATCGCCATCGAAGGTGCAGGCCTCAACGCCAGCAACGTCGACCAGTTCGACCTGATCACCCGCAGCGCCAAGCTCAACGCCGAGCTTCATGCCAAGCGCCTGAACGTCATCACCGGCCGCAACGACGTGGATGCCGCCACCCTGCAGGCCATCGCCAAGGCCGATGACGGCAGTGAAAAACCGCAACTGGCCATCGACAGCTCGGCCCTGGGCGGCATGTACGCCGGGGCGATTCGTCTAGTGGGTACCGAGGCGGGCGTGGGCGTGAAGCTGGCCGGCGACATGGCCGCCAGTGCCGGGGATATTCAGATCGATGCCAGCGGGCGATTGAGCCTCAACCGTGTGGTGGCCAGTGATGACATCGAGTTGGCCGCCAGTGCAATCGAACTCGGTGGCGATGCCTATGCCGGGCGCAGTGTCGCAGCCCGTGCCACGCAGACCCTGAGCCTGGATAAGGAACGGAGTCTGGCGGCGGGTGAGCGGATCACGCTGAACGCACGGCAGATCAGCAACCAGGGCGTGATCGAGGCGGCCGTGAGCGTGACATTGCCACCCGCAATGCGAGTGGCAATGTCACGCTCACGGCCGATGGTGTGCGCAATCGGGGCCGCCTGTTGGCCAGTGGCGATCTCGACCTGGCCCTCAGCGGCACGTTGGACAATCGGGCGGGTGCCCTTGGCGCCAAGGCCAGCACCCGGGTGACGGCCAAGACGCTGGACAACCGCGGGGGGCTGGTCGTCGCTGACGAGTCGCTGGACGTGAGCGCTGCCAAGCGCCTGGACAATCGGGACGGTGAGATTTCCAGCCAGGGCGTGGCGAGCGTCAACGCGGGGCAGCTGGATAACCGCAGCGGGCGGCTCAGTGCGGGCAGCGTACTGACGGTGACAGCCCATGAGCTGGACAACAGCGCCAAGGGTACCCTGAGCAGTCGTGGAAGCCTGACCGTGCGCGAGGCGGCGCTGGATAACCAGGGTGGAACCCTCGTCGCGGATCGACGCCTGGATATCAGCGGGCAGAGCCTGGATAACCGGGGTGGGGTGGTCAGCGGCAAGGCCGATGCCAGCATCGCGGTGGACGGCGTCTTGGACAACGCCGGGGCGAGCCGCGTGGTCAGCGAAGGCCGTCTCAGCATTGCCGCTGGTGAACTGCGCAACCACGCAGGCGGGCAGATCGGGGCCAAGGGCGATGTCGAGGTACGAGCAGGCGTTCTCGGCCAGCAGGCTGGCGAATTGCTCAGCCTGGGCAAACTGAGCGTCGCTGCGCGCCAGCTGGATAATCGCGACGGCGGCCTGATTGCCGCGCACCAGGGCATCGAGCTGCGTGTCGACGAAGCGCTGCAAAACAGCCGCGGGGAAATCTCCACCCGGGGGCGGGCCGACGTTCGGGTGTGGGCAGGCGCCGGGCAAGCCGCTGCCGTATTGGACAATAGCCAGGCCGGGCTGGTCTCTGGAGGGCAGGGCCTGACCCTCGCGGTCCAGCGGCTGCTCAACCACACCAAGGGGATGCTCACCGGGGGTGACGATCTACTGGTGGTTGGTGACAGCCTGGACAACAGCGCGGGTGGGGTGCTGAGCAGCCATGGGGACCTGACGCTGACGCTGGTGGGGCGGTTGGATAACCAGCGGCAGGGCTTGATCACCAGCGCTGCCGGCCTGGCTATCAGCGCGGCCCACCTCGACGCCAGCGAGGCCGGAGAGGTCTCGGCCAAGGGTGACCTGCGCCTGAGCGTCGCTCGGCTGATTCAGCAGCAAGGCCGGCTGATCGGCGAAGCCGGCGTGCATCTGGATCTGCAAGGCGGTGATCTGGATAACCGCGGCGGCCTGCTGAGTGCCAGGGGGCCGATGACCCTGGAGCGCCTGGCCAGGCTGGATAACAGAGGGGGCGAAATTTCCAGCCGTCAGGGCTACAGCCTGAGCGCGGGTGCCATCGACAATGGTGATGAGGGCAGGCTGATCAGCGCCGGCACCTTGGCTATCGACCTGGGTCAGGGCGTCCTGCGCAATGCCGAAGGCGGTCTGGTCTCTGGTTGGCAGGGCCTGGCGATCAAGGCCGGTAGCCTGGAAAACAGCGGCCAGGGCACCGTGTCCAGCCGCGATGGCGACCTGCATGTCGAGTTGAGTGGAGCGCTGCACAACCGAACGGCGGGCGCACTGGTCAGCAAGGGCCAGCTTTCGGTGGACGCGCAACGTCTCGATAACAGTGCCGGGGGCGTTATCTCCAGCGCAGGGGATCTCAGCCTGGCACTCGCCGACACGCTCGACAACGGCAGTGGCGGCCTGATCGACACCCTGGGCTCGCTCAGCGTTCACAGCGGCGCAGTGAACAACCGCGCGGGGCAGATCAGCAGCCAGCAGGCTGCCAGCCTCCGCGCCAGTGGCCTTGATAACAGTGCCGGTCAGCTGACCAGCACGGCCGCGATGGACCTCACCCTCAGCGGGCTCCTGATCAACGCGCAGAAGGCCAGCCTGGCCAGTGGCGGCCCCCTCGTGCTGCAGGCCGCAGCCATCGACAACCAGGGTGGCAGCCTGCTCAGCCAGCATTTACTGCAACTGACTGCCAGCGACCTCGACAATAGCGGCGGAACCCTCGGCGCTCGCAGCAGCCTGGAGTTGCTGCTCAGTGGTGTGCTCAACAACAGCGCCGATGGCCTGGTACACAGCCAGCAGGGACGCATCGACCTGCACGCGCAGCGACTCGATAACAGTGGCGGCAGCCTCAGTGGTCAGCAGGCCGTGATCGCCAGGCTGAGTGGCGCACTGGACAATCGAGGTGGCCGCATCGAGAGCGCGCAGGGCCCGCTGGATCTGCACGGCGCCAGTGCCGTGGACAACCGCGCCGGCGTCCTCAACAGCCTGCACGGCGTATTGAAACTGACCAGTGCAGGCCTGTTCGACAACGCCTCCGGCACTGCCCAGGGGCAGACCGTGACAGTGATTGCCAAGGGGCTGGATAACCGAGGGGGACACCTGTCCGCGCTCGGTGGCGATGCCCGGGTCGACGTGGGCAGCAGCGCCTTCGATAACCAGGGCGGTGGGCTCTATGCCCATCAACGGGTGAGCGTGATTGCGGGTGACTTCGACAACCAGCTCGACATCCTGAATCAGGGCGGCAAGGTGGCTGCCGAGCGAATCGACTTCAGCCTGTCCGGTGCGCTGCGCAATGGCAGCGGCATCCTCGAAAGCGCGACGACGCTGCACCTTGCGGCCGCTCGCATCGACAACCCATACGGTCGTTTGCGGGCCCTGGGCAAGGCTGGAACCACGCAGATCAGCGGCGGTGTGCTGGACAACCGCAACGGCGTGCTGGAAACCGCCAATGCCGAGCTGGAGCTGAGCGTCGCCGACCTGCATGGCCGCGACGGCCGTATCCTGCATACCGGTGCGGGTCGCTTCGGCCTCAGTGCTGCCCTGATCATGGGCGCTGGCGGCACCCTGAGCACCAACGCCGTGCTGAGCCTCAGCGCCAGCAACTGGACCAACAGCGCGGTGATCGAGGCGGATGAACTGGTCCTCGATATCGGCACCTTCACGCAGACCGTCGCTGGCCAGCTGGTCGCGCGGCGAGCCTTCAGTGGCCGTGGTGACAACTGGAGCAACCAAGGCCTGCTGGCCAGCGATGGCACGTTCAGCCTGGACCTGAGCGGAGCCTATGCGGGGGACGGTCAGCTTACCAGCCTCGCTGCCATGACCCTGGGTACCGGCAGCCTCGATCTTTCCAGCAGCGCCCGTATCGCCAGCGCGGCGGCAAGCACGGTCGTTACCCGCGGGCTGTTTCGTAACGAGGGGCGGCTCACCGCCGCGGGCAACTTGACGGTCAGCGCCGCCGGTCTGAACAACCACGGCACCCTCGGCAGTGGCGCAGTGTTGCGGCTCGAGACGCCAACGCTGCTCAACCAAAGAGGCCTGATCTTCAGCGGCGACGACATGGCCTTGCGGCTGAGTCAACTCACCAACCGCTATGCCGACATCTACAGCCTCGGGGCATTGAGCATCACCAGAGATGACCAGCTGCAACGCTCCAGCCTGGTCGAAAACATGTCCGCCACCCTGGAAAGCGCAAAGGACATGCGCCTGGCCGTAGAAACCCTGGAGAACGCCAAGGATACGTTCGTCATGCAGGGCAAGCTGCTGTCTGCGCAGGCGTACCTGACCTGTATCCAGCACTGTAGTCGCAGTTGGTCAAGCAAACGGGGTCGCCTGACCCTGCACGAAGAGTGGGGCGCGGTCATCGCCGAAGACTCCCCCGCAGGCGAGATTCTGTCCGGCGCAGATCTGCGGATCGACAGCGATAGCCTGATCAACCGTTACAGCACCTTGTCCGCCCGCAAGGACCTCGTCGTGCAGACCGGTGACCTGCAGAACATCGGTGCCCAGGCCATGGCCGGCAGCGCAACGGCGGTCTTCACGGCGCAACCCCGGGAGCGCAACCGAACCTACTACGCTCACCAGGCGCGAGTGAGCGACTTCATGGCGCAGCATGGTACGGCTGCCACCTTCAGCGAAGCGGCCTACCTGGCCATGAAGGCGGGCTTCAGTCCGGCTTACTACGCGGGGATCGATGCGCCGCTCGCCGTTTCAGGCAGCGAGCACCTACTGGCACCGGCCGTCATCCAGGCGGGCGGTAATGTCACCGTCGAGGCCAGCAACAGCCTGGCTAACCTGCAAACCTACCCCAACAGCGCCATCGATTACGGCCCGTACCGTGGCGCCGATGTCACGCTGGGGCGCAGCACCCAGCCCGTCGTCGTGCTCAGCGCACACCTGCCGCCTGACCTTCAGCAGCGGCAGGTCAATCCGCTGAGTCTGCCCGGTTTCAGCCTGCCGCAAGGCGAAAACGGCCTGTTTCGCCTGAATACCCAGGCGGGCAGCGCTGACAGTGCCAGCCAGACCCAGAACCAGAACGCTGGCAGCCCCTGGCGGGTGCAGGACGGCCTGAGCGCTACCGCCAGCCTGCTGGAGACCGGTGCACAGATGCCGGTCGGCGCAGGGCCAGTGCCCAGCAACGTGCAGCCCAGCATCGGCCACAAATACCTGATCGAAACCAACCCGGCACTGACCGAACTGAGCCGCTTCCTCAGCTCCGACTACATGCTTGGCCAACTGGGTTACGACCCCGATCAGGCCCAGAAACGCCTGGGCGATGGCCTCTACGAACAGCGCCTGATCCGCGACGCCATCGTCGCCCGTACCGGCCAGCGTTACCTGACCGGGCTGACCAGCGACGAGGCGATGTTCCGCTACCTGATGAACAACGCCATCGCCAGCAAGGACGCACTGAACCTGGGCCTTGGCGTCAGCCTGAGCGCCCAGCAGGTGGCTGCCCTGACCCACGACATCGTGTGGATGGAAGAGCAGGAAGTCCTCGGCGAAAAGGTCCTGGTGCCGGTGCTCTACCTGGCCCAGGCCGAAGGCCGCCTGGCCCCCAACGGCGCGTTGATCCAGGGCCGTGACGTGGCGTTGATCGGCGGTGGCGACCTGAGCAACCAGGGCACCCTGCGAGCCAGCGGTGCGTTGGATGTAGAAGGTCGGAACATCGCCAACAGCGGCCTCATGCAGGCCAACGAGCGCCTGCAACTGCTGGCGACCGAGAGCATCCGCAACGCCCAGGGCGGCATCATCGCCGGGCGCGATGTCACGGCCAGGGCCGTGAGCGGCGACCTCATCAACGAACGCAGTGTCACCACCTTCGAGTCTGCTGGGCGCAACCATGACTATCGCCAGGACTACGTCGACAGCGCGGCGCGCATCGAGGCCCTCAACGACCTCAACCTGAGTGCAGGACGCGATGTACAGAACGTCGGCGGAGCCCTCAACGCCGGGCACGACCTACGGGTAATCGCCGGGCGTGACCTGCAGATCGTATCGGCCCAGCAGCATGACCTGAGCCGCCAGACAGACCGCAAAGGCAACAGCCGTCGCGAGCAAGTGACCCAATACGGCTCCGAGGCCAGTGCCGGCCGAGACCTTACGCTCTCGACCGAGCGCGACCTTGCCGTGGTGGCCAGCCGCGTGACGGCCGGCCTGGATCTGGCCATGGGAGCGGGCGGCGACATCCTGATCGCTGCTGCAGCCAACGAGAGCCACTTCGAGTCGCACCGCAAGAGCGGCGGCAAAAGGGTCGACATCGAGCGCAGCCTGGTGACCCAGCAGGCGGCCGAGGTCGAGGCCGGTGGTGATCTGCATGTGAATGCCAAGAATAACCTTGCCCTCAGTGCCAGCAACCTGCAAACCGACGGTGAAGCCTACCTCTACGCAGGCCAGCAACTGGCGGTGGTGGCTGCGCAAAGCAGCCACCACTCGCTGTACGACATGAAGCAAAAGGGCTCCTGGGGCAGCAAGAAAACCCAGCGTGATGAAATCACCACCGTGCGTAACGTCGGCACCAGCATAAGCACCGGCGGGGACCTGACCCTGGTCAGTGAGGGCGACCAGCTGTACCAGAAAGCGCGCCTGGAAAGCGGTGCCGACCTGACCCTTGCTAGTGGCGGTGCCATCACCTTCGAAGCGGTGAAGGATCTGGATCAGGAGAGCCATGAGAAGAGCAAGAACAGCTCGATGTGGACGTCGGCCAAAGGGAAGGGCACTACAGACGAGACGCTTCTTCAGAGCCAGATGATTGCCAAAGGTGACACCGTCATCAGCGCGGTCGAAGGCCTGAACATCGATATCAAACAGGTCAATCGGCAGACCGTTAGCCAGACGATTGATGCGATGGTCAAGGCTGATCCCGAGTTGGCCTGGTTGAAGAAGATGGAGCAGCGCGGTGATGTCGACTGGCATCGCGTGAAAGAAGTGCATGACTCCTTTAAATACAGCCATTCGGGGGTGGGGGCTGGCGCCGCGATCATCATCGCAATTCTGGTCACGGTTCTTACAGCAGGTGCCGGTACGTCTGTAGCCGGGGCGGCTGCAAGTGCAACCTCTTCGGCCGGTATGGGCTTGGCTGCCCAGGCTGGATTCCACGCCGTAGTTAGCCAGGCCGCGATAAGCACCATTAGTAACAAGGGTAACTTGAGCGCTACATCCAGGGATATCACGTCTTCTGATGCAATGAAGGGGTATGCGCTCAGTGCCGCCACAGCTGGTATTGGCACTGGGGTTAATCCTTCAAGCCTTGGATTCAACGTGCAAAGTGTTCAGCAGGTTGCGAGAACCACGTTTGTAGAGGCTGGACTGCGAACTGCCATTGTTGGCGGCAATTTTACAGATAATTTGGGTCAAGCAGCCGTCGGTCAGGCGGCCAATATCGTTAGCGGCCTGATCTACAAAAACCTTGGCGATGAACTGCGTTTCTCTGGCACGACAGGCAAGGTCATCACCCACGGCATAGTAGGCGGCCTCGTGGCTGAGGCGGCGGGAGGCAGCTTTAAAACGGGAGCGATTGCTGCGGGGCTGAATGAGGCGCTGGTCGATACCATTATCGATTTGGAGTTCTTCCAAGGGCCTCAACACGCACAGCTCGTGGCCATGACCTCGCAGCTTGTAGGCATGACAAGCGCCGCATTGGTGGGTGGCGATGAGAAGGAACAGCAGAAAGCTGGTTGGGTGGCTCAGCAGGCCTCTCTTTACAATGGACTGGAGCATCCGACTGCTGAGCGGATGCTCAAAGAGCTGAAGGACTGTATGGCCAGTGGTCAATGCACTGCCGCGAAGATCGACGCCATCGACGCGAAGTACAAGGAACTATCGGCTGCACGTTCCAAGGGGATAAATGAGTGCGGTAACAGGAAGTGCGTTGAGTCGATCCTCGACAAAACCATCGCCATGGACGATCCCGTTGCCAAGGAGCTGCTGCGGTTCTTCCAAGGTCGATATGACGTGCCGGGCCTGTTACAAGGCAATCCTGATGCAGTGTCTGCGCCTTCGGTTAATCCTTACAACAAGCATGGTGATCGGTTTGTTACTGACAATCAGGTTGCTTTCGCCAAGTACATTAAAGAGGGATGGCTTACTGCAGAGGAAACCAAATTCCTCGATGGTTGGATGGATTCTACTCAGTGGCTGGAGCGTACTTATGAGCGACCTCTCAGCCTTCAAGAGCGCGCCACGATTCTAGCCTCGTTCTCGGAAGAAGCTTTGCTGGGGATACGAGGTCGGACGGGGCAGGTCATCACCAGCGGTGGGGGTTCGTCACAAGGTGCTTCATCGAGTCGGACCATTACCCAGGCACAGGCTCAGAAGGAGGGCTATAAGCCTTGTTGCTTCGCTGCAGGCACTTTGGTAGCCACCCCGGAAGGCGAGCGCGTAATCGAGTCCCTGAACGTAGGCGATGTTGTTTGGAGCAAGCCCGAAGGTGGCGGAGAGCCGTTCGCGGCTGCAATCACTGCTACTCACACGCGTACTGACCAGCCCATTTACAAGGTGGTGCTGAGCAAAGACGCCGTAGATGGTGCTAGCGCTTCAGAAACACTGGAGGTGACACCTGGGCACCCTTTCTATGTGCCTGCTCAGAAAGGATTCGTTCCGGTCATCGACCTGAAGTCCGGTGATCGCCTGCAGTCCTTGGGAGATGGCGGTGATGGCAGCTCCATCACCGTGGAGTCCATCACGTTGTATCAGCCGCAGGGGCAGACCTACAACCTGACGGTAGACGCTGGGCATACGTTCTATGTTGGAACGCTTGGGGCATGGGTGCACAATATCGGGCCTTGTGTTAGCTGCAGCAATGGGAGCTGCTCAATCCATGCGGCTGCACTGGAGGGCGGGGCAAAAGCGACAGGAGCTGCCGGTGAAAGTGCAGGCGCCATGCGCCGATTGGACTATGAAGCTGCTTCCTACCACGGGAAAATCGATAATGCAGTTAAGAGTCGTGCTCCGGTTAATGGTCAAGAAGTGCTAGATTTTTCGATCCAAGTTAAACCGACATCCTCTCGCCGAGTCGGAATTGACTACGATTCTAAAGATTTTGTTGTTTTTGACAAAACGCTAGATACGACTTATCACGGCCACGTCCGTTCTTGGAGTGATTTGCATCCAGACATGCAAAAAGCCTTGCAACAGGCAGGTATGGTTGATCGTAAAGGTAATATTCTTACTGGTGGGAAACGATGATGAACTATCAAGCCCCCCAACCTTATAATAAGCGAGCTTTAGAAAAAGCTTTTGCTTCGAGGGATGTTAAGAGTATTTGTGAGGCACTTGTCTCCGTTGCTTTAAATGATCCTGATTGGAGGTGGGCACAGAGTAAATGCTTAGAATTTCTCCGCAACGAAAGCCCTGATGTTAGAGGGCTTGCAGCAACTTGTCTTGGACATATAGCAAGGATTCACCGCCAGCTTGACAAAGAAAAGGTACTCATTGCTCTTCGTGAACATCTAGATGACAACATCATCTCAGGGCAAATTGCGGATGCTCTAGACGATATCGATATGTTCTTGAGGTAGTATCACATTGGTATTTTCGCGCTGATGTTGGTTTATCTGTAAAAGTCTCGTGTCGAGCTGATCTGGCACTTTAGAGGAAAAGGGGACAGATTTGAATGGCGCTTACTTACGCGTTAACCAGTTGATCTAGAAGAAGAAAGGCTGCTCTTGGTCTACGGTGATAGTTGCGAACACACACCGAGCCCAAGGAGCAGCCCAGATGAATCCTAGGCGCCAAGCAGCCATCCTTCAACAAAGCCGTACCCATCGCCTCACATCCAATACGGATGCTTATGCATTCTTCAATCTGTTGACCGGTCCCAAGTTATTTGAACAGGTCGAATCGCTATTGCCAGACCACCGGGAGCGCCTGTTTCCTCCAACCGAGGCGTTATCCATAGAGTAATAGGGGACAGACCACGATTATTTATCGATCTTTGAGTGAATCGTGGTCTGTCCCCTAATACCTGATGCCTGAGAGCATAACCATAACTAAGAAACTTGCTGGTTTCGTTGAGTTGCTGGGTGCTCATGTTATTACCGTTGTTTTTGATTTATGTCTTGTGGGATACAGAACTGCCTGCAGGTCTGTAGAAGTAATAGGGGGCACGATAGAGTAATATGGGACAGACCACGATTATTTATCGATCTTTGAGTGAGTTGTGGTCTGTCCCCTAAAGCCGTGCGTAAAGGTAAGTAGTGATGTTGTTAAAGAATGATGGCGCACATCGTCAAATGAAAGTCGTCTATTCGCACTGGAAAGAGTTACAGAAAGATCCAGCCCGCGTTGCCGCTGCTCAAGCGTTAACTTTGAATTCTGGCAGGCCTCTGCTGGGGCTTAAAGGTAAGTATGGGTTGTATGGGTCTCAGGAGTGGTGGGATAATATTTATCTCGGAAATATACCGCTCCTTTTCTTTTCTGGGATTATTGTTCGCGCCTACGCGGCTGGTCAGGATAATAAAGCAGAAAACAACACTGTTGAGTTGTTGGTGGAAGACGGCTCAGTGATTGACATTGGTATATACGTAAATGAAAGCTCTGATGTTGAATTGTTTCGAGTTGGCTGTAAGTTACAAACTGTATATGCGCTTGATGAGATGAAAAAGCAGCCAGGCCCGGATGGTAATATAAATTATGCCAAAGTTGCACTTGAGGTGGCGGTGTCGTTGGGTTTTTCGGATAAGTCGACAGATTTATTTTCTACCTGATCAGCTAAGCTAAACAAGGAAAAGGGACAGACTAACTTTATTGCTCTGGGAGAGCCGTTACAAATCCAGTGTGGTCGAGTCAGACGCCTACTTACTTGTCTGCTGCCGCTATATCGAGTTAAACCCGGTTCGGGCCCGTATGGTTGCCGAGGCCGCCGACTTCCCCTAGTCGAGTTACCAGATGCGCACCACTGATCAAGCGGGCAGTGATTGGTTGGATATTGACCCTTGCGTCATCGCACTTGGCGATACCTGAAAGGCGTCGTATTCGTTATATGGAGTTCATGCGCCGAGCTGTAACGTCAAGTGAAATTGAACTGATCCGGACTGCACTTCAGAGAGGGCAGTTAACCGGTAGTGCTCGTTTTGTGGATGAAATAGAGAGAGTTCAGGGGCAACGGATAGAGCTACGTAGTGTGGCTCATGGTCAGGCTCTCAAAAAGTATCAGGTTTCGCCATTCAGTGTTTACCATCCAGAAGTGATAGATAGGTTAAATAAAGAACAGCCTGGTTATTTTAACGGTAACTGGCTGAGATTTTGGAGTGACAAAAGATGATTTCTGGGAGGCTAGATGGATTAGGTCGTTTTCGTTTCTGGGAAAATGAGTTTTTTACAGGTATTGATGAGCAAGGAATCTGTGGGTCCGGTTCTGGAAATGATTGCTTTGTACTCGAGGTAATGATTCCACACGGCGCGCGCTGTATGTACGGGCTCCTAGGCATAACTTTTCGGCGATGTTCTGTCGAGTCTGGGATCCAGGTTAGGCTTACAAGAAAATCTATTTTAAATGAAATTTATAAAGAATCTTTAGTTAGCCCGTTTGAATATGGGCATTTTGGGCTCCCTTCCGAATACGAAGAAGCCTCGATCAGAGGTCTCGAGAGAGGGTTGGTCTGCGATGGCGTACGGAGTTTTTTAAAGATATATATACGCTGTGCGGCATTTGGAGATGCTTCCTCTAGTGAGGTTATCTTTGAAAGGATAGGGGCGACTTTAGCAGGGTTATTATCGTGTGTAGATATCACCGAGGTGATGATTGCTTCGGCTTTCGAGCGCGGAGTCAGCAGTAGCAATTCTTGATTTTGGTAAAGTGAGCCACTTGGCTATTTGCCGCCATAGCTTGGAAAAAAGGGACAGATTTGAATGGCACTTACTTAGCCCTCCTTGGATGTCCCTTTTTCTGAACTTCCGTGCGTTCCACTTGGCGCGCTTGGGTCAGTAGTGGATAGGGTCTTGGCCTTCGTTTGAGTGCTCGCGGCTCCACTCGCCCAGGCCGGCTACCTACACGCTGCTGGGCGATGAGCATCAGTAACTGGTGAAGGCGCCCGTCAATATCCGAATCCTCAAATTGCCGCCAGGCAAGCCACAGTTGCAGGGTGTGCTTGAAACTCAGTCGGCGTGGTAAACAATCCGCGATTGATGCCGATTGCACCATGAGCAGTCGGATCAAGTTGTGCGCCAATAGATAAACCCAAAGCTCCTTCACTGCCATAGCGGCCGTTTTGCAGCTCAGCATTTCCAGTCCCATGGTGCTCTTGAGGTTGCGTAGGTCCAGCTCGACGTGCCATCTGTCTTAAAAACCGGATCGGTGGATTTGGTGAGTGTTGGCAAGGCCTCTTTAATTGGAGGGTTGACCTAAGGAAAAAATTTGCCAGTTACTATCATGACGAATGTGGGAGGGGAGTACGTTTATAAGACTCTTAAAGGAGAAAGCCCTGGTGCCTCTATGGCGGGTGCTTCTGTGGGTAGCGCTGCAGGGTGGAAAATGGCTGAGGCAGCAGCAGTTTTTGGTGGGCGGTCTATGGGTAATATTAAGTCGGTTCTCAATGCCGTGTTAGGCTCTGTTGTGGCAAAAGAAGTGGGTGGCGTGGCAGAATCAACAGCAGGTGGTGGTAGATGAAAATGATAAGAAAGTATGGGTTTATTTTTTTTATACCAGTATTTTATATTGCCGGAGTGTTTGCGACGATCTATGTTGCTCGTATTTTTGCTGTTTCTTATTATTTGGGAATCAACCATTTCGATTTTATAAAGGAAGCTGTCAGAGCAGGCGAGCTAGGGTTGAAGGTTGGTGGCTTAATTGCATTGATTACTTGTGCGTGTATCATATTTGATAGATATAAAAAGAAAGGCTGTTGAAAGCATAAGAAAGTAGTAATAGGGGAAAATAGTAATAGGGGGCAGGCCACGATTATTTATCGATCTTTGAGTGAATCGTGGTCTGCCCCCTAATACCCAATTTCACAAAGCAAGAAGTAGCGAAAATGGCTCGTAACCAAGGCTGGGAGGATTTGCCTTTTTAAAATGAATAATTTTTCAGATATTGTTTTTCAGACAGAAGCTGGGTGCTTAATGTTTTCGCCTGTCAAAGTGTGTAACGATGAAGGTTTTTTTGACTTCAGGATTTCCTGTGCTTTGGCTAAGGATTTTTCTAGGTTCTTACAGGGGGATTTTGCTTGTAGACTGTACAGTAAAGATATAGAGAGGTTGGTTGCTGAGTTCGATAACCATGTGCGAGGATTGATCCTTGGTGAATATGCGCAGTCACTTTCTTATGTTCCTTTGGAGAGTGATATTCAGATACAGTTCTTAGATGGTGAAGTGGTAGATATTTCTGATGGGTATTTTTCTATAATTATATTGTTTAATTGTGGTAAGGCAGATGAGGCGTCTTCTAATACATATTTTGGATTAGAGACTGTTGTTGAGGTTTCTGATTTCAAGAGCTTTTGTGAGGGCCTGAAACGCTTGATTCTTTAAACGTAGCAGGAAAAGGGGGCAAGCGGAAAGCGGACTGATTTATTTTTCGGGTGGTTAAGATTAAATAAATCTGTCTCCTTTTCTATTGGAATGGGATAACAGATGATTACTGTGAGGTTTGAGACGGGCGATTCCCTTGAGCTTTCTATTGATAGCTTTGTTGGTGCTGATCTTAAAGGTATTAATTTTCATCGCGCTGTATTTGAATATTTGGATTTTAGTAAAGCAGATTTTACCGGTTGTGATTTAAGGGGTTCTGTTTTTTATTGCTCTGTGTTAAATGATTCAAAAATGAAGGGGGTTTCTTTGATTAATGCGGTATTAACGGGGTCTAGAATGAGGGGGAGTGATCTTTCTGAATCGTTACTTATGTATTCTGATTTCACTGAAACAGACTTTAGCTTAGCAAGTCTTAAAAATTCCAATGTGGAAGGAGGAGACTTTCGCGGTGCAGAATTATCTGGTGCCGACTTTAGTGTCTCCGGACTGGATCAATGTAAGCTTCACGGGGCATTATATGATAGTAAAACTATATGGCCAAAAAATTTCAACCCCGATGAACACGGTTTGTTAAAGAAAAAAACCTAAGCGTTGTCTGTTTTTTTCTCTGCGCATTGCCGCGCAGAGGCATTGAAGATGTGTTCGAAAAATATGGTGCTCGCCGAAGGAGTACCGACTTCCGGCGAGGCGAGCGCTTTGGCATACGCGATTACCTAATCACCCTAGAGAGGTCATCCAGGCGGCCCACCTGGATGAGTCAGGCCAGCTACGATCAAGCGCCTGCCCAGCTGGAGGTCCGCGAGCTGAATAAGTAATAGGGAAAAGACCACGATTATTCTCGATCTTTGAGTGAATCGTGGTCTGTCCCTTAATACCTTACCCTAATATCTTGCCGAAACAACAGTATATCCAAAAATGTAGGTGCTAGATTTATGAAGATAAACTTTTTCTGGTGCGGTGATGGTGACGTTCGTGAACCTAACTGTCAGTCCGATTTGGTAGGCCGTGAAGGAGTAGATTTTTTAGCATGTTTGTTAATGGATAGTGGTGGACGTAAATATGGAAGCACCATAGGCTGGCTAGATGAAGGTCTGTGGAGAATTGCGCAAGTAAAGTCTGGAAATATTGATAGTTGTGATTGGGATCGCGACAGCTGGGGAGTGGAACTTGATGGTGAGATTGCGAAGATATATTCGCTGTATGAAGAGGGATGCTTCTTGCTTTTGGCAATTGATGATTTTGAGAAAGCCTTGTTGGGCTGGAGGAAGTTCTTGACGGTTGAGTAACTTGGAGTGCATGTAAAATTCATGGCTGTATACTGGGAGTTCTGTGTGAAGGTAAGAATATTGTCAGGCAAAAAGCTCTTCTTGATATGATCACTATGTAGAACACGCAGAGTATGCGATGGCTAATGGGGGGGCTAATACCGAGCCTGAGGAATCCCCACAAATCTACCCCAGCACCTGAGCTTGGTTGCACCAAGCCGCGAAAGCGCACCTTGGTGTAATCACACTGGTGCCTGATCACTCGAAACGGATGCTCGGCCTGGAATTGAGTCTGTGCGGTGGTCCGCTCAATACGCGCATCGGTCCCTGCCTTCACGCTGCCATTCATGAACAGCGGCGTGCCCGGCGTCAGACGTAAATGGGGCCTGTTTCCAGGCCCCGTTTTTCGTCCATCCCTTCTCAGTGTTGGCGCCCCTCGCGCATTGCCGCATGGTGGGCGGCTCTGGCCAGATCATAGGCGTCCTCGGTCAGCAGGTACGCGGCTTCGCAGAGGTAGCGCAGGTCCTTGGCATCCGCCAGGGTGATGTTCATGAGCGCGAGGCTCTGCAGCAGGCCGCGAACCGCGCCAAGGCGTTGTTCGGCGCTTTCCTGCAGGTCAATGTAGGAGCGGCTGGTATCGATCAGCAGTACGGGCGTGCTGCTCGGGTTGCTGGATAGCGGGAGAAGGTCAGTCATGATGCTGGCCTCCTTTCTCGTAATCAAAAGCGCAGTTTGCGGAAAAATTCGAGGCGTGAGTCTGCTTCATGGGGTGGTACTCCTTTGTCAATGAAGCTGCCACGAACCGTCGCCAAACGATTATGGGTGGCAGCCGTACGCAGGTTGGCGAACCGGGGACAAAGGAGCCCGGCAGACCCGAAGGTCTCCCACGCACGGCCGCCATAACACTGCATTGCTACGGGCACAAAAAAGCGCCTGCAATGGAGATATGGGCGCCTGTGCGCCTTTTGCTGATCGGGTCGCCAAACCCGGTCGCTGAATAGGCAGCGACGTGGGCAGATTAGCGTGGCGACGGTTGCAGTGCAATCCGGTGAGCTCGTTCAAGCTGCGGCGTGGTGGAGCGGGGCATGCCGTGTCTCGGGTTAACGCCAGCGAGTTTGTCAGGCAGGTGCTCTTCCGGGTACCGGGCCCATCGAGCAGGCATAAAAAAACGGGGCCTTGAAAGGCCCCGTTTTTCATTGCATCAGCGTGAGCCGATCACTGCCCAGGAACGTCCTTGCGCAGTTTCACCGGTTCTACGTCGTCCAGGCCTTCCTTGCGGCGGCGGGCGTTACGCAGGCGGATGTTCAGGGCTTCAACGCCCAGCGAGAAGGCCATGGCGAAGTAGACGTAGCCTTTCGGTACGTGGACTTCGAAGCTCTCGGCGATCAGCACGGTGCCGACCACGATGAGGAACGACAGGGCGAGAATCTTCAGGCTCGGGTGTTTCTCGATGAAGTCGCTGATGGTGCCGGCGCAGATCATCATCACGATGACGGCAACGACGATGGCCGCGACCATGACCGGTACATGGGAAACCATGCCGACCGCGGTGATCACCGAATCCAGAGAGAACACGATGTCGATGATGGCGATCTGAATGATGGTGCCGATGAAGTGCTTGGCCGCGCCCTTGGGCGCTTCCACGTTATCTTCTTCGCCTTCCAGGCTGTGATAGATCTCGCTGCTGCTCTTCCAGAGCAGGAACAGGCCACCGAAGAACAGGATCAGGTCACGACCGGAAATACCCTGGCCGAAGATGAAGAACAGGTCAGCGGTCAGGCGCATGATCCAGGTGATGGACAGCAGCAGCAGGATGCGCGTAACCATCGCCAGGGCCAGGCCGAAGAAGCGAGTGCGCGCTTGCAGGTGCTGCGGCATGCGGCTGACCAGAATTGCGATCATGATGATGTTGTCGATGCCCAGGACGATTTCCAGGGCAGTCAGGGTCAAGAAGGCAACCCAGATTTCCGGGTTGGTCAGCCATTCCATTAGATGTTCCTTGCGAGTGAGTGGACGACTAGCGCGAAAACGCGGCCAGGGTGCCGAATTCTAGCGCTAGTCGTGTGAAAATTTCGTCAAAATGTGTGCATCGAGGGCTATCGACGTTTCAGCACACCGCAGTTTGCGCTGAAACGTCGACTGATCCGCTAGCTACCGAATAGTGGAAACACGCCCAGTACCAGGGCTGCAGCCAGGATGGCCATGCAGATCAGGACTGCCCATTTCAGGGTGAAGCGCTGCAGGTCACCGAATTCGATCTTCGCCAGGCCGATCAGCAGGTAGGTCGAGGGAACCAACGGGCTGAGCAGGTGCACCGGCTGACCAACGATGGACGCACGGGCCATCTCCACGGCGCTGATGCCGTAGCCCGATGCCGCCTGGTTGAGTACCGGCAGGATGCCGTAATAGAAGGCGTCGTTGGACATGAAGAAGGTGAACGGCAGGCTCACCAGTGCGGTGATCACCGCCAGGTGTGGGCCCAGTGCATCGGGGATCACGGCCAGCAGGCTCTTCGACATGGCGTCGACCATGCCGGTACCGGTCAGGATGCCGGTGAAGATGCCGGCAGCGAAGATCAGGCCGACCACCGCCAGCACGTTACCGGCATGGGCGGAGATGCGGTCCTTCTGCTGTTGCAGGCACGGGTAGTTGATGATCATGGCGATACTGAAGGCGATCATGAACAGCACGGGCATCGGCAGCAGGCCGGCGATCAGCGTGGTCATCAGGATCACGGTTAGCAGGGCGTTGATCAGAATCAGCTTGGGACGACGAGCTTCCGGGAACTGCGAAACGCTGATCTCGTCCTGGGTGATCTTGCCTTCCGGCAGTTGCAGCACGCCCAGGCGCTTGCGCTCACGCAGACCATAGTAGTAGGCAACGCCGAACAGCACGATGGCACCCACGATCATGCCCGGAATCATCGGTACGAATACGTCCGATGGGTCGACGTGCAGGGCGCTGGCTGCGCGAGCGGTCGGGCCGCCCCATGGGGTCATGTTCATGATGCCGCCAGCCATGATGATCAGGCCGGCCATGATGGTCGGGCTCATCTTCAGACGGCTGTACAGCGGCAGCATGGCGCCGACGCAGATCATGTAGGTGGTCGAACCGTCGCCATCCAGGGAAACGATCAGCGCCAGGGCCACGGTGCCGACAGCGACCTTCAGCGGGTCACCCTTGACCAGCTTGAGGATCAGGCGCACGGGCGGATCGAACAGGCCCGAGTCGATCATGATGGCGAAGTAGAGGATGGCGAACATCAGCATCACGCCGGTTGGGGCGAGCTTGCTGATGCCTTCGAGCATCATCGGACCGATCTGGGCGGCGAACCCGCCGATCAGGGCGAAGATGATCGGGATGATGATCAGAGCGATGAGCGCCGACAGGCGTTTGCTCATGATCAGGTACATGAAAGTCGAAACCATGGCAAAGCCAAGGAAAGTCAGCATGGAGATTCTCCGGACGTGATTCGGCTACGGTGCGAAAAGGCGGTCAGCGTTAGCGACGGGGCGAACGGAGGGGGTGCAGCAGGCGTGGAGAACTAGGGCGGAGCATGGTTAATCACCTGTTTTGTTCTTGTTGACGGCAGCTGCGGGCCTCTCTGGCGGCAGCTCATCGACCGATCTTTGTCGGTCAGTGGGCGGATGCTAGAGCACGAACCTTTCAGCCAGCTTTCGCCAAATGCAGGTAATTTTCGTTGCGTCAGGTGTTTTCGCAGATGCCGGTGCAGGTTGGCAAGCCCGCACTGGCCGCCCGCTAGAGCAGATGCTCGAGCAGATAAAGGACGCCGACCAGCGAGGCGGCGGCCAGCAGATGCTGCAGGGTGATGATGCCGGCCATCAGGTTTCCATCACCGCCCAACTGGCGGGTGAGCACGTAGGAAGTGGGCGCGGTGGGCAGGGCGAAGAACAGCACCAGCACGGTGCTTTCCATGGCCGGCAACTGCAGAAAGTAGGCGACAGCGAAGGCCAGCAGTGGCATCAGTAACAGACGCAGCAGGCTGTTCCAGGCCAGAGCCGGAACCTCACCACCCAGTTGTTCCGGTTTCAGCGCCGCACCGACGCACAGCAGGCCCAGGGGCAGGCTGGCGGCAGCGAGCAGGCTGAGCAGGCGGTCGCTGCCGCCCGGCAAGCCCAGGCCGCTGAGGTTGACCAGGGCTCCGGCCAGGCAGGCGAGGATCAGCGGGTTGCGGATGATCGGCAGCAGCAGGCTGCGTACGCTGACGCCGCGCTCGGCGGTCAGCGACCACACCGACAGCACGTTGACGGCCGGCACCATCAGCGCCAGCATCAGTGCTGCCAGGGTCAGGCCCGGCTGGCCGAACAGGCTGCCCACCGCTGCCAGGCCCAGGTAGGTATTGAAGCGCAGAATGCCCTGGCTGAACGCGCCGAAGCGCGACGCTGGCCAGCCTTGCAGGCGTCGTACGATCAGCAGCACCAGCCAGGCGATACCCAGGCCGAGCAGCACCGCCAGCGCCAGCCGCGGCAACTGCGGGTTGTCCAGTGGCGCGGTGGCCAGGCTGTTGAACAGCAGGGCAGGGAACAGGATGAAGTAGTTGAGGCGTTCGGCGCCGGGCCAGAAGGCTTCACTGGGAAAACCGCGGCGACGCAGTTCGTAACCGCCGACGATCAAGGCGAAGAGTGGCCAGAGGGCCAGAAGCAGTTCGGTCACGGGAGCCCCCGGTGGTGGTGAGCGTGCATCTTCGCCAGTGCCGCACGATCAGGCAAGCTGGATACCCACGCACGTCAGGAGAGAACCATGAGCGAGCTACACGAGGGTGGTTGCCAGTGCGGCGCGGTGCGTTATCGGTTCCAGGCACCATTGCGCGATATCGCCCATTGTCACTGCTCCATCTGCAGGCGCAGCACCGGCGGCATTCTGGTCACCTGGATCACCGTGCCGCTGCAGCACTTCACCTGGCTGCAGGATGAGCCCGCGCGCTACGCCTCTTCGGCGACCTGCACGCGACATTTCTGCTCTGCCTGCGGCGCGCACCTGGCGCTGTTCACTACCCTGAGTCCGCAAACCATGGATGTGACCGTCGCGACACTGGATGACCCAGCGCTGGCACCGGCTGACCGGCATATCTGGACCCAGAGTCGGCTGCCCTGGCTGCAGGTGGATACGCACTTGCCGCAGGAGACGCAGGAGCGCATCGATTGACCTGAACTGCAGGCAGCGTGCTGTCCCGGCCGCCTCTCGACTATCGCTGACGGTGCCGCCGATATCGCCTAAAGAATGTCCGGGGCGCGCCGATGAACACTTCATCTGCCTTTTCCAAACGCTTCTGTGTGCCGCATTTTCATGCGCCTCCTCCTGCTCAACGCGCCGTCGATAAAAAGCGCGACCGCAGGCAATTGTTTTCGCTTTGCCAGGGAATACCGGTGAAGCAGATGAAATAGGTACTACACCGTGCTCAGAAATATCCCGTTGAGCCTAAAGCTGTTGCTGATCCTCGCCTGTCCGGTACTCGGTTTTCTCTGGTTGGCCGCGTTGCAGGTGGTGGGGAGCTATCAGACGCTGGAAGAGATGGATCGAACCCAGGAAGCCAGCGCCGCCGCACAGAAAGTCAGCCAGTTGATTACCGTGGTACAGCGTGAGCGGGGGGCCAGTGGGGTGTTCCTCGGCAGCAAGGGCAAGAGCATGCAGGACGTTCTGCAGCGCATGCGCGGGCAGACCGACACGGCGCTGGGCGAAGTGCGTGCGCTGTCCGGCAGCTCCGGGGCACAGCTCGATGAAGCCCTCGCTGCGTTGAGTGGCCTGGATGCGACCCGCGGGCAGGTCGACAAGCTGGCGATCGACAACCGTGAGTCGGGTGCGCGTTACACGGCCATCATCCGCACGCTGATCGGCTACACCCACGGCCTCGAGCGCAGTGTCGATGACCCCTCGCTGGCCCGCGCACTGTCATCGCTCACCCAGTTCATCGAGATGAAGGAACGGGCCGGGCGCGAGCGTGCCATGCTCGGCGTGGTATTCAACCAGGACCGTTTCGACGCCGATCTGCTCTCTACCTTCAGCCGTAACCTTGGCGAGTTCTCCGCGTACTCGGAAGGCTTTCGCCGCAATGCCTCGGCGGATTTCGTGGCCAAGCTCGACGAAAAGCTCCAGCAGCCCAGTGGGCTGGAAGTGGCGCGCCTGCAGAAGCTGGCATTCGAAACGCCCCTTGGCGAGTCGCTTGGCGTCAAGGCCACCGACTGGTTCCAGACCTCCACCAACCGCATCGACCTGATGGGCGAAGTGGAGACCGAACTGGGCCAGAACGTCGGCACCCTGGCCGCCCAGGCACGCGACAAGGCCGCCGGCCTACTGTGGATGACGGTGATCGCCGTGCTGGCAGCGCTGGCGGTGGTGACCGTGCTGTCCTACCTGATCATCAACAACATCAACTTCGCCGTGCGTGAGGCAAACACCGCGCTGCTGGCCCTTTCGCAGCGCGATCTGACTGCACGCTCGGCCTATCAGGGCAAGGACGAGTTCGGCGAAATCACCCGCAACCTCAACCGCATGGCCGAAGAGCTGGCGCAGATCGTCCGCGAGATCGGTTCCGCCACCGCGCAGGTGGCCACCGCAGCCGAAGAGTCCTCAGCGGTGACCCTGCAGACCAGCAACAGCCTGGAGCGGCAGCGCCTGGGCACCGAGCTGGTGGTCACGGCGATCAACGAGATGAGCGCGACGGTCCGCGACGTGGCGCAGAGCACCAGCGATGCCGCGGAAATGTCCCGTCAGGTGAACCTCAGCACCACCCAGGGGCGCAAGGAAATCGAGCGTACCGTGGCGGTCATTCGTGAGCTCTCCACCCAGGCCGACGAGACCGCGCGGATCATTGGCGATCTGAAGCACGAGAGCGATTCGATCTCCACCGTGCTCGACGTGATCCGCGGGATCGCCGATCAGACCAACCTGCTGGCCCTCAACGCGGCCATCGAAGCGGCGCGGGCCGGCGATCACGGTCGCGGCTTCGCTGTGGTCGCCTCCGAAGTACGGACCCTGGCGCAGAAGACCCAGGAGTCCACCGGCAATATTCAGGAGATGATCGCCAATCTGCAGAAAGGCTCGGATCTTGCCACCCATTCCATGGAGGAGACCCTCGGCAAGGCCCGGGCCGGGGCGGCCAACATCGAGCGTGCAGGTGACCTGCTGGCCGAGATCGCCGCCGGGGTGGCCGGCATCAACGACCGCAATATGCAGATCGCCACGGCCGCCGAGGAACAGAGCGCGGTCGCCGAGGACATCAACCGCAACGTGGTCGAGATCAACGACGTCGCCATTCAGGTCAGCTCCGGTGCCGAGCAGACCGCAGCCACCAGTCAGGAGCTGGCGCGACTGGCCGAGCACCAGCAGAAACTGGTGAACCGTTTCCGCCTCGAGTGACGCGGCGCGACACCGCGGCCTGCCTGGCAGGCTGCGGTATCGCTGGCGCTGCTGCCGCCAGTCGGCAGCCGTGTATATTTATGAAATCTTGCTCATGGCCGCTGGTCAGAGCCTGACTCCTACTGCCCGGATCCATGCGATGCCACTGATAGTCATAGCCGAAGACGAACGCTCCATCAGAGAGCTCCTCGTGGAGATCTTCGAAGACGAAGGTCACCAGGTGAAAGCCTTCCCCTGTGCCGACGATGCCTGGGAGTTCCTGTCCAGCAGCGACGGTCAGGTGCAGATGGTGCTGACCGACTTCAGCATGCCCGGCGATATCGACGGTATCTTTCTCGCCCACCTGATCCGCGACCGTTTTCCGGATCTGCCGATCATCATCTCTTCCGGCTTCCTGGAAGGGACCACCGATTTCGAAGGCCTCAACGTGGCGGTGATCCCCAAGCCGTGGACGGTCAACCAGCTTCTCGCCATGTGCGCGGCGATGACTCCCGAGAAAGCACCTCAGGCTGGCATTCAGCCGGTTTGATCGCCCCCAGGGCACCTCGCTGAACAAGACTTCTCTCATCTGACTGCACAGAAAGGTCGGCGGATATGTAAAATCGCCGCCCCGTTTTACTGCTGGAGATGTCACGTTGGCCATTCACTACTCGCCTTCCCCTGATGCTGTCGCTTGTGGCCGCACCGGTTCGAGCCTCAGCGCCACCCAGGATCAGGCGCAGGTTTCCTGCAAGCTGTGCCTGCGCTCGCTCGAGAAGGAGGCTGCCCCAGCCGCGGCGGTCAACCGCACGCCGACCCTGGCCGAGCTGCGTGCAGCTGCCCGTGCGGCCAAGGCGCCGGTCAAGCAACCTGAGCCCAAGGCTGCGCTGAGCGTGCGCGAGGCATGGCGGCAGAAGCTCGAGCAGATTCCCGGTCGCAACCGGCTGCCACGCGGTACGGCGCGTCAGGCGTACGTGTAATCTGCCGCGTTGCCAGAACCGTGAGGCGATTGCGTTGCGGTTCTGGATGCTTCATCCCTTCGATACTGCCATGCCCTGACTTCAGCATCTTTCCGGATGGCGCAATGCCGTAATTCGGTCGATTACATGTTTAGGCAACTTCAAGCAACTTCCTGCCGTTCATGAATACCTGATAGCGGGGTTGGAGTGTCGGTGCTTGCTGCAACTATCAGCAGGCTCACGCGGTAATAGGCAAGTTTGTCCATGGGCAAGTTTCTCCAGTGCCGTTGCCTGCTCCCTGCAGTTGCTTCTTCATGTGTCAGGCATATAAAGAACTTTCTTTATTAATCTGCGAATAATCGCGGCCCCGTTGGGTGTCAGCCATTCATGAGCCTCATTCATCAGGTCTTGCAGCCATTCGCCACTAATCACCCGGGCCGATAGCTGCTAGCTTCAACGGTCGTTCGTATATCGCCCTTGCTTATACGAATACGTTCGTATTCGCGAATGCCCTGTCGTTGGTGGGATGGGCACTCGCTGTTGTGTGCCGATGCTGGATGTCTTTATTGTCCCGGACACTAAAAACAGTGAACCGAAGTGAGAGCCGCAGCTACCAAGTTCAATGCCTGGTGCAGTGGCGATAAAACGAAATGAGTCGTGGCAGCCGCCGATGTTCAGCGGTTTGCCGACATGAGCGACCTTGAGGTGACCGTGATGAAAGATCGCAAGACGTTGCACAGCCCGGTGGTTGAAGTGGATCCGGCCGCATTGGCGGTATCGCCAACGCGGCGTAGTTTTCTCAAGTTCGGTGCCTCTGGCATCGCCGCGGCGACGCTGTCCGGGCTGATTCCCGACAGCGCCCTGGCGACCGTCCAGAATGCGCTACCCGGTATCGAGGACAAATCGGCGCCCGGCGTCGGCGAGCAGCGTATCCGGCTGGTCGTCAATGGTCAGGTGCACGCGCTGAACGTACCGGCCAATGCGGTATTGCTCGATGTATTGCGTGACCGCCTGCAACTGACCGGCACCAAGAAGGGCTGTGATTACGGTCAATGCGGCGCCTGCACCCTGCTGGTCAACGACGTGGCGATCAATTCCTGCCTGTCCCTCGCGGTGCAGCATGACGGCGACAGCATCACCACCATCGAAGGCCTGGCCCAGGGCGACACCCTGCACCCGGTACAGGAGGCCTTCTGGGAGCACGACGCCTATCAGTGCGGCTACTGCACGTCCGGGCAGATCATGAGCGCCGTGGCGATTCTCAAGGACCCGAACATCCCCAGTGACGACGCCAGCGTTCGCGAAGCCATGAGTGGCAACATTTGTCGCTGCGGCGCCTACAAGAACATCCTCAGCGCGGTGCAGTCCGCGCGGTCGAAGATGGGAGGGGCGGTCTGATGCGTACTTTCAATTTCGTGCGTGCCGAGTCGCCTGCACACGCCATCGGCTCGATGACCGGCGACGAACCACGCTCTTACCTCGCAGGCGGCACCACGCTGCTCGATCTGGTCAAGCTGGACGTGATGAAGCCCGAGCAGATCGTCGACATCAATCACCTGCAATTGAAGCAGGTCGAGCGTCTGGCCGATGGCCGGCTGCGCGTCGGCGCGCTGGTCAGCAACACCGATCTGGCCAATCACCCGCTGGTGCGTGAGCACTATCCGGTGCTGTCCCAGGCCCTTCTGGCCGGCGCCTCGACGCAGTTGCGCAACAAGGCGACCACCGCCGGCAACGTCATGCAGCGGGTGCGCTGCAATTACTTCCGCGACGGTACTTCAGCCTGCAACAAGCGTGAGCCCGGCTCGGGCTGCGCGGCCATCGGCGGGCTCAATCGCAGCGTGCACGCAGTGCTGGGAACCAGCGAGCACTGCATCGCCACGCACCCGTCGGACATGTGCGTGGCAATTGCCGCTATCGGTGCACAGGTCACCGTGCACGGCGCCGCGGGTGAGCGGCAAATCCCCTTCGGCGACTTCCATCTGCTGCCCGGTGCGACACCCTGGCGCGAACATGCGCTGGAGCGCGGTGAGCTGATCACCCACGTGACCCTGGACGCGCCGCTTGCCGGCAGTCGTTCCGCCTACCTCAAGCTGCGCGACCGCGCCTCGTATCAGTTCGCTCTGGCCTCCAGCGCGATCATTCTGGTGCTCGACGGGCAGCGAATCGCCGATGCCCGCGTCGCCCTCGGTGGCCTGGGCAGCAAGCCGTGGCGCGCCACGGAAGCCGAGCGGGCGTTGATCGGTCAGCGGGCCACCCCGGAGACCTTCGCCCGGGTGGCGGAACTGGCGGTCAAAGGGGCGCGGGCTTACGAGCACAACGCCTTCAAGATTCCACTGGGGCAGCAGGTGGTTATGCGCAACCTGCGCGACCTTACGACTTAGACCCTTATTCACGATCTGCTGCGCGTCGGCCCTACTGCGTTGAAAACAAGCTCGGAATGCTCATTTACAGCCGTAAACTCCGCTTCCTCGCTTATTTTTTTGGGGCCGCCTAGGCCTTGTATGGCTCTAGCTCGCTAGATCGTGAAAAGGCTCTTCAGGAGCTTTTCATGAGCGATAAAATCATCGGCGTCGCACAGCGGCGCGTAGAAGGTCGTCAGAAGGTCAGTGGCGCGGCGTTGTATGCCGCGGATCATCATCTGGACGGTCAGCTTTACGCCTATGGCGTTTACAGCAGCATTTCCAGCGGGCGAATTTTGGCGGTTCACGACGAGCAGGCGCGGCGCATGCCCGGTGTCGTCGAGGTGCTGCACCATGGCAATTTCCCGCGCCTGCATCGCACGCCCAGTGGCGCCAAGAACCTGATCAAGAACATCCTCACCGCCAGCAAGGTGGACGAGCACCGGCTGCCCTTCGAGGACGACCGGGTCTATTACCCAGGGCAGTTCGTCGCTCTGGTGGTGGCCGAGAGTTTCGAGCAGGCGAGGGCAGCGGCCTATCAGGTGAATGTCGATTACCAGGCGGACGAGTCGATCAACAGCCTCGACGACGCATTGCGTACCCGCGGTGCCCGTGCCGGTGGTGGCGGTCACGAACGTGGTGATCCCGAAGCGGGGTTTCAGCAGGCGGCGCATCGCATCGACGTCACCTACACCACGCCGGTGGAAACCCACAATCCCATGGAGATGCATGCCACCACCGCCCATTGGCGCGATGGTCGTCTGTTCGTCTATGAAAGCAGCCAGGGGGTGGTCAACCACCGCAACGTGCTGGCCAATGTCTTCGACCTGTCCACCGATCAGGTCGAGGTACTGGCGCCTTACATCGGCTCCGGTTTCGGCGCCAAGCTGTGGCCATGGCCGCACTCCATCGCCGCCTGCGCGGCTGCCAGGGTTACCAAGCGGCCGGTGCAACTGATGCTGCCGCGCGAGCAGATGTTCACCACCGTCGGCCACCGCCCGGAAACTCGCCAGCGCATGCGCCTGGCTACCAATGGCGAAGGCAGACTGGTGTCCATCCGTCACGAGTCCTACAACAGCACCTCGACCCTGGATAACTACACCGAGACCTGCGGCGGGGTGACCAAGAGTCTGTATTCCTGCCCTAACGTGCTGGTCAGCCACAGCATGGGCCAGGTGAATCGCGGTACGCCGACCTCCATGCGCGCACCCGGAGCGGCCCCCGGGTTGTTCGCCCTGGAGTCGGCCATCGATGAGATCGCCCTGGCCAGCGGCGTCGATCCGCTGGTGTTCCGTCAGAACAACCTGGCCAGCAAAGACGAAAGCACCAACCTGCCGTGGTCCAGCAACCATCTGCCGGAAGCCATCGAGAAGGCTGCCGAGCGCTTTGGCTGGCACCAGCGCGATGCGGCAGTCGGCGCCATGCGCGAGGGTGACGAACTGATCGGTTACGGGGTGGGCGCCTGCAACTGGGAGGCTTTCCAGGTGGCGACCGATGCGCGGGTGATCCTCCGCGCCGATGGTCGCGCGCTGGTGCAGTGCGGCCTGCAGGACATCGGCACCGGCACCTACACGATCATCGCGCAGACGGTCGCTGAACTGACCGGCTTGCCGATGGATCGCGTCGAGGTGCAACTGGGCAATTCGTCGTTCCCGCCCGGCGCCCTGTCCGGCGGTTCCTGGGTGACGGCCAGCCTGATGCCTGCCGTCGCCGGCGCGACTCGCCAGGCGCTGGACACGTTGCGCGAGTATGCGGTGATGAACGACGGTCCTTTCGCTGGCCAGGACCCACAGAGCATCGAACTGGGGGAAAACGGGCAACTGAGCAAGGGCGGCGTGAATGCCAGCTTTGCCGATGTACTGACCCGTCAGCGTCTGTCACGGGCCGAGGCGACTTACCACAGCGGTGCCTCGGAGAACGACAAGTACTCCTTCCGTTCCTTTGGCGTGCACTTCGTCGAAGTGCGCTGGGACCCGGGCATCTCGCGTCTGCGGGTTGCCCGGGTGGTCAGCGCCATCGACGTCGGCAAGGTGGTCAACCCACTGGCGGCGCGCAATCAGGTCGAGGGCGCGATCATCATGGGCATCGGCATGGCGCTGTTCGAGGCGGCCGAGCATGACCCGCGCAATGGCCTGCCGGTGAACAATAACTTCGCCGAATACATGGTGCCGGTGCATGGTGATCAGCCGGATATCGACGTGCTGTTGCTCGACTACCCGGATTACCAACTTGGCGAATTCGGTGCCCGCGGCATTGGCGAGATCGGTGTGACAGGGCTGGCTGCCGCCGTCGCCAACGCGGTGTATCACGCCACGGGGCGGCGCATTCGCAGCCTGCCCATCACCAAGGAAAAACTGATGGCCACCCGTTAAGGTGGGGTCGTGAACGAGCGCAGGCTGCCAAGCGGCGGCCTGCGTTGCCTGGTTGATGTGGTGAGGTGGTGTAGATGAAGCAACTTGACCTGCAGGTCGTTCAGCAGGCGCGTGCCTGGTTGGCGGAAGGGCAACCGATCTGGTTGTGCACCGTACTGTCGACCTTTGGTTCCGCCCCCCGTGCACCCGGCGCGATGCTGGTGGCGTTGCCATGTGGTTCATTCTGCGGGTCGCTGTCCGGCGGCTGCGTGGAGGAAGATTTTCTCGAGCGCGTGGCGGGCGGTTCGTTCGCCACGCGCAATCAGGTGGTGCGCTACGGCGAAGGCGGATTGACGCCGACCCGTGCCTTGCCCTGTGGCGGTGTGCTGGATGTGCTGGTCGAGTACATCGAGCCGGGCGCGGCTGCCGGGGCGATGCTGGCGCAGGTCGAGCATGCACTCGGCGGCGGTGAACTGCTGATCCGCGATGTGCCGCTGGGCAATGGGGTCGGCGAGTGCCGGCCGGGCAGCATGAGCGATACGAAGATCCAGCGCGGCGAGGAACATGTGTCGATCCGCATGGGGGCCGTGCTGCGGGTAATCCTGGCGGGGTGGTCGCCGGTCGCCGAGTTCTGCGCCAGCTTTGCGCTGTCCCTCGGTTACGAGGTGATCCTCTGCGATCCGCGGCCCGAGGTGATCGCCGAGGTGAGCCTGCCAGACATGCAGGTGCTCGAACTGCTGCCGGCCCGTTTCATCGCCGAGCAGGGCGCCCACCGCGCCACCGCGGTGCTGGCCTTGACCCATGATCCGCGCATGGACGATCTGACGCTTATCGAAGCCGTGCGTACCGATGCCTTCTACATCGGTGCCATGGGCTCGCAACGCACCAGTGGCAAGCGCCTGGAGCGGCTGGCCCGTCTGGGCGGCCTGACGCCTGACGAGATGCAGCGGATTCACGCGCCAATCGGTTTGCAACTGGGCAGCAAGTCGCCGGCGGAAATCGCCCTGGCGACCATGGCCGATGTGCTCAGGGTCGCCAACGGCATCGACCGGGGGGCGCTGTAGCCATGCTCTCGAACGCTCCCGTGGTGATCGTGCTGGCGGCGGGTCGCGGCTCGCGCTTCCGGGCCTCCGGGGGGACGTCGAACAAGCTGCACGCCGATCTGCACGGCAAGCCGGTTCTCGACCATGTGCTGGCGGCGGTCGAACGCGCCGAGCTCGCCGTTCACCTGGTGTGTAGCGCACGTGGAGACGGCATGGCCGATTCGATTGCCGAAGGCGTGCGGGCCACCGCAGGTGCTTCGGGCTGGCTGGTGCTGCCGGGCGATCTGCCGCTGGTGAGCGCACAGAGCATCCGCAGTGTGGCCGCTGCCCTGGCGGAGAGTGCCGTGGTGGTGCCGGTCTTCGATGGCGCCAAAGGCCATCCGGTGGGGTTCGCTCGCGAGTGCTTCGACGAGCTGATCGCGCTCAGCGGCGAGGCAGGTGCCGTATCCGTCGTGCAGCGTTACCGTGCTGCGGGGCGCGCGCTGCAACTGCCGCTCGATGATCCGGGCATTCTCACGGACATCGATACCCTCGAGGACCTGCAGCGCGTGCGCCGGCTGCTCGAATAGGGCGTCGTGCAGGCCGGCAAAGGTGATCGACGAACGACGACCTGCGGGTCGTCGTTCGCCTTGCGGCTGCCTTACAGAATGCTCAGCGGGTATTCGACGAAGGCGCGAATCTCGTTGAGGTCCGGGCCTACGTCATTGCTGGAGCGGTAGATGGAATTGCGCAGGCGCACGGAGAGGTCTTTGACCGCACCGTTCTGCACGGTATAGCTGACCTGGTTGAACAGCTCGCGCTCCGTGCCTTCCTTGTCGCCGCCGGTGTCGATGTTGTCGCCACGCACATAGGCGAACTTGTAACGCAGGCCCGGTACGCCATAGCCGGCGAAGTCCAGCTCGTAGCTGGCTTGCCAGGAGCGTTCATCCTTCAGGTTGAAGTCCGAGTAGTAGGAGTTGGCCAGGTAGACGCTGCTGCCGCCATCGCCGTAGTCATAGGCATAGCCGGCGTCGCCGGTGTTTCTCTGATGGGCGATGATGAAGGCGTGGTAGCCGACGCTGTATTTCGCCGCGAGGCTCCAGATGGTGTTGCGGTCGTTGCGCCCGTCGCCGCCGAAATCCAGCGCTGCGGCTGAGTTGTCGTCGTAGTCGGTGCGGTACAGGTTGAAATCGAAGTTGAGCGCCTGGTTATCGCTCAGCGCCGTGGTGTAGTTGAGGTTGGCGTAGTACTTCTCGTAAACGTCTTCCACATCCGAGTGATACAGCGCGGCGCTCAGGTTGTCGGTGAAGGCGTAGCTGCCACCCAGCACATCGATGTTCTTCAGGCGGTTCGGGTCCCGCGCCGGGTCGCCCATCGGGCTGTCGGCGGTGAAGCGACCGGCGTTCAGTTCGAGGCCCTGCACTTCGTTGCTGGTGACCAGCGTGCCGGTGAACGATTGCGGCAGCAGACGGCTGTCGTCATGGGCGAGTACTGGCAAGGACGGGAACTGGTTGCCGTAACGGACCACCGTGTTGGAGAAGCGCAGCTTGACCGCCGCGCCCGCCTGGGAAAGATCGTCGACCGGGCGGCCATCGCCGTCGGTGTCGAAGAAGGCGCTGTAATTGCGGCCGCGACCGCTGTCGAGCTTGACGCCGAGCAGGCCGAAGGCGTCGACACCGACACCCACTGTGCCCTGTGTGAAGCCGGACTCGAAGGTGGTGATGAAGCCCTGGCCCCATACCTTGGCATCGGGGGCGCTGTTCTTGAAGTCGCGGTTGAAGTACGCATTGCGCAACAGCAGTTTCAGGCTGCTGTCGGCGATGAACCCGTTGGATTCGGATTGTTCACTGGCCTGGGCCAGTGGAATGCCTGCTGCCAGGCACGCACAGACGAGTGCGAGTTTCTTGTGCTTGAACATGGATGCTCCTAATCGATTGGCAGGTGTTGAAGTGTTGATTCACCATTCCATAAACATAATTATTATTCGCCTGGATATATCGAGGCAGTGCGATAGTTATCATTGGCGCAGGGGCGCGAGCCAACCACAGGAGTCGATTATTACTATCGATGCAAATGATGCTGAGCAGCAGGTGTTTGCCTATAACATTCGGGGTGATGAACTCATAACCATTGGCTTTCGAGAGAAGCCGGTGGTCTCTCCAGTTCATCATCCTTTGGTTTCCGCCTCATCATGAGGCGGTTTTTTTTGCCCGCAGAAAAGTGGGTGAATTAATACGGAAGTTTGCTTTGTGCTGTTTCTCATTGGAATGGGCAATACAGTTGGTGCTGATTCATGCTAGGTCGCGGTATTGACAGTTGGATATTGTTATTGATGACTGCTGCTCATGAGGGTATTCGTTTGTTGATACTTTATTTGCGCCGCTTTTATCTTTATAGAGAGTCTGTTTGATTAATCCTGTCGCAAAGGCTTACAGGAAAAAGCGGCACCCCGTTGTGCTGTCGAGGTCACATGAGGCCGCAGCCGATTCACCTTCTGAACAAGCGAGATAAACCGTGTTTCACCTGATCACGGGCCTCATAGCCCTCTATGTATTCTGGCGAATGATCTGCATCCAGCGTTGGTCGCGCCCCGTCAAAGCTCTGTTGGGCGTGCTGATCCTGCTGGTTGCCGAGCACCATCTGATTACCCGCAGCTTCTTCGGTAGCATGGCTTCCCCGGAAATTCCGGGCGAGGTACTGATGTTATTGGGCTGGGCATTCGGTGCGCTGATCGTCAGCGCGCTGGTGCTGCTGGTGCTGGATTTCACTGCGCTGGTCTTCGCTCGGGCTGGCGCCGTCGGCCGTGCCGCCAAGGCGCCGGGTTTACGGGCAGGCGTTGGGGCGGCCGCCATGTTGCTGTCGGCCTTTGGCGTCTGGCAGGCGGTGCGGGTGCCGGATGTGCGCGACGTCGAGATCGAGCTGGCCCAGTTGCCGTCCGAACTGGATGGCCTGCAGTTGGTGCAGCTCACCGATCTGCACGCCAGCCGACTTCTGCAGCGCCCGTGGATGGAAGCAGTCGTCGCCAAGGCCAACGCGTTGCAGCCGGATCTGATGCTGATCACAGGCGATCTGGTGGATGGCACCGTCGCTGCCCGCGAGCAGGATGTCGAGCCGCTGCGTGATCTGCGTGCGCGGCTTGGCGTGTACGCGATTCCCGGCAACCACGAGTACTACGCCGAATATCAGAACTGGCTTGGCCACTTCGAATCCCTGGGGCTGCCCATGCTGCTCAACGAGCACGTGACCATCGAGGACGCGGGTGCCAGCCTGGTGCTGGCCGGCATCACCGATCCGGCCGCCAGCCGCTTCGGCCAGCCGCTGCCCGACATCGAGGCCGCACTCGCCGGGGTGCCTCAGGAGGCGGCGGTGATCCTGCTCAGCCATCGGCCACTGGCGGCGTCGGGCAATGCCCTGGTCGGTGCCGATCTGCAGTTGTCCGGTCACACCCACGGTGGTCAGGTACTGGGTATGCACTGGGTCACTCAGGCATTCAACGAGGGCTACGTGTCCGGGCTGTACACGGTGGGTGATATGCGTCTGTACGTCAGCAATGGCGCCGGGCTGTGGAATGGCTTTCCGCTGCGCCTGGGCAAACCGTCGGAGATCACCCGAATCACCTTGCGTGCGGCCAAGGGGTAGCTTCAAGCGAGTGAGCGAGCCGTCGCTATCGACGGCTCGCTGCCTTGCCCTACTGCGCAGAAGTGGCTTGTGGCGGCGTCGCGTACTGCTCGTCCGAGACCTTTTCCATCCACTCGGCGACCTTGCCGTCCAACTCTTCGGCAATGGCGATGTGGCTCATCGCCGTGGTGGCGGTCGCGCCATGCCAATGTTTGACCCCCGGCGCGATCCACACGGTATCGCCTGGGCGGATTTCCCGCCGCGGACCATTCCAGTTCTGCACATAGCCCACGCCGCTGACCACGATCAGCGTCTGCCCGAGTGGGTGGCTGTGCCAGGCGGTGCGTGCACCGGGTTCGAAGGTGACCGTGCCGCCACTGACCCGCGCGGCATCGCTGCCCTTGAACGGCGCATCCAGGCGGACGTTACCGGTGAAGTATTCGGCGGGTACCTGCACGGACGGCTGCTCGCCAGCTCGTGCGATGCGGATATCGGTCGCTTCCTGCGCGTCTGCGCTGAGGCTGCCCACCGATAGCGCGGCAGCTGTTACCAACGCTCTGGTTCGACGTGCACTCATGTCGTATCTCCTCAATCGATGAATGGGTGAGGGCGTTTCAGCCGCTGATCCCGGCGGTGTCGAGCCAGCGGTTGACGCGCTCCATGGTGCGGCGCTCCTGATCGGCTTCCAGGCTGAAGCCTTCGAGTACCCGCGCACCTCTGGCATGGCTGACGAGGATCGATTCGCTGTCCCCCAGCCCATGGCCGCCATGGGTGACGAACGGAATCAGGGTTTTGCCGGAAAGGTCGTGGGCGGCCAGAAAGGAACGGATCACCGCTGGTGTACTGCCGCCCCAGATCGGAAAGCCCAGCAGCAGCGTGTCGTACGAGGCGAGATTCACTTCCGTGGAGGCGAG
This sequence comes from Pseudomonas sp. SZ40, assembly GCF_052958135.1. Lineage (NCBI taxonomy): Bacteria > Pseudomonadati > Pseudomonadota > Gammaproteobacteria > Pseudomonadales > Pseudomonadaceae > Pseudomonas > Pseudomonas sp. SZ40. Next base: position 65,293 of record NZ_JBQWIF010000018.1, on the reverse strand, counting down.
CGCTGGTCGATAGCCACTGCTGCGCTCCTGACGGGCCTGCTCGACGGTCTGCAGGTAGTCCTCGGGATAGGGGGTGGCCGGCTGGATCTCCAGCAGGTCGGTACTCAGCGTGCGCTGCAGCAGGCCAGCGATGACGCGGGTATTACCGCTGCGCGAGAAGTACGCCACCAGCAGGCGCGAGCCCTGGCGCTGCATCTCTGCACCCCTGGTGGCCGGGCTGGCGCCAGCGAGAAAGGGCGCGCTGGCGAGCGCGGCGAGCAGCGTGCGGCGCAGTGGGTCGTGAGTATCGCTCATGTGCGATGCCCGGCCGTCATCGACCGACCCTCGCCTGCAGCGCCGCTGGATAGCGATTGCCGGCAACCGGGATCTGTTCGACCGCATTGTTGATCCGGGTCATCTCGGCGGCATCGAAGGTGAGCGATGCGGCAGCCAGGTTTTCTTCCAGCCGTGCCAGTTTGGTGGTGCCGGGAATCGGCACTATCCAGGGTTTGCGCGCCAGCAGCCAGGCAATCGCCACCTGTGCCGGTGTCGCCCCCTTGTCCCTGGCGATTTCCTGCAGCAGCTCGACCAGTAGCTGATTGGCGTCCAGTGCGCTGGCTTCGAAGCGCGGCACCTGGCTGCGGAAATCGTCACTGCCGAACTGCTGCCCCGATTTGATCGCGCCGGTGAGAAAGCCCTTGCCCAGCGGGCTGAAGGGCACGAAGCCGATGCCCAGCTCTTCGAGCAGCGGCAGGATTTCCTGCTCGGGCTCGCGCCACCACAACGAGTATTCGCTCTGCAGCGCAGCGAGCGGCTGCACGGCATGGGCGCGGCGGATGGTACTCGCGCCGGCTTCGGACAGGCCGAAGTGCAGGACCTTGCCCTCGGCAATCAGCTCGGCGACGGTACCGGCGACCTCTTCGATGGGCACCTGCGGGTCGACGCGATGCTGGTAAAGCAGGTCGATACGTTCGGTGCGCAGGCGCTTGAGCGAGCCCTCAACGGCCAGGCGAATCTGCCGTGGCTGGCTGTCGAGTATCTGCTGCTTGCCGTCGTCGCCGAAGGTGAAACCGAACTTGCTGGCGATCACCACCTGATCGCGCATGGGCGCCAGGGCTTCGCCAAGCACGTCCTCGTTGGTGAACGGCCCGTAGACTTCGGCGGTATCGAAGAAGGTCACGCCGCGATCCGCAGCGGCGCGGATCAGCGCTATCGCCTGATTGCGATCGGTTGCCGGTCCGTAACCGTGGCTCAGCCCCATGCAGCCAAGGCCGATGGCCGAGACGTCGAGACCGCTGTTGCCGAGTTGGCGTGTTTGCATCTGCACTTCTCCCGTCAGGTTCGGCCGCTGCTTTCTGGTATCGAGCGCAGCGGGATCGAATAAGCCTGACTCACCTTAGTCAGCGGCTGAGGGCAGCACTAGGTAGCAAAGTCGGCATGCTGTCATGAGAAGAAATCATGAAATGATCGGATGGTTTCATGAGTCTTGCTCACAAGTTCATGTGCGACGCCGATCTCGCTCGCGGTGGGCAGGGCAGAGGTGGGCCTGTCGTTACTCAGCCTGGGTGTCGCAACGCATCGATGATCACGCCGAGGGCGCGGGAGTACTGGCGGCGGTTCGGGTAATACAGGTGGTAGCCGGCGAACGGCTCGCACCAGTCCTCCAGCACGCGCAGCAGACTGCCGTCGGCCAACTGCTCCTGCACCATGTCGTCGGGCAGGAAGGCCAGCCCGCAGCCAGCGATGGCAGCGCGCAGTACCGGCGTGCTGCTGTTGAAGGTCCACTGGCCCTCGACGCGGGCCTTCACTTCATGGCCGTCTTTCTCGAAATCCCACTGCAGCAGGCCACCGTAGGTCGGCAGACGCAGGTTGATGCAGCAGTGCCGGGCCAGGTCCGCAGGAGTGAGGGGGACCTCGTAGCGGGTGAAGTACTCCGGCGAGGCGACCACCGCCATGCGCAGGGTCGGGCCGATCGGCACGGCGATCATGTCCTTGGCCACCTGATCGCCGAGGCGCACACCCGCGTCGTATCGCTGCGCCACGATATCGGTGAGGGCGTAGTCGACGGTGATCTCCACCTTGATATCCGGGTAGTCGCCAAGCACCTTGTGCAACTTGGGCCAGAGGATGTTGTTGGCGGCGTGTTCGGAGGTGGTGATACGCAGCGTGCCGACCGGCTTGTCACGAAACTCGCTGACAGCGCTGAGCTCCGCCTCGATCTCTTCGAGGCGCGGAGCCACCGTGGCGTAGAGCCGCTCACCGGCTTCGGTGAGTGCCAGGCTGCGCGTGGTACGGGTCAGCAGGCGAACGCCGAGACGTGTTTCCAGGCTGCGGATGGTGTGACTGAGCGCCGACTGGGAAACGCCGAGGTGCGCTGCGCCGCGGGTAAAACTGCCCTCCCGGGCAATGACCACGAAGGCCTGCAGGTCGTTGAAATTTTCTCTGGGCATCTACGATTCGGGCTCGGGAGGAGGATGTTCAGCGCAGCATCATAAGCAGGTCATGGGCGTCTCGTTCAGCGCTAATTTTCTCTTTTGATGTCAGCCGCAGTATCGGGCAAGCAGCACCGTCGGCCCTCGGCTCGCCGCCGCCGCTAGGCCTCGACAGGCGGCTGTGAGCAGGCTGCAGTACTCGAGCGAACCACCAGTTCGAAAGGCAGGATCAGGTGATGCTCGGTAATGCTCTTTCCTTCCAGCAATGCCAGCAGCATGGCCACCGCGTGCTGGCCGAAGGCTTCTGCCGGTTGCGCGATGGTGGTCAGCGGTGGGTCGCAGAAGGCGGCGAAGGAGATATCGTCGAAGCCCGCGACCGAGATGTCCTCGGGAATCCGCAGGCCGGCCTGGCGAATACAGCGGATGGCGCCCATGGCCATCTCGTCGTTCTCGCAGAAGATCGCCGTCGGGCGGGCACCGACCTGCAGCAGGTGCGCTGCCGCGGCATGTCCGGACTGGCAGTCGTAGTTACCGTCCTGCAGCAGGGCAGGGTCGAGCCCGATACCTGCGGCGTCCAGAGCCTCGCGGTAACCGGCGAAGCGCTCGCGGGTCAGCGGGCTGTCCGGTGGCCCCTGGATCAGCCCGATACGGCGATGACCGAGGCCCAGCAGGTGCTCGGTCATGGTCCGGGCGGCGCCGCGGTTGTTCAGGCTGACCGTGGGCCAGGGCGCGTCGTCGACGATCTCGCAGATGTTCACCAGCGGCGGATGATCCTGGCGCGCGAACGGGTCGAAGGCGCGCAGCTGGATGACCCCGTCTGCCTGCCTGGCATCCACCAGCTCGGCGAACTGTCGCTCGGTTTCCGGGTTGCCCAGGGTGTTGCAGAGCAGCACCCGATAGTCGAACGCGCTGGCCGCTTCCTGAATACCGCGGATGACCTGGGCGAAGAAGGTGTTGGCGATATCCGGTACCAGCACCACCAGATTGCGGGTGCGCTGGGAGCGGAACTGGATGGCCATCAGGTTGGGTTTGTAGCCGGCGTGCTCGACGGCATCGAGGACTTTTTCGCGGGTTTCCGGTGACACCTGGGCAGGGCTTTTCAGGGTGCGGGATACCGTGGCGACCGAGACGCCAGCCAGTGCGGCTACCTTGCGGATATTTGTCATGCACCCTCTGTTCTCTGGCCGGCTGCGAGCGCCGGTTCGCCGCTAGATTACCGCAACCCGACCGTCGTGGCGCGCTTGACCTGGATAATGGCGAGGTCTATATATCCATCAATGTAACCGGTTACATTGATAAGAATACCGATAAAAATAGCGCAAGACGGAGTTATTCAATGCCTGCTTCAAGCGTAAGGCTGGGAATGATCGGCGGAGGCGCTGGCGCCTTCATCGGCAAGGTGCATCGTCAGGCGGCTGCCCTGGCCGGAGGCATCGAGTTGGTGGCCGGCGCTTTCAGCCGTGATCCGGCCAGCAATGCCGAAACCGGGCGCGAATGTGGCTTGCCTGCACAGCGTGTGTACCCCAGTTGGCAGGCGCTGCTGGAGGGTGAAGCGGGCCTCGATCCCAATGAGCGCATCAACCTGTTGGCGATCGTCACGCCCAATCACCTGCATGCGCCCATCGCTGCCGCTGCGCTGCAAGCCGGCATCCATGTGTTCTGCGAGAAACCTGCAGCGCTGACCAGTGCCGACACCCGCAGCCTGGCGCAGTTGCTCGATAACGCCGATGTTCTCTACGGGCTGGCCCACACCTATCAGGGCTACCCGATGATCTGGCAGGCCCGGCACATGGTGCAGGCTGGCGAGATCGGCCGGGTGCGCAAGCTACATGTCGAATATCCCCAGGGCTGGCTCAGTGACGACCTTGCCGGTCAGGGCAACCGCCAGGCTGCCTGGCGTGGTGACCCGCAGTTGGCAGGGCAGGGCGGCTGCATCGGCGATATCGGGACGCATGCTTTCAGTCTGGCCGAATTCGTCAGTGGTCAGCGTATCGCGCGCCTCTGCGCGCACCTCGCTACCCACGTGCCCGGCCGGGCGCTGGACGATGATTGCGCGATGCTGTTCCTCACCGAGCAGGGGGCCAGCGGCGTGCTGCTCGCCAGCCAGGTCTGCGCCGGTGAAGAGAACGCCCTGAAGATCCGCATCTACGGTGACAAGGGTGGCCTGGAGTGGCGTCAGGAAGAGCCCAACAGCCTGATTCATCGCTCGCTCGACCAACCGATGCGCGTGCTGCGTGCCGGGGCCAACCACAGCTGGCTGTGCGACGAGGCGCTGCGCCGCATTCGTCTGCCGGCGGGCCATCCCGAGGGTTACCTGGAAGCCATGGCCAATCTGTATGGCGACTTCGCTCGGGCAATTGCCGGCTCCCGCAGCGCGGCTGCCGCCCTGCCAGGCATCGAGACCGGCGCGCGCGGCATGGCCTTCATCGAAGCGGCGCTGGCCAGTCACGCCAGCGAGGCGAAATGGACGGTGCTGGCACCGACCGCAGGAGTACAGCCATGACCTCCAGTACAAAAGGCATTCGCGGCCCGGGCATTTTTCTCGCCCAGTTCCTCTCTGCCGAGGCGCCGTTCGACAATCTGAAGAACCAGGCCGGCTGGGCGGCGTCGCTCGGCTACAAGGGCATCCAGTTGCCGACGCTGGGGCCGCAGTGCATCGACCTGCAACGCGCCGCCGAGAGCCAGACCTATTGCGATGAGCTCAACGGCATCTGTGCGGAGGCCGGTGTCGCCATCAGCGAACTGTCCACCCATCTGCAAGGCCAGTTGGTTGCCGTGCATCCGGCGTTCGACAGCCTGTTCGACGACTTCGCCCCCGCGCATCTGAGAGGCCGCCCCCAGGCGCGCACCGAATGGGCGGTCAGCCAGTTGAAGCTGGCGGCGAGGGCCAGTCAACGGCTGGGCCTGTCGGCCCATGCGACCTTCTCCGGCGCACTGCTCTGGCCCTATCTGTATCCCTGGCCGCAGCGTCCGGCGAGCCTGGTGGAGGAGGGCTTCGCCGAGTTGGCGCGGCGCTGGCTGCCGATCCTCGATGCCTTCGATGAGGCGGGTGTCGACCTCTGCTACGAGTTGCACCCCAGCGAAGACCTGCACGACGGCGCCACCTTCGAACGCTTCCTGGGCGCGGTCGGTGGTCATTCTCGCGCGAACATCCTCTATGACCCCAGCCACATGCTGCTGCAGCAGATGGACTACCTGGGCTTCATCGACCGTTACCACCCGCGCATCCGCATGTTTCACGTCAAGGACGCGGAGTTCAGGCCCGATGCCCGTTCCGGGGTGTATGGCGGCTATCAGTCGTGGGTCGATCGGCCAGGCCGCTTCCGTTCTCTGGGCGATGGGCAGATCGACTTCAAGGCGATCTTCAGCAAGCTCACCCAGTACGGCTATCAGGGCTGGGCGGTGCTGGAGTGGGAGTGCTGCCTCAAGGACGCCGCCCAGGGCGCTGGCGAAGGGGCGGCGTTCATCTCGCGCCACTTGATTACCCGCGCAGAGCGCGCGTTCGACGATTTCGCCGGGGTCACCAGCAGCGCGTCGCGCAATCGGGGGCTGCTGGGCCTGGACTGAATAATGTTTAACGCAGTCTCGTGAACAACAACAAGGATAAGAACATGAGCACTTTGAATGTCAGGTTGGGCGTGATGATGTTTCTCCAGTTCTTCATCTGGGGAGGCTGGTTCGTCACCCTGGGTACCTTCCTGGGGCGCACCCTGGAGGCCAGTGGCGGACAGATCGGCATGGCCTACGCGACCCAGTCCTGGGGGGCGATTCTGGCGCCCTTCGTGGTCGGCCTGATCGCCGACCGCTTCGTCAATGCCGAGCGCCTGCTGGCGATCCTCCACCTGGGCGGCGCGGTACTGCTGTACCAGCTCTACCGGGCCGAGGATTTCGCCACCTTCTATCCGCTGGTGCTCTGCTACATGGTGGTCTACATGCCGACGCTCGGGCTGGTCAATGCGGTGGCCTTCCGGCAGCTGAGCGACCCGGCGGCGCAATTTTCCAGGGTGCGGGTGTGGGGCACGCTGGGTTGGATCGTGGCCGGCCTGGTGATCAGTTTCGTGTTCGCCTGGGATGCCCAGCAGGCCATCGCCGCTGGCGCCCTGCGCAACACCTTTCTGCTCTGTGCCGGTGCTTCGCTGCTGCTCGGGCTGTACAGCTTCAGCCTGCCAGCGACGCCTCCGGTGCCCGGCCAGCAGACCGGCATCAAGCGCCTGCTCGGCCTGGATGCCTTGCAGATGCTCAAGGATCGCGGCTTCGCGACCTTCTTTCTGGCCTCCATCCTGATCTGCATTCCGCTGGCCTTCTACTACCAGAACGCCAACCTGTTCCTGACTGAAATCGGCGTCGCCAACCCGACCGGCATGATGACCCTCGGCCAGGTTTCGGAAGTGTTGTTCATGCTGCTGTTGCCGCTGTTCATCAAGCGCTTCGGGATCAAGGCGACCTTGCTGGTGGGCATGGCGGCATGGGCGCTGCGCTATGTGTTGTTCGCCTACGGCAACAGCGGCGAGCTGGTGGCATTCCTGGTCGCCGGTATCGTTCTGCATGGCGTGTGCTACGACTTCTTTTTCGTCTCCGGGCAGATCTACACCGACGGCAAGGCCGGCGAGAGCATCAAGAGTTCGGCGCAGGGCCTGATCACCCTGGCCACCTATGGTGTCGGCATGCTGATCGGTTTCTGGGTGGCCGGCATGGTGTCCGATCACTATTCCAGCCAGGGTGCCCACGACTGGTTCAGCATCTGGCTGTTCCCGGCGGTGTTCTCGGCTGGCGTGCTGCTGGCCTTCCTGCTGACCTTCCGCGAGCGTGCCGCGGGCAAGCCGGTTGGCTGAGGGGGCGCAGGTGGTGCAAGCCACCTGCGACGCACGGGTCAGCCCTCGCAGCGGGCCTCGGGCTGTTTGAGCAGCATGCTCAGTTGCTGCGGCGGGTGATGGATCAGGCCGCCTGGGGTTTCGCAGACGCGCTGGATGAAGTTGTCGGTGAACAGCAGCTTGCCGTGCACGAAGTGCTCGTTGGGGCGCAGGTTGGGGTTGTGGATGCGCGTGCCGAGGCGTGCGGCCAGCCATTTGCCGGCCTCGTAGTGGCTGATCCAGCGTTCCGCTGACAGGCTCGACATGACCTGCGGCTGCGCCTCGCGGCCGATGACGATCACCGGCACGTCGCTGACTTCCGGCACCAGATCGTTGTGGCCCCAGTGGCCTCCCTCGCCCAGGCGCTGGCCATGGTCGCCGGTGATGACCAGGTAACGCTCGCCCTCCAGCCGGTCGAAATCGGCGATCACCTCGGCCAGCAGGCTGTCGAGGTAGTGCACCGAGTTGTCATAGGCATTGCTCTGCCCGTTGGCGCCCTGGTCGGCCCAGGGCGCCGGCTTGGCTTCATGGCGGTAGTTCTGCGCATAGGGCAGGTGGGCGGTGCGCAGGTTGAGCACCACGAAGTTGCGCTCGCCCCAGCGCTGCTTGTCGAGCAGGTCGAGCAGGGCGCGATCCTGCTGTTTGAGGAAACGTACCGGGTGGTCCTCGCGGGTAATCGACACGTCCAGATAGCGGCTGCCCAGATTGGCCAGCAACTTGGATTCCTGGGAAGAGATCCAGTGGGTACGAAAGCCCGCCTGCTTGGCGAAGCGGAACAGGTTGATGTCACCCGTGCGCAGTTGCGAGTCCTGCCCCGGTTCACGAATCGGATTGATCAGGTAGGGGAGGCTGACATCGGTGGCCACCCCGGCGGCGATGCCGGGGCGCACGAAGGCGCTGGGATGGTCTCGCAGGTAGCTGGCCAGTTGTGGCGTGGTATCGCGGCCGTAGCCGAACACCCCGAGTCGATCACTGCGCAGCGAATCGGCGACCACCAGCCAGACATGTTTCGCCTCGCTCAGGCTGGGGCTGAGCGCGTATGGCGCGAAAGGCGCGGGTGGCAGCTCGACCTCCGGTTTGAACGCCAGACGCACTGCCCAGGCGGAGAACACGTTGAGGTTGTTGTGCAGCGCGCTGCGGCTGGGGCTGGCGGCGAAGGAGTCGAGGTTGCGGTAGGTGGCTCGATAGGGTTTCGAGAGCAGCACCACGGCGATCAGCACCAGTGCCCAGCGGCTCTCCGGCAGGCTGACCTTGCCCGGCAGACGCAGGTGCAGGGCGAGCAGCAGGGCGTAGGGAATGGCCACGCAGAGCAGCACCGGCCAGTGCTGAGCGAAGCTGTGCGCCGCGGTTTCGCGAACCTCGCCGGGGTCGTTGAGCAGCGACTGGATATCGATGGCGGTCAGCGGCTCGCCGAAGAAGCTGATGTTGGCCAGTTGCATCAGTTGCATCGCCGCGAACAGCATCAGGATGGCTGCGCTGAGCCAACGCAGGTTGCATAGCCATAGCCCGGCACTGAACAGCCAGAGCACCGTGACATAGCCGAATTCCAGTTCGGCACGGTTGTTGGGGGTGAACAACTGCTGCAGAAAATCATCGGCGAGCAGCAACAGACAGCTGAGGGTGGCCAGGGCCACGAGCGACAACCAGGAGCGCAGCGCTCCAGAGCTAAAACGCGCACGTATGGGCAGCATGGGTTTTTCCTGAGGGATCAGCGGTCTTCGGAATGGGCGCGGCGCTTGCCGGTGATCATCGACAGCGGCAGGTTTTCGCGCAGGTGGATACTTTCGATCAGTGCGGCGGCCAGGTGGATGACCACCAGAGCGGCCAGGCCGTCAGCCACCCAGCCATGCAACGTGAGTGGCCAGTCGGCGCCCCACAGGGCGTCCACTTCCTGCATCAGGAAGCCGCTGATGCCCAGGGTGGCGATGGCCGCCATCATCAGCAGCATGACCAGGGCGCCCAGCGGCGAATGGCCGAGGCGACGATAGGCTTTGCCCCCGAGCAGGTGACCCAGGTGTTCGGCGAGGCGCGCGCGCGTCGGCCAGAAGTCTGCCCAGCGGGCGCTGCGTGAACCGACGAAGCCCCACACCAGACGAACCGCCAGCCAGGCGCAGGCGTAGTAGCCGAGCCAGGTATGCCAGTCGTCACCTTCCTCGGTGAAGAAATAGTTGGCGACGAAGACCCCGGCCACCGACACATGGAACAGCCGGATCAGCGGATCCCAGAGTCTTATCGTCGCCGCGTGCATCAGTCTTCGATCTCGGTCTTGATCGCCTTGCCGGATACCGGATCGTGATAGATCTCGACCTTGCGCTTGTCCTTGTCGAAGCCGTAGATCTCGTAGCAGTTGCCTTTGGTGATCTTGAACTTGCTGATCTGGTAACCCTGTTCCTTGAGTTGCGCCTGGAATTTCTCCGGGTCCTGCCAGGTCGAGCGGTCGGCGGTGGTGCATTCGGTGCTGGCCAGGGCCAGCGGGCTGCCTAGCAGCAGTGCGAGAAGGGCGAAGTAGCGCATGGTGTGACTCTCCTGTGATGGTGAGTAGCACCTTGCGGCGCGAAGCTTAGGAAAGTCTTAATGGGCAAATCTCGGTAACATCTGTCCGTGCAAAACGGGCTGCAGGCGGCGCATCATGGCGGCCGCCATTTCTGACGAGGTGCGTCCAGTGCGTGTCCTGCTGGTTGAAGACGATCGCGCCCTGGCGCGCGGAATCCGGGTCGCCCTGCGTGGCGAAGGGTATACGCTGGATTGGCTGGAGGACGGCGTCGAAGCCGCCCACGCCCTGCGCAGCGAGCAGTTCGATCTGGTGCTGCTCGACCTCGGCCTGCCGCGCCTGGATGGCATGACGCTGCTGCGCCAGTTGCGCGCGCGCAGCGAGAATGCCGTACCGGTGCTGGTGCTCACCGCCCGTGACGCCATGGAGGATCGCATCCTCGGTCTGGATGCCGGCGCCGACGACTACCTGGTCAAACCCTTCGATCCCGAGGAGCTGAAAGCGCGTATCCGTGCCTTGCTGCGTCGCAGCCAGGGCAGGGCCCAGCCGGTACTGGAGTTCGCCGGTGTGAGCCTCGACCCGGCGACTCAGGAAGTGCGTTATCAGGGCCGCAGTGTGCCGATGACGCCCATGGAGTATCAGCTGTTGCACCAGTTGCTGATCCGCCCTGGGGTGGTGGTCACCCGTGAGCGCCTCGGCAACGCCCTCTATGGCTGGCAGGAAAGCGGCCCGGGCAACACGCTGGAAGTGCTGATTCACAATCTGCGCCGCAAGTTGTGCAGCGATCTCATCCGCACCGTACGCGGGGTCGGTTACCTGGTGGAGCGAACGCCATGATTTCCATCCGTACGCGCATCCTCGCGCCGACCATCGCCCTGGTGCTCGCCGGCAGCCTTGCCCTGGTGCTGCTCGCCCTGCGTGACAGCCATCGGCAGACCGAGGCGGTCTATGATGCCCAGCTGGTGCAGGCCGCCCGGGTGCTGCAAGGCATGCTGCAGCAGCCGGATGGCCAGCCGATCGACTGGCCGTTCGTTCGGCGCGCGCTGGACAACGCCCTGGACCTCTCCGCCGAAGGCATCTTTTCCCACCCTTATGAAATCAACCTGGCGTTCCAGGTGTGGGCCGCAGACGGCACGCTGCTGGTGCGTTCCGAACAGGCACCGCCACTGGCGTCACCGCCCGCACCCGGGATTCACGACTTCTTCCTCAACGATCAGGAATGGTGTGGTGTGCTGCTGGAGGATGCCGGTCAGGGGCTGCGGATCTGGGTCGGCGAGCGTGAGGACCTGCGTCAGGACCTGATCCATCAGATTCTTCAGCACACTCTGATGCCGACTCTGGTCTGTTTGCCCTTGCTGGCCGCTTTCATCTGGCTGCTGCTGGGCTGGGGGCTGCGTCCCTTGCAGCGCCTGGCGCAGCAACTGCGCGAGCGCCCCGAACACAGCCTCGAGCCTTTGCCGGCTGGCCCGCTGCCGCCGGAGCTGGAACCGATGCGCCTGGCCCTGGATGACGTGTTGAGCCAACTGCGTGCGCTGCTCGAGCGGGAGCGACGTTTCATCGCCGATGCGGCCCATGAGCTGCGCACCCCCCTGGCGATCCTCGATATCCATGTGCGCAACGCGCTGCAGGCCGGCAGCGTGCAGGAGCGCGACGAAGCCCTGTCTTTCCTGCAGCAGGGCGTGCATCGTGCCACCCGCATCGCCAGTCAGTTGCTGACCATGGCCCGTCTGGAATCCCCTTCGCAGAGCCTGCAGCCCCTCGACCTGACGGCGGTGGTGCGCGAGGAGCTGGCCGATCTCGCGCCGCTGGCGCTGAATCGGCAGATCGAGCTGGAACTGGAGGCAGAGGAAGCCGTGGTGATTCAGGGCGAGCGCGGTCTGATCGTCATCCTGCTGCAGAACCTGGTCAGCAACGCGCTGACCTTCTCCTCACCCGGCAGCGAAGTGAGCGTGCGGGTTCGCCGCGAAGGCAAGGGCGTGCACCTGCAGGTGGTCGACCAGGGGCCCGGTGTCGAGGCTGCGCGGTTGCCGCGTCTTGGGGAGCGTTTCCACAGTGCGGGTAACCCTCAGGGCGCAGGGCTGGGGCTGGCCATCGTCGGTATGATCGCTCGCCATCTGGGCGGCTCCATCGGCTTCGCCAACGCCAGCCCGCAGGGCTTCAGTGCGGTGGTCAGGTTTCCCGACCCGGCGGCGTGATCGCTGCTTATCTTGACGAGATGTGCCGTGGACACAGTGATCACCGTTCGATTCAAGCAACCCGGCTGACTCGTCTATTAGGGCCTGTTCATGATCTTTGCCGGTACGGAAACTAATTTCTGCAAGGCAGAAGGGGTGTCGGCATATCACCTGTGGGAACGGGTCATACCCGTGACTTCGCGTGCATAGCACGCGACCATAAAGCTCACTCATGTTCGCTATGGGCTGCTTGCGGTCTAAATCGATGAGGTCGAGCCTGAGCTCGTGAGGAGATTTCCAGGAGGGCTGCAATTGCCCGGTCGTGTCGACGCGCTGGCTACAACTGCAGGCCACCGCTGGCCTTGTGCAGCTTGCGCAGGTGCTCGCCCAGCAGCTTCAGGTTGGCCTCGTTGGCTTCCAGCTCGGCCAGGCGCTGAGGTTCCAGCAGGCGGCGCACTTCCTCGTCGAGGTCGGCGCTGAGCAGGCTCAGTTGCTGCTGGCGATTGCGGGTTTCGCTTTCCAGGCGCTGCCATTCGCCTTGTTGCGGCAGGCCATAGCCGCCCTCGAGCAGTTCCGCCGGGCGACTGAGAAAGCCGGTGCCGGCGAGGATCTGCTCCAGCGCGTCGCCGGCCTTGTCCAGGTTCGGGTCCTTGGCGGCTCGGCCGGTCAGGTAGCGCTGCTTGAGTTCGTCCTGGGAGAGCAGCAACTGACGGCGCATCGCGGCCTGCTCGAGCAGCAGCATGGCAGCACTGGCGCGCAGGTCTGCCTGTTCGAACCACTGACGACGTTCGCTGGACGGCTGCTCCAGCCAGTCCTCGACGCGCTGTTCACGGATCGGCAGGCGTTGCTGCAATACCTTGAACATGGCCTGGTAGCGGTCGCGGAACGAGTCGAAGCGGTAGCCCAGGCGCAGCGCTTCACGGGAGTCCTCGAGCATGCTGCTGTCGGCCAGGCCGCGTGCCTCGAGCACTTCCAGCAGGCCGATGGGGGTGATGCTGTCGAGATCCTGCAGGCGCGGCAGATCGGTACCGCTACGCAGCAGCTTGAGGGTCTCCACTGCGCAGTTGTTGGAGACGAAGAAGTAGTCGCCGTCGTAACTCCAGTGTTGCTCGACGGCGCGGGCGACCAGTTGCTCGAGGCGTTCGCGGGGCAAGGTCAGCGGCACTGAGGCCAGGCTGCGCAGTTCGACCTTGGTGTACTCCTCGATCACCTGGGCCAGGGGCAGCACGAACAGGCGCGATGGGTAGGCGCCGGTGAGGCCGTCCCAGCTCGACAACTGGACGTCACCGACGAAGGCGCGGTAGGACAGCACCAGGTGCTGGTCGAGATCAAGTCGGCAGTCCGGCCCGCGCGGGCGGCCCGGTGCGCAGATCACCAGGCGCAACATGCTGTGGCCCCAGCGGCTGGCCATGTTCTGGTTGGCTTCGGCGAGCAGATAATCCACCTCGTAGACCCGCTCGGGATCGAGGTTGGCCAGCGCCTGCTTGTCGAAATCGCGGCCTGCATTGAGGTAGGCGTAGCCAGTACCGCAAGGCGCGGCGTTAGCCGGTGACCAGCCGAAATGCTCGCTGAACAGGCGCGCCAGGGAAGGGCGGCGACAGACATATTCGGGGTCGAGGAGAAAGTACTCCATGTTCACCGCGACGAACTCGCGGGCATTGCTCAGTTCGTAGATGTCCGGGCTGCGTGCCACCTGGCCATTGCGCTGGTCGCGTTCACCCCGGGTGCCGACGCGCTGTGGCCAGCCGGCCAGGTCGAGCAGGCGTGGATCGTCGCTGAGGGTGAAGCGGCGCTCGGTCTGGCCACGGCATTCAGCCGGCAGACCGACCGCACCCAGGCTGTGGTTCTGGCGCTGGCAGCGTTGCAGCAGCCTGCGCTGCTCGGCGCCCCAAAAAGCACCGCGATCATAGAGGTGTGTCACTTCATGGAGCACGGTTGCCAGCAATTCGCGGCGCACGGTGCCATGGGGGCGTCCGGTGGCGGCATTCGCTGCGCTGCCGTCGGTGAGAGCGGGCAGGAGGCTGGCATTGAGTTCGACACCGCTGAGGCGCCCGGCGCGACCATAGATTCGCTCGGGCAGTGCGACCCAGCGCACCTTGACGTCACGATCGAGTGCCTCGCGCAGCCGTGCAGGCATGGCCTCCACGGCTTCGTCGAGCAGCGTCTGACTGGCCCGGCGTTCGGCGCTGTTCAGCTGGTTGTCATCCAGCGTCAGTTTGAGCTGGGCGTGACTGGCCGTGCTGACCAGCAAGGCCAGCATCAGAAACCAGCCACGGGGGGCTATCACAGGGCGAGAATGGCTTCGGCCAGTACCTGATCGGAGGCGTTCTGCGCTTCGGGGACCTGGCTGCGCAGGGCGCCGAAGGCGGCTTCAAGCTGGGCACCGCGGATGTCGCCCTGGCTGGCTACGAAGCTGGCGGCGTCGTCACGCGCTTCGACCACCACTTTCATGTCGCGGACCGACGTGGTGGTGTCCGAGGTGAAGTCGATGGTGCGGTCGAGGGCGCGGACGATGATATTGCTGGTGGCCACCAGGGTCTGGGCCTGAACGGCGCCGGCGAACAGGGCAAGGGATGCAGCGGCGGCGAACAACGGACGCTTCATGAACGGTCTCCGAGAGTGGGTGAGAATGAAATTGGAATGGCAGGTTGGACGAGGAACACCTGCCGCAGTTCCAGCGATGACAGCTGTTTAAAGCGCGAGGATGGCCTGCGCCAGTTGGCCGTCGTCGGCTTGCAGGGTCGGCAGGCGGCCGCGGATGTGCTGCAGGGCGGCTTCCAGATGCGCACCACGCAGGGTGCCCTGGCTGGCGACGAAGCTGGCAGCGTCGTCTTTGGCGGCCAGAACGACCTTGTTGTCGACGACCGAGGAGGTCGCGTCCGAGGTGCCTTCGATACTGGCAGCCAGGGCATTGACCAGCGTATCGGTCGTCACCAGAAAGCTGCTGGCAGAGGCGCCAGCGGCCAGGCTGAACAGGCTGAAGAACGCGAGGGTGCGGGCGATTGGCATGGTCTGGGCTCTACGGTTCACTGAAAGGGCGCATTCTAACCGCTCTGCATCGAACCGTTGAAAAAGACCTGCACAGTTTGTGTACGAGCGCCTGCAGCCCCTTGAACGACAAAACCCCGCAGGCGCTGCATGCCGGCGGGGTTTTGCGGGAGAAGCTCAACGGTCGCGATCAACGCCAGAACGGTTTGCTCAGTTCGGCGTAACGCTGGCTTTCGCTGATGCCGGCATCGGCCAGCAGGCGAGTGTCGAGGCGCGCCAGTTGGCGACGGCTGACGATGCGACGCTGCCACAGGAGCAGAGTAGCGAGGAAATTCAGCGGCAGGCTGGTGGCAGATTTGGACGAGTTGTCGACGAGCAGATCGGAACTGAGGGTACGTTCCATGGTGTGCATCCTTCCGCTTTTGGCGGGGTTGGTAAGTTCTGGTGCCTATTTTCGTCCTCGCGTGGGGTTAGCAGTAGTCACAGCTGAAGTAAATAAGCAGCGTACTAGATAGGTTGCTTTGTAACTGTTGCGTCGATTTAGAGCGCAACTGTACCGGTGTTTGTGGATTTGCCGTGACTCGGCAAGTTTGGCAGTGCTTTGACCTGTAAATCGTTAGATTTTCAGTGATAAGGGACGGGTACAGTTTGAATTGTGCGCTGTCGTTGCTTAGCTCATTATTTTTATTTTTGCTTCGCCGAGCCGCTGATGCTCTGGGCTGTGTTTGTTGGCAGAGCATGTGCTAGGAATTGTAGTTATGCGAAAGAAAAGGCGGGGCATTCCCCGCCTCTCTCGTCGGTCGATCAATCGACGGCCTTGAGCATGTCTTCGATGACCTTCTTGGCGTCGCCGAATACCATCATGGTCTTGTCCAGATAGAACAGTTCGTTGTCCAGGCCGGCGTAGCCGCTGGCCATCGAGCGCTTGTTGACGATGATGGTCTTGGCCTTGAAGGCTTCGAGGATCGGCATGCCGGCGATGGGCGATTTGGGGTCGTTCTTCGCTGCCGGATTGACCACGTCGTTGGCACCGAGCACCAGCACCACATCGGCCTGACCGAACTCGGCATTGATGTCTTCCATCTCGAACACCTGGTCGTACGGCACTTCGGCTTCTGCCAGCAATACGTTCATGTGCCCTGGCATGCGTCCGGCTACCGGATGGATGGCGTATTTGACCGTAACGCCCTTGTGCGCGAGTTTTTCGGTCAACTCCTTCAGGGCATGCTGTGCGCGGGCCACGGCCAGGCCGTAGCCGGGAACGATGATCACGCTGTCGGCATTGCCGAGCAGGAAGGCGGCATCGTCGGCCGAGCCCGATTTCACGGGCCGCTGCTCGCCGCTACCCGCTGCCGGGCCGGCATCCGTGGCGCCACCGAAGCCGCCGAGAATGACGTTGAAGAACGAGCGATTCATCGCCTTGCACATGATGTACGAGAGGATCGCGCCGCTCGAGCCGACCAGGCTGCCTGCGATGATCAGCATCGAGTTGTTCAGCGAGAAACCGATGCCGGCCGCCGCCCAGCCCGAGTAGCTGTTGAGCATCGACACCACCACCGGCATGTCGGCGCCGCCAATCGGGATGATGATCAGCACGCCGATGATGAAGGCCAGGGCCACCAGCACGGCGAACGCGGTCAGATTACCGGTGAAGGTGAAGTACAGGCCGAGCGCGAGGATCGCCAGGCCAACAGCCAGGTTGATCAGGTGCTGGCCGGCGAACTGTACCGGCGCACCCTGGAACAGACGGAACTTGTACTTGCCAGACAGCTTGCCGAAGGCGATCACCGAGCCGGAGAAGGTGATGGCACCAATCGCTGCGCCAAGAAACAGCTCCAGGCGATTGCCGTGGGGAATCGGGTCGCTGATCGCTGCGACGATACCCAGGGACTGTGGCTCGACCACTGCGGCGATGGCGATGAACACGGCGGCCAGGCCGATCATGCTGTGCATGAAGGCGACCAGTTCCGGCATCTTGGTCATCTCCACGCGCTTGGCCATGATCGAACCTGCGGTGCCGCCGACCAGCAGGCCGACGATCACGTAGCCGATGCCCTGCACGGCCAGTTCACTGCCGAGTTTGTAGATAAGGCCGAGGGTGGTGAGCACGGCGATGCTCATGCCGATCATGCCGAAGGCGTTACCGCGCCGCGAGGTGGTCGGGTGCGACAGGCCCTTGAGCGCCTGGATGAAGCACACCGAGGCCACGAGGTAGAGGAGGGTGATCAGGTTCATGCTCATCGATTACTTCTCCACCGGGGCTTTCGGGGCCTTCTTCTTGAACATTTCCAGCATTCGCCGAGTGACCAGAAAGCCACCGAAGACGTTGACCGCCGCGAGGGCCACGGCCAGGGTGCCCATGGTCTTGCCCAGGGGGGTGACGGTCAGTGCGGCGGCGAGCATGGCGCCGACGATGACGATGGCGGAAATCGCGTTGGTCACGGCCATCAGCGGGGTGTGCAGGGCCGGGGTGACGTTCCATACCACGTGGTAGCCGACATAGATGGCCAGCACGAAGATGATCAGGTTGTAGATGCCGTCGGAAATCAGATCCATCGGAGTGATCCTTTTTGTAGTGATTGACCCTCTCCATGAGGAGAGGGAGGCCATCATTTATTGATGCGCACGATCTCGCCGTCTTTGCACATCAGGCAGGCAGCGACGATGTCGTCTTCCAGGTTGAGGTGGAAGGCGCCTTTCTCGTCGATCACCAGCTTGAGAAAGTCGAGCAGGTTGCGGGCATACAGCGCCGAGGCATCGGCGGCGACCAGGGCCGGCAGATTGCCGTGGCCGACCAGGGTTACGCCGTGCTTGATCACCACCTTGTCCAGTTCCGTCAGCGGGCAGTTGCCGCCCTGAATGGCGGCCAGATCGATGACGACCGAGCCCGGTTTCATTTCGGCGACGGTGGCTGCGTGCAAAAGCGTGGGCGCCTTGCGGCCTGGAATCAGCGCCGTGGTGATGACGATGTCGGCCTGTTTGGCCCGTTCGTGCACGGCCCTGGCCTGGCGCTCCATCCACGAGGCGGGCATCGGGCGGGCGTAACCGCCGACGCCTTCGGCGCATTCGCGCTCCTCATCGGTCTCGAACGGCACGTCGACGAACTTGGCACCTAGGGATTCGATCTGCTCCTTCACCGCAGGACGCACATCGGAAGCCTCGATCACCGCGCCCAGTCGTTTGGCCGTGGCGATCGCCTGCAGGCCGGCGACCCCGGCACCTAGGATCAGCACTCGAGCGGCTTTCACCGTACCGGCGGCAGTCATCAGCATCGGCATGAAGCGCGGGTAGTGGTTGGCTGCCAGCATCACCGCCTTGTAGCCGGCGATGTTGGCCTGGGACGACAGCACGTCCAGGCTCTGGGCGCGGGAGGTACGCGGCGCCGCCTCCAGAGCGAAGGCGGTGATGCCGCGCGCGTTCATGCGTTCGATGGTCTCGACGCTGAACGGGTTGAGCATGCCGACCAGCACGGTGCCGGGCTGCATGCGCGCCAGCTCGGTGTCGTCCGGCGCTACCACCTTGAGGATCAGGGCTGCGCTGAATGCTGTCGTGGCATCGCCAATGCTCGCACCCGCCGCTTCATAGGCGCTGTCGGTAATGCTGGCTGCGATGCCGGCACCGCTTTGAACGGTGACCTGATGGCCCTGGCCTATCAGCTTCTTGATGGTTTCCGGCGTCGCGGCAACCCGCGTTTCGCCTGCATGGGTTTCGAGAGGAACACCAATGTGCACGCTTGCATCTCCTGCGATCGTTGCAGATTCACCCGGGGGCGACGGAGGTACGGTATCGACTAAAGTCGATAGCCCGCATTCTGCAAAGGAAGGGGATCAGTAAGCAATATTCATGGAGCGTTTATTTGTCATGACTACAAGTTATCGGAGATATTGTTATTTTTCATGCGGAATTATTCGGATAAATAATCGAATTATGTAGGCAATGTCTGAGATTAAGGCGTTATTAGGAATAAATGTCTGAAAATATGATAGTGAGCTAACGGCGAGCCTGCGACGCGGTGTCACACCGTTCAATATCATTTACGGGGCATTGAACAGGTTTTTAGGTCGTTATGTAGCGTTATTATGTTTTAGCTACAAGGTGCGGAGGCCCTATTGCTGGGCATTGGAGCCTGGGTGTCGCTTCGCTCGCCGTCAGGCCACTAGGGTGTTGAGGGGGTGGCTTGCCAAAGTCGATGGGAGGGAGGGGATGTCAGTGGGAGCAGGCGGAAAGCTATGTATGAGGCGTGCAGCCGAATGGCACGCCTGCGGGGTGATCGCTAACGTCGCCCGGGTTGAACGAAGCGATGCCCGGGCGCAGTCCTGGCCCGATCAGCCCGTACGCCAGGTGATTTCCTGCACGCCGTCGGCGCTGATGCGCAGCCACTGATCGGCCTGCTCATCGCTTTCTTCCTCTTCCCAGCTGCCAGGTGCGCAGCGGATTTCCACGTCCAGTACGGCGTAGGCCGCCTGGGCGCAGGCCAGGTCATCCTGCCATGGCGTGGCGTCGCTCTCCAGGTACAGGCTGTGCCATTTGCCCACGGCCTTGGGCAGCCAGGTCACCGGGACTTCGCCGGCGCGGCACTGGAAGGTCTGACCTTTCTGTTGCCACTCGGAGCAGGGGCCCAGGGCCTGTGTCAGCCAGGCGGCGATGGCCTGGTGATCGGCGTCCTTGAGGTATATCTCGATATCCGGTTGGCGCATTTTCATCCTCATCTCGATCTGCTGCGCGTCGACCCTGCCGCGTTGAAAGCAGACTCGGAAGTCGTTTGCGACTAACGCACTTCAGTGCGGCCCCGAAGGGGCGAACGAAGTGAGTCATGCTCATGTACAAAAGTACACTCCGCTTCCTCGTCTGTTTTTGCGGGGCCGCCTAGGCATTGTAGGGCTCCAGCTCGCAAGATCGTGCACAGGTTTTTAGGGGGCGTCACGCTCGATCCAATCGTAGCGGATGGCGACGGTCACTTCGAAGCTTTCGGCAATCACCGCAGCGCGGCGTTCCGCGCTGGCGCGCCAGCCATGGGGTGTCATCGCCAGGAGGTCGGCCCGCGCCTCTGGCGTGGCGAGCAGCAGCGGGAAGCTCAGGGTTTCGCTGTGCGCCAGGTGCATGCCCGGCGGGATCAGCTCGAGGTGTTTCTGGTCATCGTAGTCGCGCACCTCATCGTAGAGCTGCTGACGAAGCTCTATCAGGTGGTCGCGAGTCGGCCCCATGCGCAGCAGGCCGCCACCGGGGGCGAGCAGGCGTTTGGCCTCCTGCCAGTCCAGTGGGCTGAATACGCTGGCCAGCAACTGACAGCTGGCGTCGGCCAGCGGCACGCGGGCCATGCTGGCGATCAACCAGCTCAACTGGGGGGCACGCTTGCAGGCACGCTTCACCGCTTCACGGGAGATATCCAGGGCATAACCATCGGCCTCTGGCAGCGCCTCGGCGATCTGCGCGGTGTAATAACCTTCGCCGCAACCGATATCCAGCCACTGCTGCGGGCCGTAACCGGCTGCCAGCTGTGCCAGTCTGGCGGCCAGCGGCGCGTAGTGACCGCCATCGAGAAAGCGTCGGCGTGCCTCGACCATGGCGGCATTGTCGCCCGGGTCACGGCTGTTCTTGTGCTGTACCGGCAGCAGGTTGAGGTAACCCTGGCGCGCACGGTCGAAGCGGTGGTTGGCCGGGCAGGCCACGCCGTTGTCGACGGCCTGCAGCGGCGCCTGGCAGATCGGGCAACTGAGCATCAGGCGAGCAGCTTGACCAGGGTCTGGTAGTAGATCTCGGTGAGTACATCGAGATCGCTGGCCAGTACCCGTTCATTGACCTGGTGAATGGTCGCGTTGACCGGGCCGAGCTCGACCACCTGGGTGCCCAGGGTGGCGATGAAGCGCCCATCGGACGTGCCGCCGCTGGTGCTTGGCGTGGTTTCGCGACCGGTCACGCTACGGATGCTGGCGCTGACCGCATCGAGCAGCGCGCCGGGCTCGGTGAGGAATGGCAGGCCCGACAGCGCCCATTCGATGTGATAGTCCAGGCCGTGCTTGTCGAAGATGGCGTTGACCCGTTGCTGCAGGCCTTCGACGGTCGATTCGGTGGAGAAACGGAAGTTGAACACCGCGCTCAGCTCGCCAGGAATGACGTTGGTCGCACCGGTGCCGGCATTCAGATTGGAAACCTGGAAACTGGTCGGCGGGAAGAACGCATTGCCGTCGTCCCAGTGCTCGGCGGCCAGTTCGGCCAGGGCCGGGGCGGCCAGGTGAATCGGGTTCTTCGCCAGGTGCGGGTAGGCCACGTGGCCCTGGATCCCGCGTACGGTGAGGGTCGCCCCCAGGGAGCCGCGGCGGCCATTCTTCACCACGTCGCCGACCAGCGACGTGCTCGACGGTTCGCCAACGATGCACCAGTCGAGGCGCTCGTTGCGCGCGGCCAGTCGCTCGACCACGGCCTTGGTGCCATGGTGGGCGGGGCCTTCTTCGTCGCTGGTGATCAGAAAGGTGATACGGCCCTTGTGGTTCGGGTGCTCGGCGACGAAGCGCTCGACGGCGATGATCATCGACGCCAAGCTGCCCTTCATGTCGGCGGCGCCACGGCCGCAGAGCATGCCCTGCTCGTCGATCAGCGCTTCGAACGGGCCGTGCTGCCAGGCCTGCACCGGGCCGGTGGGCACCACGTCGGTGTGGCCGGCGAAGCACAGCACCGGACCGTCCTGGCTGCCATGGCTCGCCCAGAAGTTGTCCACGTCCTCGATGCGCATCGCTTCGATGGCAAAACCCAGGGCCGCGAGACGACGCATCATCAGCTCCTGGCAGCCTTCATCCAGTGGCGTGACGGATGGCCGGCGAATCAGATCGCAGGCGAGCTCGAGGGTGGGGGACAGGGCCGTCATGGGAACTCCGGTAAAGTAATGCTCGTAAAGCAGTGCAGGGCGGGAAGGGCGCATAGCTTAAAGCAAAACGCGCCTGCCTCGTAGGCGTTCGGCCTTTTCGCGCAGGATGTAAAGGCTCCGGGGTGTTCGTGCGGTTGCCGCTCACCAGCCCGAAAAAGAAAACGGCGGCCAATTGGCCGCCGTCGTCGTGTCGCTCACCGGTATCAGGCGTTTTCGGCCTCGCTCTGCACCACGGGAATCTCCAGCGGTTTGGGCTGCGAGGAAAGCAGTGCCATGATCAGCGCGGCCAGGTAAGGCAACGACTGCACCAGCAGCATGACCACCCAGAACTTCACGTCGTAGCTGGGCAGGCCCTGAACGATGGCGATACCCAGCGCGCCGCCCCACAGCAGGAGCATGATGAAGACTTCTTCGCGAGCTTCCGCAAGGGCCACCATCAGGCCATGGCTGGAGCGCATCTTCGGCGTACGGAAGAACGGGATGCTCTTGGTGAAGGCCCCGTACAGCACCGCCTTGGCAATGGTGTGCGACAGCGCCAGCCCGGCCACCGCCGCGCAGGCCGCATCCTTGAGGTTGACCCCCACTGCCCGCTGATACAGGAAGATGATCTTGCCGACCTTGAACAGGAACAGGGCCAGGGGCGGAATCGCGAAGATCAGCAGCGGTGGGTCGACCCGTTGCGGCACGATGATCATCGCTGCCGACCAGAGCAGGGCACCAGCGGTGAAGAAGATGTTCAGGCCATCGGCGACCCACGGCAGCCAGCCCGCGACGAAGTGATAACGCTGGCCGCGCTTGAGTTCGCTGCCTTTGCCAGCAAGCAGTTCGCGGGCGTGCCCCTTCATGATCTGAATGGCGCCGTAGGCCCAGCGGAAGCGCTGCTTCTTGTAGTCGATGAAGGTATCCGGCATCAGCCCCTTGCCGAAGCTGTCATGGGCATAGGCGGCCGAATAGCCTTTCTCGAACACGCGCAGGCCGAGCTCGGCGTCTTCGCAGATGGTCCAGTCGGCCCACTTCAGTTCGTCCATCACGGTGCGGCGAATCATGGTCATGGTGCCGTGCTGGATGATCGCGTTGCGGTCGTTGCGAGTCACCATGCCGATGTGGAAGAAGCCCTTGTACTCGGCGTAGCAGAGCTTCTTGAAGGTGCTTTCCTCACCGTCGCGATAGTCCTGCGGCGATTGCACCACGGCGATCGACGGATCGGCGAAGTGCGGCACCATGTGCTTGAGCCAGTTGCGGTCGACGCAGTAGTCGGAGTCGATCACCGCCACCACTTCGGCATCCGGCGCGGTGTGCGGCAGGATGTAGTTCAGCGCGCCGCCCTTGAAACCATGCAGCGGCGCCACGTGGAAGAAGCGGAAGCGTGGGCCGAGCTCTTCGCAATAGTCGCGCACCGGCTCCCACACCGCGGGATCCTTGGTGTTGTTGTCGATGATCAGGACTTCGAAGTCCGGATAGTCGAGGTTGGCCAGGGCATCCAGGGTCTGTTTGACCATCTCCGGCGGCTCGTTGTAGCACGGCACGTGGATCGACACCTTGGGGCGGTAATCGCTGTCGCCGAGCACCGGCGTGAAGGGCCGCCGTCGTTGCGTCCACACCGTCTCGGCCAGTTCGTGGGCCTCGGTGAGCAGGACGATGAACACGCCGATGGCGCCAATGCCGAGCAGCAGCCCGACCAGCATGCTGAACCAGGTGCTGTACTGCTGGCTGTAGTCGTAGCCGATCCACACCAGTGCCGAGCCGCCAGCGAACGCGACGAAGGTCAGGAAGGTGCGCCCACGCTGGTGCAGGGCACTGCCGTCGATGAGCATCAAGGCCAGGGAAAGCAGCGCCATGACCACCGAGGCAACGGCCAGCAAGCGCCATTGCGGAATGGCAACGACCGGCCCTTCGAAGTTGAATTTGGGATTGCGGTCGAGGTTGTAGACGCCCCAGTAGGCGCCCACGGAACCTTCGTCACCGGCTTTCCACGGCTGGTCGAACGCCTCGATCACGAAGTAGTTGTAGCCCTGGGCGTTCAGCGTGGTGACCAGGGTCCGCAGGTAGATGGCCTGGTCCGCCTGGGTCGCTTCGGCGCCACCGCGCACGCGGCCATTGCTCGGCCAGCCGACCTCGGAGAGCAGCAGTGGTTTTTTCGGGAACAGCTTCTTCAGGTCACGGGCGCGATCGAGGGTGAACTGCGTGGAATCCTGCATGCGCATGAATTCCCAATACGGCAGCACGTGGGCCGCGATCAGGTCCGCGTGGTCGGCCAGCTCCGGGTATTCCTCCCAGATGTGCCACTGCTCGGAGGTGGTGACCGGCACCTTGACCGCCGAGCGCACCCGATCCATGTAGGCGGTCAGCTGCTTGACGGTAACCTCGCGGCGGAACAACGCCTCGTTGCCGACCACTACGCGCACGACGCTGCGCGAAGTATTGGCGATCTCGATGGCCTTGGTGATTTCGCGCTCGTTGCGCTCCTCGTCAGGGCTGATCCACACCCCCAGCGTCACGCGCAGGCCGAACTCCTCGGCGAGCAGTGGAATTTTGTCCAGAGCATCATCCACCGAATAGGTTCGGATGCTGTCGGTCTGCTTGGAAAGCAGTTCGAGATCCGTGCGCATTTCCTGGTCGCTCGGGTAGACGCCCGTTTGCGGGTTCTGCCCCTGGCGGAATGGCGAGTAGGAATAACCGGAAATCTGCTCGGGCCAGTCCGGCGCGGTGACCGGGCGGTTGTAGAGCGCCCAGATACCGGTGAACAGGGCGGCAATTGCCAGAAATACAACCAGATTGAGGACGAACTTGCGCGAAAGCATGCTGTGTCAGGTTCCGTAAGGTGGAACGGGGAGAAGACCGGCGAACGCCGATTGGCGCGCATGCTACTCCGTCGATGAATGACTGTATAGCACAGCCCTGAGTGCTTGCCTGAGCTGGCGTGTCAGCGTTTCCAGCGGCTCTTGGCGCTGCTGCGCGATGCCTGCCCGATGGTGCTTGGGATGAGCGCCCAGGCTACCTATAATGCGCGCCCACCAAGAGGAGCCCGCATGTCGTTCGATGAGCAACGTTTCGCCGGAATTGCCCGGTTGTATGGCCGTGAAGGCGCAGAGCGGCTGGCTGCTGCCCACGTGGCGGTGGTCGGTATCGGCGGCGTCGGCTCCTGGGTGGCCGAGGCGCTGGCGCGCTCCGGGGTGGGCGAGATTTCCCTGTTCGACCTGGATGATGTCTGCGTCAGCAACACCAACCGGCAGGCCCATGCCCTGCAGGGCCAGGTCGGCCGCGCCAAGGTCGAGGTGATGGCCGAGCGTCTGCGGGCCATCAACCCGGCCTGCGTGGTGCATGAGGTGGCCGACTTCGTGACCCGTGACACCATGGCCGATTACATCACCGTCGAGCTCGACGCGGTGGTCGACTGCATCGATAGCGTGGCAGCCAAGGCGGCGCTGATCGCCTGGTGCAAGCGCCGCAAGATCGCCATTGTCACCACCGGTGGTGCGGGGGGGCAGATCGATCCGAGTCAGGTTCAGGTCGGGGATCTGAACAAGACCTTCAATGATCCGCTGGCAGCCAAGGTGCGTTCTACGTTGCGCCGCGATTACGGCTTCTCCCGTACGCCGGGGCGCAACTACAGCGTGCCCTGCGTGTTCTCCACCGAGCAGTTGCGTTACCCCGGCGCCGATGGTGGGATTTGCCTGAGCAAGGCCTTCGTCGGCGACGGCGTGAAGCTCGACTGCGCCGGTGGCTTCGGCGCGGTGATGATGGTGACCGCCACCTTCGGCATGGTCGCCGCCGCCCGCATCGTCGATCGTCTTGTAGCCGGAGCACGGCGGCCTTCCGAACGGCCCGTGGCGAACGCCTAAGTCGGCTCGATCAACTGGCGCATCTGGCGCACCACCGCGTTCATGCCATTGGCGCGCGAAGGTGAGAGCTGTCGGGACAGACCAAGGCTGTCGAACCACTCGGCGATATTCAGGCTTGCCAGTTCGTCGGCGCTCAAGCCATCGACGCGAGCCAGCAACACGGCCAGCAGGCCGCGGATGAGGCGGGCATCGCTGCTGGCGCGGAAGTGCCAATGGCCGTCGCGGACTTCGCCACTCAGCCACACCTGACTTTCACAGCCGTGCACACGGTCGGCATCGCGCCGCTCGGTCAAGGGTTCCAGACGCTCGCCCCACTGCATCAGCAGGCGTGCACGCTGCTCCCAGCCGGAACATGCGCTGAACGCGTCGAGGGCTTCACGGGCATGGTCGGGCAGGCTCATCGCAGCAGCTCCAGCGCCTTGTCCAGCGCGGCGAAGAAGCGCTGCAGATCGCTTTCGTCGTTGTACAGGGCGAGGGACACGCGGATCGCGCCGTTCACCCCCAGCCGTTGCAGCAGCGGCATCGCGCAATGATGGCCGACCCGTACGGCGATGCCTTGCTCGGTGAGCAGGTGGGCAAGGTCGCCGCTGTGCACGCCGTCTACGGTAAAGCAGACCAGCGCCGTTTCCGGCTCGCCGAGCAGGCGCAGGCCCGCGTAGCCGTGCAGGCCGGCCAGCAGCATGCGGTGCAACGCGGCTTCGTGGTTGCCGATGGCTTGGGCATCGAGGCTGCCGAGGTAATCCAGGGCCGCGCCAAAGGCGATGACTCCGGCTACCGGTGGCGTACCGGCTTCCAGGCCGAGCGGCGCGTCGCGAAAGGTCGAGGCGAGATAACCCGCCTGCTGCACCATCTCACCGCCGAACTGCCAATGCTGCAGGCGCTGCAGTGCGCCGCGCCGGCCATAGAGCAGGCCGACGCCATCCGGGCCATACAGCTTGTGGCTCGAGCAGACGTAAAAGTCGCAGCCCAGAGCCTGCATGTCCTGGCGATCATGCACGACGGCCTGGGCACCGTCCACGACCGTCAGGGCGCCGCCGTCGCGAGCCTGCTGGATCAGCGTGTGCATCGCCTGCCTGCGGCCCAGCACGTTGGACAATTGGCTGACGGCGAGTAGCCGGGTGCGCGGACCGATGAGGGTGGTCGCCTGCTGCAGGTCGATATCACCCTGGGGCGTCAGTGGCAACACCACCAGCTTCAGGGACCTGCGCGCTGCCAACTGCTGCCAGGGGAGCAGGTTGGCGTGGTGCTCGGCGGCGCTGACGACGATCTCGTCGCCAGCCGCGAACAGGTGTTCCAGCCCATAGGCGAGCAGGTTGAGGGATTCCGTGGCGCCGCGGGTGAAGATGATTTCCTCACGGTCGGCGGCATTCAGCCAGCGGGCAGCCTTGTCGCGGGTTGCCTCGAAGGCCCGGGTGGCGCGCTCGCCGGGCAGGTGCTGGGCGCGGTGCACATTGGCGGCTCCGCCGGCGTAGTAGGCCAGCAAGGCATCCAGTACCGTCTGCGGTTTCTGCGCCGTGGCAGCGCTGTCGAGGTAGGTCTGGCCTTCGCGGTCGAGTGCCAGCAGGCCGGGAAAATCGGCGCGCCAGGGGGAAATCAGGGTCATCCGGATCTCGTAACGCTAAATGTGAAAACGGGCTGTGCCCGCGAAGACCGATAGTCTAACGCGCACACAGCCCGCTCGGGCGAAGCCTGGGCTCAGTTGTGAGCGTGCAGGGCTTCGTTCAGCTCGATGGCCGACTTGTTGGTCTTGCACTCCACCGCGCCACTTTGCGAGTTGCGACGGAACAGCAGGTCGGCCTGACCCGCCAGGTCACGACCCTTGACCACCTTGACCAGATTGTTCTGGTCGTCGAGCAGGGCGATCTTGGTGCCAGCGGTCACGTACAGGCCGGCTTCGACGATGTTGCGGTCGCCCAATGGGATGCCGATGCCAGCGTTGGCGCCGATCAGGCAGCCTTCACCCACGGAGATGACGATGTTGCCGCCACCGGACAGGGTGCCCATGGTCGAGCAGCCGCCGCCCAGATCCGAACCCTTGCCGACGAATACGCCAGCGGAAACGCGGCCTTCGATCATGCCGGGGCCGGCGGTGCCGGCGTTGAAGTTGACGAAACCTTCGTGCATCACGGTGGTGCCTTCACCGATGTAGGCGCCCAGGCGGATACGTGCGCTGTCGGCGATACGTACGCCGGTGGGCACCACGTAGTCGGTCATTTTCGGGAATTTGTCCACCGAGAAGACTTCCAGCAGGTCGCCTTTCAGGCGCGCTTCCAGCTGGCGCTCGGTCAGTTCGAGCAGATCCACGGCACCCTGGCTGGTCCATGCAACGTTGGGCAGCAGCGGGAATATGCCGGTCAGGTTCAGGCCGTGGGGCTTGACCAGGCGATGGGACAGCAGGTGCAGCTTGAGGTAAGCCTCGGGGGTGCTGGTCAGGGCGGCATCTTCGGCCAGCAGGGTGGCGACCAGCGGCTTGGCGCTTTCCGCCAGGCGGGTGAGCAGGGCGCTCTGTACCGCGTCGATGTGTTTCAGGGCACTGGCCAGTTCACCGGCCTGCTGGTTGGTCAGCGCGATGGCCTGGTTGCCGCCGCTGTAGCCGAGCTTTTCGGTGACCTTGGCGACCAGTTCGGCGCTCGGGTTGAGCAGGGGCTGTGCGTAGAATACTTCCAGCCAGGTGCTTTGACGGTTTTGGGTGCCGACCCCGAAGGCCAGGCTGAACAGGGTGTTGGACATGGGCTTTTCCTTGCAACGAATTCGATTGAGGTGACTATCAGGCCAGTTCGGCGGCATAGCGCTCGGGTTTGAAGCCGACCAGCCTACGCGTGCCCAGATCCAGCACGGGGCGCTTGATCATCGACGGTTGGGCCAGCATCAGTTCGATGGCCTTGGCCTGATCGAGATCGCTCTTCTGGGCGTCGTCGAGTTTGCGGAACGTGGTACCGGCGCGGTTGAGGATGGTTTCCCAGCCGTGCTCGTCACACCACTTCTGCAGGTTGCCGCGGTCGATGCCGGCGGTCTTGTAATCGTGAAACTGGTAAGCGATACCTTGCTCGTCGAGCCAGGTGCGGGCCTTCTTCATGGTGTCGCAGGCCTTGATCCCATAAAGGACGTTACTCATTGATTTCCCTCGGAAGGATTCCACTCGTCGAATCCTCCTCAATACCTTGTTAATACCGAGCGGTGGATTATGCCACGTCGACTCGCCTTGCGGCGCTGTCAGGGCACAAGTCGGTCCGCACGCGTCGTACGACGCGTTAGAATGCAGGGCCCATGCGAGCCATGCGGTCTTGTTCGTAAAGGATTTCCCCCGCCATGCAGCTTCTCTACACCATCCTGATCATGTTGCTGGTGGTCAGCGGCACCCGTATCAGCGCCCAGTTCATTCCGCTGCCACTGCCGATCCTGCAGATTCTCATCGGTGCACTGCTGGCTATACCGGTACTGGGGCTGCATGTACGGCTGGACCCCGAGCTGTTCCTCCTGCTGTTCATCCCGCCGCTGTTGTTCGTCGACGGCTGGCGCATGCCCAAGGGGCAGTTTCGCAAGCTGCGTACACCGATCCTGTTTCTGGCTTTCGCTCTGGTGTTCTTCACCATTGTGGGTGCGGGTTATTTCATTCATTGGTTGCTGCCTCAGGTGCCACTGGCGGCTTGCTTCGCGCTGGCGGCAGTGCTGTCGCCAACCGATGCAGTGGCGGTGTCGGCGATCGCTCACGGTCGCCTGCCAGGCACCCTGAACAACCTGCTGCAAGGCGAGGCGCTGATGAACGACGCCTCGGGCCTGGTGGCCTTCAAGTTCGCCGTGGCGGCGACCCTGACCGGGGTGTTTTCCCTGGGCGACGCCAGCCTGCAGTTCGTCCTGGTGGCCGTCGGCGGGCTGCTGATCGGTATGGCGCTGAGCTACCTGCTGGGCCGCTTGCGGGCCTGGATGATCGCCCGTGGCTGGGAGGAGCCGGCGCCCCACGTGCTGCTGATGCTGTTGCTGCCTTTCGCCGCCTACGTAGCCGCCGAGCATCTGGGACTGTCGGGCATTCTTTCGGCGGTTGCCGCCGGCATGATGCAGAGCCGTCTCGATCTGCTGCCACGGCAGACCACCACACGCCTGCTCAATCGCGGTGTGTGGGCGATGCTCGAATTCACCTTCAACGGCCTGATCTTCCTGCTGCTTGGTCTGCAGTTGCCGGACATCATCAAGGCGGTCATCGGTGATCACGCCGACGCCTGGCAACTGCTGTTGCCGGCGTTGGGCTATGTGCTGGCGGTGTACGGGGTGTTGATGGCGCTGCGTTTCGTCTGGGTCTACAGCTACTGGCGTACCTCGGGCATGCTGCGGCGCTGGCGCGGCAAGTCGACCCGTTTCGCCGGGCAGTCGCGCCTCGCCCTGACGGCCGTACTGACCCTGGGGGGCGTACGGGGCGCGGTGACGCTGGCCGGCGTGATGTCGTTGCCACTGTTGCTCAACAATGGCCAGGCGTTTCCCGAGCGCGACCTGCTGATCCTGATCGCCGCGGGTGTGATCCTGGTGTCGCTGCTGGTCGCCAGCGTGGCATTGCCGAGTCTGCTGCCGCTGCTGCCCCAGGACAACGTGGCGCGCCAGGAGGGCGAGCTCAATCGGCACCGCGCTCAGGTGCTGCAGGCGGCCATTCGCTGCCTGGAGGCCGACGATGAAAAGGCCACGGATACCGACGGTGCGATCGCTGCGGCCGAAATCCGCGCCAAGCTGATGAGCGAGTACCGCGACCTGCTCGAGCGCACCCGTACGCGCCGTGCCGAGGAGTCGCGTGACTATCAGCGTCAGGCCGACCAGTTGGAGTACCGCATGCGTCTGCATGCACTGCGCACCCAGCGTCTGGAGCTGTACCGGATGCGCAAGGAGAACCAGTTGGACGATGACATGCTGGCGGAAATTCTTCGCGACCTGGATAACGCCGAGGCGCGTCTGCTCAAGGGTTAGGGTTGGTAATGCTTCAGCTCCCGGGCTATCAGCAGACGCTGGATCTCGCTGGCGCCCTCGTAGATCTGCGTGATGCGCGCATCCCGGTAGTAACGCTGCACCGGGAAGTCCTCCAGGTAGCCGTAGCCGCCATGCACCTGCAGCGCCTTCGAACACACGCGCTCGGCCATTTCCGAGGCGAACAGCTTGGCCTGGGAGGCTTCCGACAGGCACGCCTGACCGGCACTGCGCAGGCGGGCGGCATGCAGGGTCAGCAGGCGTGCGGCGTTGATCTGGGTGTGCATGTCGGCGAGCAGGTTGGCGATGCTCTGATGCTCGCCAATGGGCTTGTCGAACTGCACCCTTTCACGGGAGTAGAGCAGCGCCGCCTCGAAGGCTGCGCGGGCGATACCCACCGCCTGGGCGGCAATGCCGATGCGCCCGCCCTCGAGATTGGACAAGGCGATACCCAGCCCCTTGCCGCGCTCGCCGAGCAGATTGCTGGCGGGGATGCGGCAGTTCTCCAGGGCGATGGCGCAGGTATCCGAAGCGCGAATGCCCATCTTGTGTTCACTGCGTTCGATGCGAAAGCCGGGGGTGTTGGTCGGCACCAGAAAGGCGGAAATGCCCTGCTTGCCAAGCGCGGCATCGGTAACCGCGAAGACGATGGCCAGACCGGCGCGGCGGCCATTGGTGACGAACTGCTTGGCGCCATCGAGGACCCAGTGGCCGTCGCGCAGTTCGGCACGGGTACGCAGGTTGTGGGCTTCGGAACCCGCCTGGGGTTCGGTCAGGCAGAAGCAGCCGATCACTGCGCCGTTGGCCAGGCGCGGCAGCCATTCGTTCTTCTGGGCGTCGTTGCCATGGTTGAGCAGCGGGCCGCAGCCCACCGAGTTGTGCACGCTCATCAGGGTGCCGGTGGCGGCATCGGCGGCTGAGACTTCCTCGATGGCCAGGGCGTAGGCCACATAGTCGAGGTAGCTGCCGCCCCAGGTATCCGGGACGACCATTCCCAGCAGACCCATTTCGCCCATCTGGGCCACTACCGCGTCATCGATCCAGCCGGCCTTTTCCCATGCTTCGGCGTGGGGGGCGATGGCGCGCCGGGCGAACTGCCGGGTGCAGTCGCGGATCATGCGTTGTTCGTCGTCCAGTTCGATGTCGTGCATAGCGACCTCTCTATTGTCATTGACCCGCGCCGGATCACGGCGAGCGGGCAGGTGCGGCCCTCACGGATCACGTGGCTGGCCTGACTACAGGGTCGCCCAGGAACGGGCTAATCGCAAACGCCGGAGTGCGCGCGGTGACGGTCGTCACGGCGCTGTAGGGGCTGCTGACGTTTCGACGCGGCCTCGCGTGAAACGTCAACAGGCCCTGGCGCTCAGTTCTGCTGGCGCAGTTGGTCGAGCAGGTTGCTGTCCGGGTAGCCATCGGCTGGCCAGCCCAGGTGCAGCTGGAAGGCACGGATCGCCTTGCGGGTGTTGGCGCCGATGATGCCATCGGCATGACCGGAATCGAAACCACGGGCGCTCAGGCGCTCCTGTAGCTCGACACGCTCGCTGCGACCCAGCTGCCGATCGCCTTCCGGCCAGGTGCCTTGCACGCCACCGCCGCCACGCAGGCTGTCGGACAGCAGCCCGATCGCCAGCGCGTAGGAGGTGGAGTTGTTGTAGCGCAGGATGCTGCGGAAGTTACCCATCAGCAGGAATGCCGGGCCACGGTGGCCTGCGGGCAGCAGCAAGGTGGCGCTGGCGTCGTCACGAGGCGTGTTCAACGGTTGGCTCACCGGGTGAATGCCCAGGGCACGCCATTCGCTGAGGCTGCGGCGTACTTCCGGGTCGGCCAGGGCGTAGTCGAAGCCCTGCGGCAGCTCGACCTCGAAGCCCCAAGGCTGACGCAGTTGCCAGTTGGAGCCTTGCAGGTAGTGAGCCGCCGAGGCCAGCGCATCGGCCGAGGACGTCCACACGTCGCGCTTGCCGTCACCGTCGAAATCCACCGCGTGTTCGTTGTAGGTGGTGGGCATGAACTGGGTCTGCCCCATGGCTCCGGCCCAGGAGCCGACCAGGCTTTCCGGGGCGATGTCGCCGTGTTGGAGAATCTGCAGCACGGCCAGCAACTGGCTGCGCCAGAACGCCTGACGTCGCCCCTCATAGGCCAGCGTGGCCAGGGAGCGCACCACGTTGTGGCTGCCGATGTTGCTGCCGAAGTTGCTTTCCATGCCCCAGATGGCGACCAGGGTCTCTGCGTCGACGCCATAGCGCTGCTCGATCTGATTGAGCAGGGCACGGTTTTGCGTCAGCAGGATACGACCGCGAGCGACACGGCTGGGGGAGACGGCACCGTTGAGGTACTCCCACACCGGGCGGCTGAATTCGGGTTGGCTGCTGTCGGCCTTGACCACGTCCGGGTTCGGCACGACGCCAGCGAAGGCACGGTCGAACAGGGTCGGGCTGATGCCGGCGGCGATCGCGTCGCTGCGCAACAGGTCACGCCATTGTTCGAAGCTCAACTGCTCCTGAACGGGCTGGGTGAATGCGGCGTTGGTCGGGGTATTGCCCTGCGTAGCGCTCGGGGTGGCCAGGGGCTGGGCAGGGGCATCGGCACAGGCCGTGAGCAAAAGCAGGAAGCTGGCCGCAGCGGTGGCAGGCAGGCCGCGAATGAACAGGTTGGGCATGGTCATCTCAACACGTTTTGCAGGCGACCACCTTAGCACGGATGAGCGGTAATGCGGGCTGTGCGAGTGGTCAGGCCGCCTTTTTCGACAGCCCCAGAAACGAAAAAGCCTCCCAGTTCTGCTGGGAGGCTTGGCGGCGGTAGCTGCCTTTTCCTTTGCCGGGGCGTTCCTGGCGTGAGCGGAACAGCGGCTGGGCGATGATGGATTTGGCCTTGTTCGGGCGTGCTTTCTTGCTCATGGCAGGTCCTCGATCAGTGCTCGCGCCGGTGCGAGCGGCAGCAATGATGCGCCGCTGCGGGAGCCATGTCCATACGCGCTGGAGGCTTCAGGTGCCGAGCTTGAGACGCTGGCCGGCCATCATCAGCACCAGGCGCGACAGGCTCGCCCAGGGATCGCCCGCCGCCTGGCCCTTGACCTGGGCATCGATCTGCTGGGCATCCATCAGCAGCGCATTCCAGCGTGCCGGCGAGTGACGTTGCAGGGCTTTGCTCACCAGCGGTCGACGCTTGTCCCAGACCGGCGGGCGGGCCGAGGCGAAGGCCTTGTCCAGCGGGATGCCCTGGCTGAACTGGTAGGACAGGTTGGCCAGCTGGCGCAGCTCGCGGGCCAGCATCACCACGATGAACAGCGATTCCTGGCCTTCGCCACGCAAGCCATCGAGCATGCGCAGGGCATGGGCGGCTTCGCCATTGAGGATGGCATCGATCAGGCCGAAAACGTCATAGCGGGCACTGTCGGCTACGGCCGCCTGAACGGTGCCAGCATCGATCTGCTGGCCATCGGCGAGCAGCTTGAGTTTCTCGATTTCCTGGGCGGCGGCCAGCAGGTTGCCTTCTACCCGGGCGGCGATCAGGTCCACCGCGTCGGCAGTGGCATTCATGCCCGACTGGGCCAGGCGCTGACGAATCCATTGCGGCAACTGGTTGGCGTCCACCGGCCAGATCTGCACGAACTGGCAGTGCGGGCCATCGATCAGAGCCTTGGCCCACTTGGTCTTCTGCGCGCTGCCATCGAGTTTGGGCAGGCTGATCAGCAGCAGGGTGTCTTCCGGCGGCCGGCCAAGATACTCGATGATCGCTGCAGCACCCTTGTCGCCTGGCTTGCCATTGGGAATGCGCAGTTCGATGACGCGCTTGTCGGCGAACAGCGACATGCTGGCGCCGGCTTCATAGAGCATGCCCCAGTCGAAGTTGGCCTCGGCGTGAAACACCTCGCGCTCGGTGAAGCCTTGAGCACGACTGGCACTGCGGATGGCATCGGTGGCTTCCTGGCAGAGCAGCGCTTCGTCGCCGCAGACCACGTAGACCGGAGCCAGGGAACCCTGAAGGTGTTTGCCGAGTTGGGCGGGGGGGAGTTTCATGAGTTTCTAAACCTAAGGGCCGAAGGAGCGACCCCATCCGTCTTGGAGCCGGGGCCCGATTTTCGACGAGCCTTCACGCGCACTGGCAGCGCAATGGCTAAAGCAGCCGTTCGCCGATCCACTGTGGGAGCGCGCCATGCGCGCGAAAAATCGCGGGCATGGCCCGCTCCCACAGATACTGCGCCGATAAGCGCTTGCGCCTTATTGCCGTCGATCCATAGGGATACGGGTTCTCTTTGCCAAGTACACCAAGATCGCGAACAAGGTTCTTACTGCACCGGCAGTTCGATGGGCGACTGCTGCGGCTGTGCGGCTTCGCGTTGGCGTGCAGCTTCCAGGGCTTCGGCTTCAGCCTTGGCCTTGGCTTCAGCGGTTTGCTGCAGTGCGTCGAGCTGCTCCGGAGTGATCTGCTGCAGGCGCTGGGCCAGTTGCTGTACCAGGTCACGACGCATCTCGGTGCGCAGTTGCGCCGATTCCTGATCGTTGCTGATCAGGTTGTTGGAGTCCTGCACGTAATAGGTTTGCACTTCGAGCTGGTTGCTCAGCAGCAACAGATCCTTGGCACCGCGAATCTCGTAGTTCAGGGTCATGGTGCGCTCGTACTCGGCGCTGCGCGCGGAGCTGGTGTAGCTGGCGGAGCGCTGTCTTTCCTGTTCGTTGGCCAGGTACAGCTTGTAGGCGGCCCCCGGGAACACGCGCACGCCGTTGTTCTCCAGCACTTCGCGTACGTCACGTACGGTATCGCCGTAGCTGTCCCGGGCGCTGACCTCCAGCTCCTTCAGGGCGAACTGCACGTCACCGGTGCCGCGCAGCTGGAAGCCGCATGCGCCGAGCAGGCCAGCCAGACCGATTACCAACAGATTGCGCTTGATCATCTCGTTATCCCCTTGTCCCGCCGGCTCCGCTGGCCAGCATGGGCAGGCACGGGTGCCTGCGTTGCCGATACGTTGACCCGGTGCCGGCAGCATGCCGACACCTCAGTTGTCGCCTCAGTTGGCGACGATGTTGACCAGCTTGCCGGGCACCACGATGACCTTGCGGATCGTCAGCCCTTCGGTGAAGCGTTGTACGTTTTCGTTGCTGCGCGCAGCGGCTTCGACCGCTTCGCGGCTGGCGTCGGCCGGCACGTCGATCTGGCCGCGCAGCTTGCCGTTGACCTGAATCACCAGTTGCAGGCTGTCCTGCACCAGAGCCGATTCGTCCACGGCTGGCCAGGAGGCGTCGATGATCGCTTCCTCGTGACCCAGCTCCTGCCACAGTTCGTGGCTGATGTGCGGGGTGATCGGGGCGAGCAGCAGGGCGACGGTTTCCAGGCCTTCCTGAAGCAGTGCGCGCTGCTGGTCGGTGTCCTGAGGCGCCTTTTCCAGCACGTTCATCAGGGTCATCACCTGAGCGATGGCCGTGTTGAACTTGTGGTGCTGGCCAACATCCTGGGAAGCCTGCTTGATCGCCAGATGGATGGCGCGGCGCACTTCCTTGCCCGCGTCGTCCAGCCTGGTGGTATCCAGCACCCCCGGCAGGCCCTGGCTGACGTGGCTCTGGGCCAGGCGCCAGACACGGCGCAGGAAGCGGTTGGCGCCTTCGATGCCGGCGTCGGACCATTCGCAGCTCATGTCCGGCGGCGATGCGAACATCATGAACAGACGGCAGGTATCGGCACCGTAGGCATCGATCATCGCCTGGGGGTCGACGCCGTTGTTCTTCGACTTGGACATCTTCTCGGTGCCGCCGATCTCTACCGGCAGGCCGTCGCTTGCCAGCTTGGCAGCGATCACCTTGCCCTTGGCATCACGCTCGACGGTGACATCGGCCGGGTTGAACCAGTCCTTGCCGCCGTTATCCAGGGTGCGGTAGTAGGTTTCGGCAACCACCATGCCCTGGGTCAGCAGGTTCTTGAACGGCTCGTTGGACGACAGCAGGCCTTCGTCACGCATCAGCTTGTGGAAGAAGCGCGCATAGAGCAGGTGCAGAATCGCGTGTTCGATGCCACCGATGTACTGGTCCACCGGCAGCCAGTGGTTGGCTGCGGCCGGGTCGACCATGCCGCCGGTGTAGTGTGGCGAGGCGTAGCGTGCGAAGTACCAGGACGATTCCACGAAGGTGTCCATGGTGTCGGTTTCACGCTTGGCCGGTGCGCCGCATTTCGGGCAGTTGCATGCGTAGAACTCGGGCATGCGTGCCAGGGGCGAGCCGGCGCCGTCCGGCACCACGTCTTCGGGCAGCACGACCGGCAGTTGATCTTCCGGCACCGGCACGTCACCGCAGGTATCGCAGTGGATGATCGGGATCGGGCAGCCCCAGTAGCGCTGGCGGCTGATGCCCCAGTCGCGCAAGCGGAACTGGGTGCGCGATTTACCCAGCTCCTTGCGGATCAGCGCCGCCTCGATGGCGTCGAATGCGCCTTCGAAGTCCAGGCCGTCGAATTCGCCGGAATTGATCAGTTGACCATGTTCGTTGTACGCGGCCTGCCAGGGTGCAGGTGTTTGGTCACCGGCACTGGTCCGTACCACGGCCTTGATCGGCAACTGGTACTTGATGGCGAATTCGAAATCGCGCTCGTCGTGAGCGGGTACGGCCATGACTGCGCCGTCGCCGTAGTGCATCAGCACGTAGTTGGCGACCCAGACCGGCAGCTTTTCGCCAGTCAGCGGGTGTGCGACGAACAGCGAGGTCGGCCGGCCCTTCTTCTCCTGGGTGGCAACGTCGGCTTCAGCCACGCTGCCGCCTTTGCATTCGGCGATGAACGCTTGCAATTCGGGGTCGTTCTGCGCCGCCAGGGTGGCCAGCGGATGTTCGGCGGCCACGGCGACGTAAGTCGCGCCCATCAGGGTATCGGGGCGGGTAGTGAACACCTTCAGGGTGCCGGTTTCGCCGATGGACGCCTGATCGTAGGGGAACTGGACTTCCATGCCGCGCGATTTGCCGATCCAGTTGCGCTGCATGGTCTTGACCTGTTCAGGCCAGCCATCCAGTTCATCCAGACTACTCAGAAGTTCATCCGCGTAGGCGGTGATCTTGAAGTAGTACATGGGGATTTCGCGCTTCTCGATCACCGCGCCGGAACGCCAGCCGCGGCCGTCGATGACCTGCTCGTTGGCGAGCACGGTCTGGTCGACCGGGTCCCAGTTGACGGTGCCGTTCTTGCGATAGATCACGCCTTTTTCGAACAGGCGGGTGAACAGCCATTGTTCCCAGCGGTAGTAGTCCGGCTTGCAGGTGGTGACTTCACGGGTCCAGTCGATGGCCAGGCCCAGGCTCTTGAGCTGGGTCTTCATGTAATCGATGTTTTCGTAGGTCCACTTGGCCGGCGCCACGTTGTTCTTCATCGCGGCGTTTTCCGCCGGCATGCCGAAAGCGTCCCAGCCCATGGGCTGCAGGACGTTCTTGCCCTGCATGCGCTGGTAACGCGCTATCACGTCGCCGATGGTGTAGTTGCGCACGTGCCCCATGTGTAGCTTGCCGCTCGGGTAGGGGAACATCGACAGACAGTAGAACGTCTCCTTGCCGGGCTGTTCGCTGACTACAAAGGAGTTCTGCGAATCCCAGTGGGATTGCGCGGCGGCTTCGATTTCGCGTGGCTGATACTGTTCGTGCATGGCTACTTTGCGCTAGGGAAAGGGGCTTTCGGGAAACGCCGTAGCATACATGACCCCCCTTGACGGAGGGAAACGCTGATTGCTCTGTCGGGCGGGGGCATCACCGTTTGTCGCGGTACCCGGCTCTCTGCGGAGCGAACGCTAAGCTTGCCTGATGGCGTCCAGCCACGAGGTGTGCGATGGGGCATTCGACAGGTATTGAAAACCAGGACGATCCTTACGGACGATTGCTGCAGCGGCTGACGCTGGCGCTCGATGATGCCGACAGTCTGGCGCGTCTGTCCGACAAGCCGTCCGGGGATATGGAGGTGCGCGGTCTGTCCGTTGCCGAGCTGGAACTGATCAGGGCCTATCTGGCCAGTGATCAGGACTGGTTGAAGGGCTGGCACGCCACTGCTGCGCAGCAGTATCGCTCAGGCATGGTGAGCCTGGAGCCACTGGCGCCTCCGTTCAAGCGCCACCAGGTTTCTCATCCGGGCCAGCCATGGCGGCCATCCGCGGTGGTTCTGCCCGAGGCGTAGCTGCTGTCGACATCGCTTCTGCGTCTCGACGATTGCCGGCTTGCGCTGAAACGGCGCCAGCCTCTAGGCTTCGACCCTTTCCCGGAGGTGCTCGATGCCGCTTCGCTACATGCTCAAGCAATTCTTCATGCCGCCCGGCATTCTTCTGCTTCTGCTGTTACTCGCCTGGTTTCTGCGTCGGCG
Organism: Pseudomonas sp. SZ40; assembly: GCF_052958135.1. Taxonomy (NCBI): domain Bacteria; kingdom Pseudomonadati; phylum Pseudomonadota; class Gammaproteobacteria; order Pseudomonadales; family Pseudomonadaceae; genus Pseudomonas; species Pseudomonas sp. SZ40. The sequence continues at coordinate 26,412 of NZ_JBQWIF010000018.1, read as the reverse complement.
CTTTCCGCGTCTGGCGGCCTGCTGTTTCACGGTCGGCCTGGGTGGCCTGTGGCTGATGAGCCTGCCGATCACCGTGGAGTGGATGGCGCGAGCGATAGAGCGTGAGCCGGCGGTTGCCCATGAACAGTGGGCTGGCCTGGCGCAGCATGCGGACGCCATCATCGTTCTGGGCGGCGGGCGCGATTCTGCTGACCCGGCCTGGGGCGGCGATCAGCCCAGTGCGATGGCGCTGGAGCGCACCCGCTATGCAGCACGCCTGGCCAAGGCCTCCGGGTTGCCGGTTCTGACCACTGGCGGGCTGCATTTCGGTCGACCGCCGAGCGAGGCGGCGCTGATGGCCGAGGTGATGCGCGAGGATCTGGGGGTCGAAGTGCGTTGGCGCGAAGAGCGCAGCCGCACCACCTGGGAAAATGCGCAGGAAAGCGCTGCCATGCTGCAGCCCGAAGGCGTGCGCCGCGTGGTGCTGGTTACCCAGGCCTGGCACATGCCACGTTCGCGCTGGAGTTTCGAGCAGGCGGGCTTCGAGGTGGTAGCCGCACCCGTGGGGTTCATCGGCGTACCCAATGACCGCCCCCTGGGTGGCTGGCTGCCAGAGGGCAAGGCTTTCTGGCAAAGCACCTTGTTGCTCAATGAAGTGATCGGCTCGCTGGCCTATCCGCTGGCTTACCGGCGTTAGTGGTGAACGATTCGATGGGGCGCAAGCCTATCCGTTGCCTTGCGGGCGTAAGCTCCCGGGGTGCGTCAAGCCCGCGACACACGCGCCCCGGTGGGCTTCGGCCCACCACCCAAAACGCCCACAGCCCGAGGTGCCGAAGCGCATCCTCTGAACGTCCGGCCACCATAGGCATGAATGGTTTTGGTGGGCTAAAGCGCCACCCTACGTTCATGCTCTGGGGGTAGGGTGGGCTTCAGCCCACCACCACAGCGCCTAAAGCCCGAGATGCCGAACCGCATGCTCTGAACGTCCGGCCACCATAGGCATGAATGGTTTTGGTGGGCTAAAGCGCCACCCTACGTTTCATGCCCTGGGGGTAGGGTGGGCTTCAGCCCACCACCACAGCGCCCACAGCCCGAGGTGCCGAAGCGCATGCTTTGAACCTCCGGCCACTATCGGCGTTGAATGGCTTTGGTGGGCTAACGCGCCACCCTACGGTTCATGCCCCTGGGAGTAGGGTGGGCTTCAGCCCACCACCACCGCGCCCACGCCCGAGGTGCCAAAGCGCATGCTTTGAACCTCCGACCACTATCGGCATTGAATGGCTTTGGTGGGCTAAAGCGCCACCCTACGGTTCATGCCTTGGGGTAGGGTGGGCTTCAGCCCACCACCACAGCGCCTACAGCCCGAGGTGCCGAAGCGCATGCTTTGAACCTCCGCCCACTATCGGCGTTGAATGGTTTTGGTGGGCTAAAGCGCCACCCTACGGTTCATGCCCCTGGGAGTAGGGTGGGCTTCAGCCCACCACCCAAAGCGGCCGCAGCCCGAGGTGCCGAAGCGCATGCTTTGAACCTCCGGCCACTATCGGCGTTGAATGGTTTTGGTGGGCTAAAGCGCCACCCTACGTTTCATGCCCTGGGGTAGGGTGGGCTTCAGCCCACCGCCGAGCCGGCCGTCCGGCTCAGCCCGGTCTGCCCTTGGCGTTATACCGCATCCCGGCGGCGCTGAATCAGGGCCCAGGCCGCCAGCAGGCTGCAGAGGACGATCAGCGGCCAGGAGCGCCACTGCAGGTAGGGCGTCAGGTGCTGCATGGGCTGCACTTCACCGTACAGCGTGCCCTGTTCGAACTGCGGCAGGCGCTCGGTGATCTGGCCGAACGGGTCGATCAATGCGGTCACACCATTGTTGGTGGCGCGGATCATCCAGCGACCCGCTTCCAGAGCACGCATCTGCGCCATTTGCAGATGTTGCAGTGGGCCGATGGATTTCCCGAACCAGGTGTCGTTGCTCACCGTCAGCAGCAGGTCGCTCTGCGCGGCCATTTCGGCAGCGAACTCCGGGTAAACCACTTCGTAGCAGATGAAGGTCGCGATGCGCTGTCCTTTGGCTTCCAGCAGGGGCTGGTCGTGCTCGCCGCGGGCGAAGTCGGACATCGGCAGGTCGAAGAAAGCGATCAGGCCGCGCAAGACTTCCTGCAGCGGCACGTACTCACCGAACGGTACCAGGCGCTGCTTGAGGTAATCGCCGCTGCCCTGGCCCACCACGCTGACGCCATTGTAGTAACGCAGCTCACCACGCTCGTTGGGCTGGCGGATCGGCACACCGGTGATCAGCGCGCTCTGACGGTCACTGGCGAAGCGGTCCATCACGCTGAGGTAGCCGATGGCCTGTTCCTTGAGGACCGGCACGGCGGTTTCCGGCCAGATCAGCAAGTCGGTCGGTTTGCTGCTGAAACTCATGTCCCGGTACAGCGCCAATTGTGCGTTGAGCTGCGCCGGGTCCCACTTGAGATTCTGCTCCACATTGCCTTGAATCGCCGCGACGCTCAGCGGCTCGCTGGCAGGTGAAGTCCAGGCATGACCCTTGAGCAGAGCGCCGACCAGCCAGGGCGCGATCAGCAGCGCCAGAGCCACGGCCAATTGCGACTTGTGCCGGTACAGGCGTGGCAGGTTGACGAGCAGTGCAGCGCTCAGCGCCAGGGCAAAAGACAGCAGCCACACACCGCCTACCGGAGCCAGACCGGCCAGTGGCCCGTCCAGTTGGCTGTAACCTGCGTAGAGCCAGGGGAACCCGGTGAGAAACCAGCCTCGAAATGCTTCCTGGGCAACCCACAGGGCGGCGAACGCCAAGGCATCGGTTGCCAGCGCTGCATCGCGGCGTAGCCAGCGTGCCCACAACCAGGTGGCCAGTGCGAAGAACAGACCGAGCCCGGCGACGAAGCCCAGAGTCAGAAAGGCAGCCAGGGGCGGCGAAGCGGCGCCGTAGTCGTGAATGCTCACGTATACCCAGCTGGTGCCGGAGGCGAACAGGCCGAAACCGTACCACCAGCCGCGCCATGCTGCCTGGCGTGGTGTCAGTTCACGCAGGCCGCGGTAGAGCAGGGCGATCGACAGCAGCACCAGCGGCCAGATGTCGTAGGGTGCCAGCGCCAGGGTGGTCAGCGCACCTGCCAGCAGAGCGATCAGATTGCCGGGCCAGCCGGGGCGGAACAGTCGATTCATCGGAATGCTCGGAAGAGGAGAGTGGCAGGCGCCCCGCCTGGCAGGGCGCTACAGCGTGTCAGCGCGCCAGCGGCGTCAGACGCAGCAGGTGCACGCGGCGGCTGTCGGCGTTCAGCACGCGAAAGCGGAACTCGCCGATCACCGTCACTTCGTTGCGCTTGGGCAAATGACCGAAGGCGCTCATCACCAGGCCGCCGACGGTGTCGAATTCGTCATCCGAGAAGTCGGTGGTGAAGGCTTCGTTGAAGTGATCGATGGGCGTCAGCGCCTTGACCAGGAAGTCGCCGCTGGGCAGCGGCTTGACGTAGCTGTCTTCCTCGACGTCATGTTCGTCCTCGATATCACCGACGATCTGCTCGAGCACGTCTTCGATGGTCACCAGGCCGGCGACGCCGCCGTATTCGTCGATCACCACCGCCATGTGGTTGTGATTGGCGCGGAACTCGCGCAGCAGCACGTTGAGGCGCTTGGACTCAGGCACGAAGGTGGCCGGGCGCAGCATGTCGCGGATGTTGAAGTCGGGCTGGTCGCCGAGCAGCAGCGGCAGCAGATCCTTGGCGAGGAGGATGCCGAGTACGTCATCGAGGCTCTCGCCGATCACCGGGTAGCGCGAGTGCGCCGCCTCGATGATCACCGGGAGGAATTCTTTCGGGGACTGGGTGGCCTTGATGGTGACCACCTGGGAGCGCGGCACCATGATGTCGCGGACCTGCAGGTCCGCGACCTGAATGGCGCCCTCGACGATGGCCAGGGCCTCGCTGTCGAGCAGTTTGTTCTGATGCGCATCGCGCAGGACTTCCAGCAGTTCCTGGCGGTTCTTCGGCTCATGAGCAAAAGCCTGGGTCAGCTTGTTCAGCCAGGACTTTTGCTCGTTGCTCGATCGGTCTTCGCTCATGGGGGTTTACTCGGGATCCTTGCTTTCATTCGTCGCCGGCGTACGGGTCGGGATGACCCAGCTCGGCGAGCAATAATCGTTCCAGCGCTTCCATCTCCTCGGCTTCCTCATCATCGATGTGGTCATAGCCGAGCAGGTGCAGGCAGCCGTGTATCACCAGATGCGCCCAGTGCGCCTCCAGCGTCTTGCCTTGCTCGATAGCCTCGCGCTCGACCACCGGCACGCAGATCACCAGGTCGCCAAGCAACGGGATATCCAGCAAATCATCAGGCACGTCGGCGGGAAAGGACAATACGTTGGTGGCGTAATCCTTGTGTCGCCAGGTGTGATTGAGTTCGCGGCCTTCGGTCTCGTCGACCAGGCGGATAGTCAGCTCCGAGTCTGCCGTGCGCTGGCGTAGGGCCAGCTCACACCAGGCTTGAAAGGCACCAATGGTGGGTAGGTGGTCGCCGTCACTGGCGACCTGCAGATCCAGCTCGATCATCTGTCGGACCTGGCACCCGGGTCGTTGTCCGCCGGCCGGCGGTCAAACGGCTGATGTTCGGCATCGAAGCGCTCGTAGGCCTCGACGATGCGTTGCACGAGGGGGTGGCGCACCACGTCCTTGGGCTTGAAGTGGGTGAAGCTGATGCCAGGCACGCCTTTGAGCACGTCGATCACGTGAGTCAGGCCGCTCTTGGTTCCGCGCGGCAGGTCGACCTGGGTGATGTCGCCGGTGATCACTGCGGTGGAGCCGAAGCCGATCCGGGTCAGGAACATTTTCATCTGTTCCATCGTGGTGTTCTGGCTCTCATCGAGAATGATGAAACTGTTGTTCAGCGTGCGGCCGCGCATGTAGGCCAGCGGCGCAACCTCGATCACCTGTTTCTCGATCAGTTTGGCGACCTGCTCGAAACCGAGCATCTCGTAGAGCGCGTCATACAGCGGGCGCAGGTAGGGGTCGATCTTCTGCGACAGGTCACCTGGCAGGAAGCCGAGCTTCTCGCCGGCCTCGACCGCCGGACGCACCAGCAGGATACGGCGGATCTGCTCACGTTCCAGCGCGTCCACTGCAGCAGCGACGGCAAGGTAGGTCTTGCCGGTACCAGCCGGGCCGATACCGAAATTGATGTCGTGGTCGAGGATCGCCTTGACGTAGAGCTGCTGGTTGGCGCCGCGTGGCCGGATCATGCCCTTGCGGGTGCGCAGGGCGATGTTGAGATGGGCGCTGGGGTTGTTCAGCTCCTCGATGCCCGACTCCTGCAGGAACAGGTGCACCATATCCGGCGACAGCTCGGTGCTGTCAGTTTCGCGATAGAGACGGCGCAACAGATTTTCAGCAGATTGGGTCTGTTGTGCCTCGCCAAGCAGTTCGAACTGATTGCCGCGATTACGGATTTCGATACCCAGACGAGATTCGATCAGGCGCAGGTGCTCGTCGAATTGCCCGCTGAGATTGGCGAAGCGCTTGGCTTCGAAAGGTTCGAGGGTGAAGCGATGAGGTTCTATGGAAGTATTCAAAGTCGTATTTTGGCCGCCAGTCGGCTGGGTTGAAGGCAGAGAATAGCGCTAGCTGTCGCCGGGGGAAAGCGCGGCCGACGACCGCGCTGCGCTTGTGGCTGGCTGCCTTCGCTGGGCGAAGGGCTCAGTGGCGCTCGATCAGTGTGCCACGCAGCGAATGCGGCATCGCTTCGTCGATATGCACATCGACGAACTGGCCGATCAGCCGCGGATTGTCGCACTGGAAGTTGACGAAACGGTTGTTCTCGGTCTTGCCCTGCAGCTTGCCCGGGTCCTTTTTCGAAAAGTCGCTGACCAGAATGCGCTGCACGCTGCCGACCATGCGACGGCTGTTTTCGAAGCCTTGCTGGTTGAGGCGGTGCTGCAGCATCTGCAGGCGCTCTTTCTTCACTTCTTCCGGGGTTTCGTCGACAAGGTCGGCGGCCGGCGTACCGGGACGCGAGCTGTACATGAACGAGTAGGAGAAGTCGAAGCCGACGTCCTCCACCAGCTTCATGGTCTGCTGGAAATCCTTCTCGGTCTCGCCCGGGAAACCGATGATGAAGTCCGAGCTGATGACGATGTCCGGCACTGCCGCCCGCAGTTTGCGGATGCGCGACTTGTATTCCAGCGCCGTGTGGTTGCGCTTCATCGCCGCCAGAATGCGGTCCGAGCCCGACTGCACGGGCAAATGAAGGAATTTCACCAGCTCCGGGATCTCGGCGTGAGCCTTGATCAGCGCGTCGGAAAATTCCAGCGGGTGGCTGGTGATGTAGCGAATGCGATCGATGCCATCGACGGCGGCTACCAGGTAAAGCAGCTCGGCGAAGTCGGCGATACCGCCGTCGCGCGTGGTGCCGCGGTAACCGTTGACGTTCTGGCCGAGCAGGGTGAGCTCACGCACGCCGTTCTCGGCCAGATGGATGATTTCGGCCAGCACATCGTCCAGCGGTCGGCTGACTTCTTCGCCGCGGGTATAGGGCACCACGCAGAATGTGCAGTACTTGCTGCAGCCTTCCATCACCGATACGAAGGCGCTGGGGCCGTCGACTCGTGGCTCGGGCAGGCGGTCGAATTTCTCGATCTCCGGGAAGGAAATATCCACCTGAGCGATCTTGGTGCTGCGCGCGGCGTCGATCATCTCCGGCAGGCGATGCAGGGTCTGCGGGCCGAACACCACATCGACATAGGGCGCGCGGTCGCGAATCGCCGCGCCTTCCTGGCTGGCCACGCAGCCACCGACGCCGATCACCAGATCCGGGTTTTCCAGCTTCAGCTCACGCCAGCGGCCGAGCTGGGAGAACACTTTGTCCTGGGCTTTTTCGCGGATCGAGCAGGTATTGAGCAGGATGACGTCGGCGTCTTCCGGGCGATCGGTCACTTCCAGAGCCTGATGCTCGCCCAGCAGGTCGACCATGCGCGAGCTGTCGTACTCGTTCATCTGGCAACCGTGGGTTTCGATATAGAGCTTCTTGGTCATGGCACTGCCTGGAATGATTGAAAAGGTGTTCAGGAAACATCTCCGACGTCGCCTCGGCGACGGCCATGCAGGCCAGCCCGGAAAATGACCGCGCATTATAGGGGGCTTGGTCGACAGAGGCCACAATCGATGGACAAGAGGGGCGACGAAGCAGTCGAGAGCCGTGCTAAGATTCGCGCCCTTTTCGACTGCCAGCCAATCGTTACCCATGACCAAGCGTGAACCGATCTACAAGGTGATTTTCCTCAATCAGGGCCAGGTGTACGAGATGTATGCCAAGCAGATCTTCCAGAGCGATCTGTGGGGCTTCCTGGAAATCGAGGAATTCGTCTTCGGCGAACGTACCCAGGTCGTCGTCGACCCAAGCGAAGAAAAGCTCAAGGCTCAGTTCGATGGCGTGGTGCGCAGTTTCGTGCCCATGCATTCGATCGTGCGCATCGACGAAGTCGAGCGTCTGGGTACGCCGAAGATCAGCGAGGCCAAGGGTGGAGGCAACATCATGCCGTTCCCCATGCCCATGCCGGAAAAATAGGTTTCAGCGCAAGCGATCCGCAGCTCGCGCTACGGCTTTTCGTTGCACCGCCGTTGCTATTTCAGCGGTGCGAAAGGGGAGAGGCCATCGGCGGCCTGCAGTTCCTGCAGGTAGTTGCGGAAGATCTGCCCCAGTACCTGGGTGGCCACTTCCAGTTCCGCTCTGGGCATCTGCAGGGACACTTCGTCAGCGCTGTCCATGGCTTCGTCCGAGCCATTGACCGCAGCCATCTTCAGCACGATATAGGCCTGCACGTTGTTGGCGGCCACGCCTTCGCCACGAAAGAACATCATGCCCAGATGGTATTGCGCCTGCGCATGCCCCTGTAGCGATGCGCGCTCGAACCAGTTGAGTGCCTGGGCGAGGTCGCGCTCGGTGGCCCTGCCGTCGTAATAGAATTCGCCAAGCTCGTATTGCGCCTGGGCGTCGCCGCCGTCGGCACTCTGCTGGCAGGCCTGCAGGGCGTCTGGCAGGTCTTCGGGGGCGACGTTCAGCGAACAGCTGCCGGTCGCCGGGATCAGCAATGAGTTTCCGTCCGCCAGTGCAAGCAATGGCAGCAGGAGCAACAGGCAGCCCAGAGACAGGGTGCGGCCGGTGCGCTTCATGAAGATCCAGATACCTCGAGGTGCTGACAGGGTGAATGACGGCGGAAAGAATGCGTCCGCCATCACATTATGAAATAAGCCGCAGCGTTCTTACAAAGTGTTTGCCTGCTTTTCTGCCCCATCGTGGCGCGCGCGCATCGCTGTCGCGTGCGAATCGTACCCCGATTTGGCTCGAATCGGCGGCTGACGCCTCTTATAGACGATCAGCCGCACAACGACAGGTTCCACCATTATGCGCGGCAATGAAGGTCCGCCGCACGCTGCTGACCGCTCATCATGCCTGTTTGAGGTTGGCGAACGCGCGTTCGGCGGCGTCCAGAGTCAGTTTCAGCTCGGCCTCGCCGTGGGCGATGGAGGTGAAACCTGCCTCGAAAGCACTCGGTGCCAGGTAGACGCCGCCTTCCAGCATCAGGTGGAAGAAACGCTTGAAGCGCTCTGCATCGCTGGCCATCACGTCGTCGAAGGTGACGATGTCGTCAGCGCCGCTGAAATACAGCCCGAACATGCCGCCCGCCTGGGTGGTGACGAACGGGATGGCGGCCGAATCGGCACGATCCTGCAGGCCCTGCAGCAGTGTGCTGGTGTAGTCGCTCAGTTCGGCGTGGAAGCCAGGCCGGCTGATCAGCTTCAGGGTGGTCAGGCCGGCGGCCATGGCCAGCGGGTTGCCGGACAGCGTGCCGGCCTGGTAGACCGGGCCGAGGGGAGCGATGCGTTCCATGATCGCGCGCTTGCCGCCGAAGCAGCCCACCGGCATGCCGCCGCCGATGATCTTGCCGAAGGTCGACAGGTCCGGCGTCACGCCGTAATGCGCCTGGGCACCGCCAAGGGAAACCCGGAAGCCGGTCATCACTTCGTCGAAGATCAGTACCACGCCGTGCTTGTCGCACAGGCTGCGCAGGCCCTCGAGGAAGCCGGGTGCTGGCGGTACGCAGTTCATGTTGCCGGCGACCGGCTCGACGATGATGCAGGCGACCTCGCTACCGACCTTGCCGAGCATGTCGGCGACCGCATCGATGTCGTTGAACGGCAGGGTCAGGGTGTGCTTGGCGAAGGCCGCTGGCACGCCCGCGGAGTTCGGCACGCCCTGGGTCAGTGCACCGGAGCCGGCTTTGACCAGCAAGCTGTCGGAGTGGCCGTGGTAGCAGCCTTCGAACTTGATGATGCTGTCGCGGCCGGTGTAGCCACGCGCCAGACGGATGGCGCTCATGGTCGCCTCGGTGCCGGAGCTGACCATGCGCACCATTTCCATGGACGGCACCAGTGCGCAGACCAGGTCGGCCATTTCGGTTTCCATGGCGGTCGGCGCGCCATAGGACAGGCCATGGTCGAGCTGGCGGCGTACTGCGTCGATCACTTCAGGGTGGCTGTGGCCAAGGATCATCGGCCCCCAGGAGCCGACATAATCGACATAGCGCTTGTCGTCCTCGTCCGTCACGTAGGCGCCTTCCGCGTGCTTGAAGAACAGTGGCGTGCCGCCAACGCTCCTGAAGGCGCGAACCGGCGAGTTGACGCCGCCGGGGATGTGTTTCTGGGCGTTGGCGAAGAGGATTTCGGAGCGGGACATGATGGAGCCTCTTGAAAATGAATTAGGCCGGTTGGAACAGGGCGCTGAAGGCGCGCGCGCGGCGTTCGACCTCTGCAGCCGAATCGGCGGCGAACAGGGCGTGGATCACCGCGAGCATGCTGGCACCCCTTTCTATCAAGGGGGCGGCGTTGTGCAGGTCGATGCCACCGATGGCGACGATCGGCAGTTGTACGCGCGCCTTGGCACTGGCCAGCAGCTCGGCAGTGGCCGCCGGTGCGCCAGGTTTGGTGTGGGAGTTGAAGAATCGCCCGAAGGCCACATAGCTGGCGCCTTCGCGGGCCGCCTGCTCGGCCAGCTCCAGGCGGGCGTGGCAGGTGCCGCCGATGATCGCTTGGCGTCCCAGCAGGGCGCGGGCCACGGCCAGCGAGCCATCCTCCTGGCCCAGGTGCAGGCCGACGCCCAGGCGGGCGGCCAGCTCGGCATCGTCGTTGATGATCAACGCAGCGCCGTAGCGTTCGCAGAGGCTGCGCAGGGCCTCGGCCTCGCGCAGGCGGCGTGCTTCATCACCGGACTTGTCACGGTACTGCAGCACGCGCGCGCCGCCAGCCAGGGCGGCCTCGACATAGGGCAGCAGTTTGCCACCGGCGAGCAACTGGCTATCGGTGATGGCGTACAGGCCGCGCAACCTGATGGGCGCGGCCATCAGCAGAAGTCCAGTGGCAGGCGGCGTGGTACGTACTGACCGCGGCCCGGTCGCTCGGCGTCGCGCAGGGTGCGCCAGGTGTAATCCAGGGCAGTTTCGACCGCACTGATCAAATCCTGTCCAAGGGCTATGCGTCCGGCGAGGGTGCTGGCCAGGGTGCAGCCGGAGCCGTGGTAGCTGCCGGGCAAGCGCGGGCAGGTGAAGGTGTGCTGGCTGCCATCGCGCAGGTACAGCCGGTTATGCACCACATCGCTTTCGTCGCCATGGCCACCGGTGATCAGCAGGTGGCGGATGTGCGGCAGCAGCCGGTTGGCGCATTCATCGGCCGTGCCGTCTGGCAGGTCGGCGAGGATGCGTGCTTCCGGCAGGTTGGGCGTGGCGATGGTGGATACCGCGAACAGACGCTCGCGCATGGCGAAACCAACTTCGTCCTTGCCCAGGGCACCGCCACCGCCGGCACGCAGTACCGGGTCGCAGACCAGCGGCACGCCTGGCAGTTTGTCCATGATCATCAGCACGGTTTCGACCATTTCCACCGAGCCGAGCATACCCAGCTTGACTGCGGCTACCGGCATGTCGGCGATCACCGCATTGGCCTGGGCCAGCACCCAGTCGCGGTCGAGCACGCGGAAGTCGCTGACGTCGACCGTGTCCTGCACGGTCAGGGCGGTAACCGCTGGGGCGGCATGGCAGCTCTGTGCCAGCAGCGCTTCGATGTCCGCCTGCAGGCCGGCGCCTCCGCTCGGGTCGTGGCCGGACAGGCACAGCACTACCGGGCGCGAGGGGGCAAGGCGAGCACTGCTGCGTTCATAATCTGGGAGGCCGAAGTCGATCATCTGTGTCGCGGGTTCCGGTTTACCAGGTCATTGAAAAACGTGGGCGAGGCAGCCGATGCGGGGCTGATGGCAGCCCCAAAACAGGTGAGAAAAGCGGAGTTCACCGCTGTATACGAGCATTTTCAGCCTGTTTTCACGAAGCAACTGCTACCTGGGTGGTGTTTTCAACAGCCTGTTTGGGTAGGGCGGCAGGCGCCCTACCTGGTTTATCGGGCTCGCACCAGCGGGTGGCCGGCGGCATTTTCGTGGGGCGCGAGCTTAACATTTTATGCGCCGCGGTGAGGCTGGATAGTCTCGCGAAGGGACTGGCGCATCCCCACCATCAAGCGTAACGGTTCGCATTTGTGCGTAGCCCCGTGCATCATGCAACGCCCAGCCCTCGCTGTCGCCGACCCATGAACCTGCGCTTCTATCTGATTGCCATGACCGCCCTGGCGGTGGTCACCGACAACCTGATCATTCCCTTCTATCCGCAGTATTTCGCCGAGCGTTTCGACAATCCCCCGCCGGAGCATGTTGGTCTTTATCTGGCGGCGATCAGCCTGACGGTGATGGCCGTGTTTCCGCTGTGGGCGCGTCTGGCCAGGCGCGTGCATCCGGTGCGCATTCTGATCGGCGCGCAGTTCATGGCCGGCACGCTGACCGCGGCCCTGACCTTCATCGATTCGCTGCCGCTGTTCTGGGTGGTGTCGTTGCTGATGATCGTGTTCAAGGGCAGCTACCTGCTGATGTACCCCTACGTGATGAGTCTGCAGCAGCACGACAGCCACACCCAGACCATCGGTACGTTGTCGGTGGTGGTGCACTTCGGCGCGATTCTCGGCGCAGCCGCTGGCGGGCTGGTGCTGCAAGTGCTGGCTATCGGCGATGTATTTCTGATCATGGCTGCCGGCGACTTCATTCAGATGACCATCTGCATGCACCTGATTCGCGGCCACCTGCCGCGCAGCGGCGAGACCGGAGAAGCGGACAGCAGTGCGGGTGAGACGCCAGCCGGCAGTGGGCAGCGTAGCCTGCTGGCGATCTACCGGCTGTGCGTGGTGATGTTGCTGTTCTACTTCGTCGCCTACGTCACCCGGCCATTCTTCGCCGTGTACTGGCAGCAAGTGGCGAGCTGGAACAGCGAGCTGATGGCCGGTTTCGTGTATTCGCTGCCGGGCGCCGTGGCGGTGTTCGCGCTGTGGTGGAGCAGGCGTTCGACGGTCAAGGGGGCGACCCGTGATGGCATCTTCGCCGGTCTGCTACTGGGGGCGGCTGCGACCTTCATTCAGGGTTTCGACAACCAGTGGCTGATTCTGCTGGGGCGCGTGCTGTTCGGCTGGGCGTTGTATCAGGTCACGGTCCGTCTGGATGCCTTGCTGTTCGAATTGAGCACGCCGGAGAACTATGGCGTTGACTTCAGCAAGATCAATATCTTCCAGTGCCTGGGCACCATGGGGGCATCCTACGGCGCCGGCCTGCTGGTCAGCCATTACGGTCAGCACATGCCATTCTGGGTGGGGGCGCTTGGCTTGCTGATCACCGCTGCAGTGTTTCCGCTGCTGATCAAGGCGGGGCCAACGGCGGGCTCTTTGCGCGAATGATAATCTGGTGCATTAGCGTTGGGCGTGGTTAAATTCGTGTCTTGCACCAGCGCCACGCTGCCGCGCCGGTGCCAGCCGTCACGAATCATTCCGGGGCCGACCTGCGATGTACCAGGCCAACGCCGATCTTCTGCACCTTATCGAGGTGACCGCACGTACCCTGCCGGGGCTTTCCGGGCGGGTGGGTTCGAGTGGTCGCGACGAGCTTGCCTGCGGAGCCTCCGATAACCCCGCACGCATTGCTGCGCTCTACCAACACTGGCAGCTCGCCTGTCCCGAAGCCGGGCCGCATTACTGGAACACCCGCACCTGGACGCTGCTGATCTGGCAGCCGATCTACCTGAGCCTGCTTGGCGTGCATCTGGCCGGTCGCGTGCCTTGTCTGAACGACATGGGGCAGTCCGTGTGCGACGGTGTGGTGTCGGGCTTCTGCCTGCCCGAGCACTGCCCGCGGCAGGCCAGCCAGGATGCCCTGATCGATTTCGCCGCCGGGCAGCTGCAGCAACTGGTGGCGCGCCAGTTGCAGGAGTACAACGCGGTGGCCGCCATGCATCAGAAGATGGCGCGCCGCCTCGAAGCCGACTACGTGCTGGCGGCGCTGCTGCTGATCCAGCGTCAGCAGGCGCTGAGCAATGCCCAGTTGCACCAACTGGAACGGCGCTGGCTGGAGGCCCTCGATCTGCAGGGCGACAGCACGCTGATCGACGTCCGCCTGGACGACGGCCGCGAACGTCTGGCCCTGGGCCGCAAGGTGTGCTGCCAGCACTTCCGCCGCGCCGATGGCCAGCTATGCAGTACCTGTCCGAAACTCAAACAGGAGGAGCGCCTGGCGCGTCTGCGTCAGGAGCTGAGTCTCGAATGCTGCGAATGAACGATATCGAGGTCCGCCGCGACGGTCGCCTGACCCTGGCGCTGGACGAGCTGCAACTGGCCGGCGACCAGTTCACCGTGATCCTCGGGCACAACGGCTCGGGCAAATCGACGCTGATGAACCTGATCGCCCGGCAGTTGCAGCCCGACACCGGTACACTGCAGCTCGACGGCAAGCCATTGGCCAGTTTCAGTCAACGTGAGTTCGCCCGTCGGGTGGCCTTCCTGCCGCAACGCCTGCCGGACGTGGCCGGGCTCACCGTACGCGAACTGGTGCGCCTCGGGCGCTTTCCATGGCGTGGTCTGCTTGGCCGCTGGCAAGCCGAGGATCAACGGATGATCGAACGGGCCATGGCGCAGACCGATGTCGAACAGTACGCCGATCACCTCGCCGATACCCTGTCCGGCGGCGAACGGCAGCGGGCCTGGATCGCCATGCTGCTGGCCCAGCAGTCACCGCTGATCCTGCTCGATGAGCCCACCTCGGCGCTGGATCTGGCCCATCAGTACGAACTGATGACGCTGCTGCGCGAGCTCAATCTGGCGACTGGCCGCGGTATCGTCGCCATCCTCCATGACATCAATCTGACTGCCCGCTATGCCGACCGTATCGTCGCGCTCAAGCAGGGGCGGGTGTTCTTCGATGGTTCCCCGGAGGAACTGCTGAACAACCCGCTGCTCAGCCAGCTTTACGACATCGACATCGAACTGATCGAGCAGCCTGGTAACGCCCGCAAGATTGCCGTGGTGGCCTGAGCATGGGCGTCAGCGAAGCGCGGCAGAACGCGTTATCCAGAGCGTCCGGCAGGCAAGCGCTGCGCTATGGCCTGACCCTCGGCCTGCTGCTGGCGCTGATGGTGGTGCACCTGCAATTGAGCACTGCATTGCCGCTGGCACAGCAATGGGCGGTACTCGGCGGTGCGGTGCAGAATGATTTCGATGCCCTGCAATTCAACCTCTCGGCGCTGCCGCGGCTGGTCATGGCCCTGCTGGTCGGTGCAGCGCTGGGGCTGTCCGGCAGCGTGCTGCAGCAACTGACGCAAAATCGCCTGGTGTCTCCAATGACCATCGGCGCTTCGTCCGGTGCCTGGCTGGGGCTGGTCTGTGCCACCTTGCTGGTGCCGACGGTCGCGGCCACTCATGGCCATTGGGCGGCGCTGTGTGGAGCGCTGCTGTCGGTGGGGCTGGTGCTGGTGATCGCCGGGCGCAACGGCATCGCCGGGTTGCCGGTGGTGCTGGCGGGTATGGCCCTGAATCTGCTGCTCGGCGCGCTGGCTGCAGGTCTGGTGCTGCTCAACAACCAGTACACCAGCGGGCTGTTCGTCTGGGGCGCCGGGGATCTCGCGCAGATCGACTGGCACTGGGTAGGCTGGTTATGGCCCAAGCTGTTGATCGGGCTGCTGGTCATTGTGCTCGCACCACGCCCGCTGACTCTGCTGCAACTGGGCAGTGACGGCGCCCAGTCCCGCGGCCTGAGCCTGTGGCCGGTGATGCTGGCACTGTTCATGGTGTCGATCTGGATGACCTCCGTGGCGATCACCGCTGTGGGGCTGATCGGTTTCATCGGTCTGCTCACGCCCAATCTGGCACGTCTGTTCGGTGCCCGCCGCTCCCGTGATGAACTGCTCTACAGCGTACTGCTAGGCGCCGTGTTGCTACTCGCCACCGACGCCCTGGCACTGCTGGCCAATCGCTGGACGGCGGACCTGGTACCCAGTGGCGCGGCAGCGGCCCTGATCGGCGCCCCCGCTCTGCTGTGGTTGTCGCGGCGCCAGTTGTCCGCCGATGACGCCCGTGGTCTGGCGTTGCCGGAGGGGCCGGAGCGAGTGCGGCGACGCCATGCGCTGCTGGTGGTGGGGCTGACGCTGGTGGCCGTGCTGCTGAGCATCTGCCTGGGGCGCAGCAGCGCGGGCTGGCAGTTCGAGTGGCCGTCTTCGCTGATCTGGGCGTTGCGCTGGCCGCGCGTGCTCACCGCCGCCGCAGCGGGCTGTGGCCTGGCCATCGCCGGGGTACTGCTGCAGCGACTGCTGCGCAACCCGCTGGCAAGCCCGGATATCCTCGGTCTTTCGGCGGGCGCGACCCTGGCGGTGATGCTGGCGCTGATGATCTTTGGCGGTTCGCTGCTGGGCTTCACCGCGCCGATCGCGGCCTTCATCGGCAGCCTCGCGGTGCTCGCCGTGCTCCTGCTGCTAGGCCGTCGCCATCAGTATTCGCCGGCGCTGATGGCACTGGTGGGCATTTCCCTCACGGCACTGCTCAATGCGGCGTTGCAGTTTGGTCTGGCCAAGGGCACGGCCGATTCCTTCGCACTGCTTGGCTGGCTGGCGGGTTCGACTTACCGGGTCTCGGCGGCGCAATCGCTGTGGCTGGCTGCCGGGGTGCTGCTACTGGGCGTGCTCAGCCTGCTCTGCCACCGCGCACTGACGCTGATCTCCATCGGCGATGGAGTGGCGCTGAGCCGTGGCCTGAACGTACCTGCTGCACGTCTGGCGCTGCTGGTGCTGGTGTCGCTACTCTGCGCGCTGGTCACCAGCCTGATGGGACCGGTGGCCTTTCTCGGCTTGCTGGCACCGCACATGGCGGCGATTCTTGGTGCGCGGCGGGTGGTGTCGCAGCTGTTGCTCGCTGCGGCGTTGGGCGGCGTGCTGATGTTGCTGGCAGACTGGTTCGGTCGCGTGCTGATCTTTCCCTTGCAACTGCCGGTCGGCATCGTCGCGTCGGTGGTGTGCGGCAGCTATTTCGTTTACCTGCTGGTCAAGAGGCGCCTGGCATGAAGGATCTGTTGCGCGCTGTGTCGCTGCTGTTGTGCCTGGTGGCCGGCTTCGCCGGTGCACAACCGCGGGTGGTGGCGTTGAGCTGGGAAGCGGCCGAGCACCTGCTGAAACTGGATATCACCCCCATTGCCGTGGCCGACGCCGAGGACTACCGCACCTGGGTGGTGCGCCCACGCCTGCCGGACGAGGTGCCAAGCGCCGGCTCGCGTACCGAGCCGAATCTGGAATTGCTGGCGCAACTGAAGCCGGAACTGATCGTCATTCCACCGCTGCTCGAGGACATCCGCGGCAAGCTGGAGCGCATCGCGCCGGTGGCCGCTTACAGCAGTTTCAGCCAGCAGCACGACAATTATCTCACCGCCCGTGACAACTACCTGGCGCTGGCGCAGCGTTTCGGGCGCGAGGAACAGGCGCTGCGTGAGTTGGCGGCGATGCAGGCACGGGTCGATGAACTGCATCGCCGTCTGGTCGAGCATTTCCGCGGGCGTTTGCCGAAGGTCACGGTGATCCGCTTTTCATCGCCCACGGCGGTGTTCATCAATGGCGCCAACTCCATGGCCGATCACGCCATGCAGTTGCTGCATCTGCAGCCTGCCTACCCGCTGCCGCGCAGTCCCTGGGGCATCGTGCAATCGCCAGTGACCACCCTGGGGCGCATCGAAGACGGTGTGATTCTGCATATCGAACCCTTCGCCGCGCAGGATCAGCTGTTCGATACACCGCTCTGGAACGCCATGCCGTTCGTGCGCGAAGGCCGCTTCGGCGCCATGCGTTCGACCTGGACCTACGGCGGGGTGTTTTCCATCGAATACCTGGCCGAAGCGATCAGCGAGGCGCTGCTGCGTCTGCCCGCCCGCTGAGTTGCAGAGCCTGACGCGGACGGCCAGCCCATTCCCGGCGTCTCCCGTCTAGCGGATCGCTGTCCGGCCTGGTGAGATGTTGCGCAGCGACGCGGCTTGCGCTTAGGCGCAAACAAACCCTAGAGTTGCGCGAATTTGCAATTCGAACCGTGCAAGCCAGTATCATCATGGGGGCGTGGGGCTCTTCGGTACTGTGCAACAGGGTCATCAGCGGGGCTTCATGCGTTTTTTTCTGATCATTCTTCTGGCGATCTGCCCGGTACTGGCGAGCGCTGCGGGGCCGGCCGTGTTCGACGAGAACACCCGAGCCCTGCCGCTCGGCCAGGCGATGTCGGTGTTCGAGGATGTGCGCGGCGACAAGAGCATCGACGACGTCACCTCCAGCGCCCTGCAGGGCAGCTTTCGCGATCACGACAAACCGGTACTCAATGCAGGCTATTCGCGCTCGGCCTTCTGGGTACGTATCGACCTGCAGTACCGGCCCCACGACTCCGAGCACAGCCGCCAAAATCAGCACTGGCTGCTAGAACTGGCCTATCCACCGCTGGATCGGCTGGAGCTCTACGAGGAGGGCGCAGATGGCCGCTTTCGCCTGACCCAGCGAACCGGTGATGCGCTGCCGTTTTCCAGCCGCGAGATCCGCCAGAACAACTACCTGTTCCCCCTCGACTTCAAGCCGGAACAGGTACGGCGAATCTACCTGCGGCTCGAGAGCCAGGGCTCCATCCAGGCGCCGCTGACCCTCTGGTCGCCCACCGCCTATCTCGAGGAGCAGCCAGCGCGCATCTACGTGCTGGGCGTCATCTACGGCGTGTTGCTGGTGATGCTGATCTACAACCTGTTCATCTTCATAAGCGTACGTGATACCAGTTACCTCTATTACATCCTCTACATCGCCTCGTTCGGGCTCTACCAGGTATCGGTCAACGGTGCCGGCATCGAGTTCTTCTGGCCTGACAGCCCCTGGTGGGCGAACGTCGCCACGCCGTTCCTGATCGGCGCCACGGCGCTGTTCGGCTGTCAGTTCGCGCGCAGTTTCCTGCAGACCGGCGAGCACAGCCCCTGGGTGGACCGCAGCCTGTTGCTGCTGATGCTCTGGGGCACGGCGGTGATGGTGTTGGCGCTGACCGTCAGCTACGCCGTCTCGTTACGTCTGGCTACCGTGCTGGCGCTGGTGTTCACCCTGGTGGTGTCGATTGCCGGGGGGCTGGCCTGGTTGCGCGGCATGCGGGTGGCGCGCTACTTCATCATCGCCTGGGCGGCCTTTCTGATCGGCGGTGTGGTCAACACCCTGATGGTCCTCGGCTACCTGCCCAACGTGTTCCTGACCATGTACGCCAGCCAGATCGGTAGCGCGATCGAGGTGGCTTTGCTGTCGCTGGCCCTGGCGGATCGTATCAACGGCATGAAGGAGGAGCGCGCGCGCATTCTGCAGAGTGCCAGTGCCAAGCTGGAGGCGCTGAACCACGAACTGGCCGACAGCAACCGCCTCAAGGACGACTTCCTGGCCACCGTGACCCATGAGTTGCGCACGCCGATGAATGGCGTGATCGGCTCTCTGGAGCTGATGCAGACCTTGCGGCTGGAGCCGGAAGTCGAGCAGTACCAGAAAACCGCGACGCGTTCGGCGCGGGACATGATGCAGATGGTCAACGACATCCTGGCCCTCACCGAACTGCAGTCCGGCAGACTTTACCCGCGGCGTGAAACCTTCAGCCTGCGCGGGTTGCTCGACGGCGTATGCGCCAATTACGAAGGCCGTGCCCGCGACAAGGGGTTGGCGTTTTCCCTCGACCTGGACGAGCGCCTGCCCGACACCGTGGAAGGCGATGCCCTGAAGTTGGCCCAAGGGCTGGGTTACCTGCTGGATAACGCCATCAAGTTCACCGCCGCCGGCAAGGTGCGTCTGCGCGTAAGGGGGGAAGGTGAAGCGACGCTGGACAGCCTGCCGTTGAGCTTCGAAGTGATCGATGCCGGCATCGGCCTGGAGGATGTCCGCGAGTCCGACCTGTACCGCCGCTTCCATCAGCTCGATACGTCGATGACCCGCCAGTATGGCGGCCTCGGCATCGGCCTGAGCATCTGTCGACAACTGGTCGATCTGCTCGGCGGCAGCCTGGCCTACGAGCCCAATCGCGCGGGCGGTGGCGGTAGCATCTTCCGGCTCAGCCTGACCCTGACATTGCCGATGCAGAAGGGCGGCAGCGAGCCCGTGGTGCGTCGCGCCACGGGCAGCCCGGTGCGGGTGCCGGAGCAATGCACCGTGCTGGTGGTCGAGGACAACGCCATCAACCAGTTGGTCATTCGCGGTATGTTGCTCAAGCTCGGTTACCGGGTTCGCACCGCGGACAACGGCGCCGAGGCGCTGGAGTGTCTGCAGCGCGAGTCGGTCGATGCATTGCTGCTCGATTGCCAGATGCCGGTGATGGACGGTTTCGCCACCTGCAGGGCGCTGCGCCTGTTGCCTGGCTGCGCCGAGCTGCCGGTATTGGCGATCACCGCCCACAGCCAGTCTGGTGACCGCGAGCGCTGCCTGGCCGCCGGGATGAGCGACTACCTGGCCAAGCCGGTGAAGTTCGACGAACTGCGGGTGTTGCTGCATGACTGGGTGCTGTGCCGTCCAGCCTGAGACCGGCGACGGCAGGCCGCTAGCTCTCCAATGTCGCTGCGCCGATTCGAATGCCTGTGAGCCATGCGAACTCGATGTTTCCGCCGCCAAGGAGCCTGCTCGCCTCGCAGCCAGCCTGGCAGCCCGTCGCTCGGCGTTCCCGCGCCTGCGCTGCCAGTCCGTTGGCCGTCCTTCTGGCTGACTGTCTCACACCTGCGGTCTTGACGAGCGGCCTCGATACGGCCGCTACCGCCTATCCCCTGAGTTGAATCTTTCTTCGCGCAGCGTCCTCCTTATTCCATAAGGCCCAGGCCGATTCGCCGGAGCAATCCTGCAAATCGGCAAGACGGCCACCCATGGAATCACCCGAGCGCTGTTCTCGACCTCACCGTTCCCACAGCGCCTTCGAACTGCCCACGCAAGGCTCCGACCATGACCACATTGATGCCGATCTTCACAACGCCTCGGGAAAGCTACAGCTTTCTGCAGGCTGGTCCTGCGCGCACCCTCTATGAGCGATTGCTGCAGCCACGGTTGGCCGACGGTGTCGTGGATCAGGCGCGCAGCTTCCTCGATGCGCAGTTGGAGCAGGCAGAGCGGCAGCCCTGTGACATGCCAGCCCAGCCGGAGGCGCTGTTGAACTGGATGCGCGATGCTGCGCAGCGCACCACGCAGGCTTATGCGCAGTATCTGGAGGCGCGGCGTCAGGGCGAGCCACGGCGCTATTTCAGCAATCGGGCGCACGCCGTGTATTTCCTGCGCCATGTGGCGCCCACCAAACTGGTGGACGGTGCCTGGCTCTATGGCTTGTTCAAGCACTGGCAGGAGCCGAGTCTGCGGCCACTGCTGCGTACCTACCTCGAGGAACTGGGCGATGGCGTTGCCGCCATGAACCATGTGGTGCTGTACAAGCAACTGCTCAGCCAGAACGGTTGCGATGAGCTGGCGGAGCTGGAAGACGAGCATTTTCTTCAGGGTGCCCAGCAACTGGCGCTCGGGCACCTGGCTAATGAGTATCTGCCGGAGGTGATCGGCTACAACCTCGGCTATGAACAACTCCCCTTGCACCTGCTGATCACCAGCTATGAGCTCACCGAGTTGGATATCGACCCCTATTATTTCCAACTGCACGTGACCATCGACAATGCCAGCACCGGCCATGCGCAAAAAGCCGTGCAGGCCGTGCTGGAGAATCTGCCGGTGGTGGGCGACCGTGATGCCTTCTATCAGCGGGTGATGCGCGGCTATCAGCTCAATGAGCTGGGTGTCGGTTCCACGGCGGTGATCGGCGCATTCGATCTCGACGAACAACTGTGCGGCATGCTGGAGCGCAAGCGCGAAGTCGCCACTCAGGTGCACTCCGACTATTGCCGCATCGAGGGACGCACCATCAATCAATGGCTAAGCCAGCCGGGTCAGGTGCGCGGTTTGCTCGAGGCGCTGGAGAAACGCGGCTGGATTCGTCGCAACGAGGACCCGCAGAACAGCCGCTTCTGGCAGCTCGTGCAGGGTGATCGGGCGGCCATGTTCGGTGTGTTCAGCGCTTACGAGCAGCAGATTCTGCATGACTGGATTGCCGGCGACTGGACCGCCGCGCGCAGTCGCGGTCGCAACCGTCGAAGTACCGCGCAGCCCAACGCCATGCAGACGAGCGGCCTGGATGACGAGGCTCAGGCCCTGCATGCGACCCTGCGTGCACTGCCAGCCCGCCAGCAGGCGGAAAAGCTGATCGAGCTGATGTCACCTGCCTGTCACTTCACCCCCGCAGGGTTGCTGGCAACGCGCCTGTTCAATACCTATCTCCAGTAATCGCTGTCGGAGCACCGATGCTTAACGAACCCCAGCAGGCTCTAGTGCAACTTGGTCAGGCGCTCACCGAGCGAGGCTATCGATTCACCACCGGCACACCGCTGACCCATGAGCGCGTCAACGGCCGACCGGGCAATGCGCTCGCTCAGGATCTGCAGGGGGTCTTCGGTTGGAGCCGCCCTTTCGTGCCGGGCATGGTCGGCGCTGATTTGCTCGAGTTGATGCGCGCTTCAGGCGTTCTGGTCGAAGACGCCGAGCAACTGCGCAGCGCCGTGCGTTACTCCAGCCTGGGCGATCGCTTGTTCGTCCATTCGCGCTATCCGACAACGCAGGCCGATGCGGTGTTCTTCGGTCCCGATACCTATCGTTTCGTTCGAGCCATCGATGCATTTCTCGGCACGCCTTCGTCCACTTCCATCCGTCGTGCGGTGGATATCGGCTGCGGCGCCGGGCCTGGCGCGCAGTGCATCGCGCTGGCGCGTCCGGAGGCCGAGGTGCTGGCCGTGGATATCAATCCCCAGGCGCTGGCCTTCACTCAGGTCAACGCTGCGCTGGCTGGCGCCGAAAACCTCAGGGCCCTGCACAGTGATCTGCTCGACGGTGTGCAGGGTGAGTTCGATCTGATCGTGGCCAACCCGCCTTACATGCTCGACAGCGAGAGCCGCGCTTACCGTGACGGTGGCGGTGAGCTAGGAGCGGGATTGTCGCAGGCCATCGTCGAGGCCGCGGTGACCCGACTGGCAGCGGGGGGCAGTCTGCTGCTCTATACCGGTGTGGCGATGACCGCTGCCGGCGATCCCTTCCTCGCCTATATACAGCGCACGCTGGGCGACTCCTCGTTGGCCTGGCGCTACGAGGAGGTGGACCCCGACGTGTTCGGTGAGGAGCTGGAAAAACCGGGCTACGAGGACGTAGAACGTATCGCGGCAGTGGTCCTCACCGTCACTCGCACAGCGAGTTGACGGCGGCGCCTCGTCGAGGTGGCGCCGCCATGCGGCCTAGGCCTGTTCGATGAAGCGTCGGATACGCCGTGCGGCTTCCACACATTCCTCGAGCGGTGCGACCAGTGCCAGGCGCACACGGCCGCTGCCGGGATTGAGGCCATCGACTTCCCGCGACAGATAGGAGCCGGGCACCACGGTGACGTGCTCCCGGGCGAACAGTGCACGGGTGAATTCGGCATCGTCGCCCGGTGTTCTGGCCCACAGGTAAAAGCCGCCATCCGGGCGTTGCACGTCGAGCACGCCATCGAGGATTTCCAGCACGGCGGCGAACTTCTCGCGGTACAGATCGCGGTTGGCGCGTACGTGATCCTCGTCCTGCCAGGCGGCTATGCTGGCCAGCTGGGTTTGTACCGGCATGGCGCAGCCATGGTAGGTGCGGTACAGCAGGAAGGCCTTGAGAATCTCCGCGTCGCCCGCCACGAACCCCGAACGCAGGCCTGGCAGATTGGAACGCTTGGACAGGCTATGAAACACCACGCAGCGTTTGAAGTCGCTACGGCCCAGCTCGGCGCAGGCGGTCAGCAGGCCGGCAGGCGGGTTGGTCTCGTCGAAGTACAGCTCGCTGTAGCACTCGTCGGCGGCGATGACGAAATCGTACTGGTCGGCGAGGGCGATCAGCTTCTTCAGCGTTGCCACGGGAATCAGCGCACCCGTCGGGTTGCCGGGCGAGCAGAGGAAGAGAATCTGGCAGCGTTGCCAGACCTCGGGCGCCACCGCATCGAAATCCGGATTGAAGCCGAGTTCGGCCAGGCACGGCAGGTAATGCGGCTGGGTGCCAGCGAGCAGGGCTGCGCCTTCGTAGATCTGATAGAACGGATTGGGGCTGACCACCAGGCCATCGACGTCACGCTGGGCGACGGTTTGGGTGAAGGCGAACAGCGCTTCACGGGTGCCGTTCACCGGTAGCACGTGGCGCGCGGGGTCGAGCCAGCCGGTCGGCACCTTGAAGCGGCGTTCGCACCAGGTGGCGATGGCTTCGCGCAGCGCAGCAATGCCCAGCGTAGTCGGGTAGACCGCCAGTTGTTCGAGGTTGTCGGTCAGCGCTTGGGCAACGAACGCGGGGGAGCGGTGTTTCGGCTCGCCAATCGACAGGGCGATGGGCGAACGATCGGCGGCGGGTTGTACGCCGGCGAGCAGGGCGCGCAGTTTCTCGAACGGGTAGGGCTGCAGCTGGGCGAGGGCGTGGTTCATGATGATCCGACGTGTCCTTTGTAAGGCGGCGACAAAGTTGCCGACACTAGCACGTGGGGCGCCCCAGGAAAATTCCCTTTCGCCTGTCCGATGGACAGCCGTTTTGGTCGCCCTGTTGATGTTCGCCTTCCTAAAGGCTGGCCGCTTCGAGCCGATAGCCTGATCGCAAGCCGTATTCAGTCCTACTTTCAGCGAGACCTTCTATGCGCACCCTCAAGTTCAGTCACAAGATCATGCTGGCTGCGTCATTGGTGGTCATTGCCGCCTTCGCATCGTTCGCGCTGTACAACGACTACCTGCAGCGCACCTCGATTCGCGACAACCTGGCGAACTACCTGCACGACGTCGGTCAGGTATCCACCGGCAACATTCAGCACTGGCTCAATGGCCGCATGCAGTTGCTGGACAACCTGGCCGAGTCGGTTCAGGACGACAGCGCGGCTGAGCCACTGGCCAGGAATCTGCAGCACCGCAGCATCGCTTCGGCCTTCCTGTATGCCTATTACGGCCAGAATGATGGCACCTACACCCAGTTTCCCCCCAGCGAGTTGCCCGCCGGCTATGACCCGCGCCAGCGTCCCTGGTACAAGAGCGCTGCGGGCAGCAGCGGCCCGGGCTTGACCGAGCCCTACCTGGCGGCGGATCCCCGCGACGGCCTGCTGATCACCATCACTCGCCCTGTGAGCACGGGTGGTAGCCTTCAAGGTGTGGTGGGTGGCGACCTGAAGTTGCAGACGGTTGACGACATTCTGAATTCCTTCGATCTGGGTGGCATGGGCTATGCCTTCCTGGTCGACGAAAAAGGCACGGTGCTGGTGCACCCTGACAAGAGCCTGGTGCTCAAGAAGCTGCCTGATCTGTTCCCCAGTGGTGCACCGCGCCTCGAGTCCGGTCTGCAGGATGTAGCGGCCGTCGATGGCAGCGCGCGCATCGTCACCTTCCTGCCGGTGCAGGGCCTGTCAGGGGTGCGCTGGTACGTCGGCCTTTCCGTCGATCAGGGCAAGGCGTTCGCCGCTCTGCAGGAGTTCCGCATCTCGGCGCTGATGTCCACGGTCATCGGCGTGATCGCCATCCTGCTGCTGCTGGGCGCGCTGATTCGTATCCTGTTGCGCCCGCTGCACGTGATGAGCCACGCCATGGGCGGCATCGCCGAAGGCGAGGGCGATCTGACCCAGCGCCTGAAGATCGACTCCGGTGACGAGTTCGGCGAGCTGGCGGGTGCCTTCAACCGCTTCGTCGAGCGTATCCACGAGTCGATCCGCGAGGTGGCCTCGGCGACCCGCGAAGTTCATGCCCGCGTGAGCACCGTGGTCGAAGCGTCCAATGCCTCCATGGGCAACTCCAGCGAGCAGGCGGCACGTACCGACAGCGTTGCCGCAGCCATCAACGAGCTCGGCGCCGCCGCCCAGGAGATCGCCCGCAATGCGGCCGATGCATCTCTGCAGGCCAGCGATGCCCGTCGTGACGCCGAAGAAGGGCAGAACATGGTTGAGCGCACGCTGGGCTCCATGGGTGATCTGTCTGACAAGATTCAGGCATCCGGCAGCCATATCGAAGTGCTGAGCCAGAAGAGCAACGATATTGGTCAGATTCTCGATGTGATCAAGGGGATTTCCGAGCAGACCAACCTGCTGGCGCTCAACGCCGCCATCGAAGCGGCTCGTGCCGGTGAGGCCGGGCGTGGTTTCGCCGTGGTCGCGGATGAAGTGCGCAACCTGGCGCAACGCACCCAGAGCTCGGCGCAGGAAATTCAACAGATGATCGAGCAGTTGCAGGCTGGTGCTCGTGACGCCGTGATGACCATGGGCGAGAGCCGTCGCTTCAGCGATGACAGCGTACGCATCGGTGGGCAGGCGGGTGAGAATCTGCGCGGCGTGACCCGTCGTATCGGCGAGATCGATGGCATGAACCAGTCCGTGGCCACCGCCACCGAAGAGCAGACCTCGGTGATCGAAAGCCTGAACATGGACATTACCGAGATCAACACCCTCAACCAGGATGGCGTACGCAACCTGCAGTCCAGTCTCAATGCCTGTACCGAGCTGGATCAGCAGGTCGGGCGCCTCAAGCAACTGGTGGACAGCTTCAGGATCTGATCAGCGGGCAGCGGCCGCGCTTCTTGCAGGCGCCGCTTCTGCAGCAGCGCTTGGCCTGCAGTCGCGTTTTTGTGTGAGCCGCGCGCCGAGGTCGACGCGCTTGCCTCGCGGGTGTCGAACACCCATTTCTGTGGGAGCCCGCTTGCGGGCGAATCATTGGGGCAACGCCGATTCCGCGGCAAGGCCGCCATCGCATCGCCCGCAAGCGGGCTCCTACGGGCTGGAATCTTCATGCTTCCGTAGGCGCCCCGCGGTCGACGCGTCTGCCTCGAGTGTGTCGGACACCCCTTTCTGTAGGAGCCCGCTTGCGGGCGAATCACCGGGTCAACGCCGATTCCGCGGCAAGGCCGCCATCGCATCGCCCGCAAGCGGGCTCCTACGGGCTGGGATTTTCATGCTTTCGTAG
>NZ_JBQWIF010000017.1:0-110543 GCF_052958135.1 Pseudomonas sp. SZ40 | reverse complement strand
ACCTTCGAGGGGCCGATGATGGCCATCAAGACGGTCAACGCCCTCTCCCACTACACCGACTGGACCATCGGCCACGTGCATGCCGGCGCCCTTGGCTGGGTGGCGATGATCACCATCGGCTCGCTGTATCACCTGATTCCGAAGGTGTTCGGCCGCGAGCAGATGCACAGCCTGGCGGCCATCCACGTGCATTTCTGGCTGGCGACCATCGGCACCGTGCTGTACATCGTCGCGATGTGGGTCAACGGCATCACCCAGGGCCTGATGTGGCGGGCGGTGAACGAGGATGGCACGCTCACCTATTCCTTCGTCGAATCCCTTGAGGCCAGCCACTACGGCTACGTGGTGCGCATGATCGGCGGCGCGATCTTCTTCGCCGGCATGCTGTTGATGGCCTGGAACACCTGGCGCACCATCGGTGGCGCCCAGCCGGCGCAGTACGAGGCCGCAGCACGGATTCCCGTTGCCCAGTCAGGGAGCGCCAAGGGATGAAACACGACCTCATCGAAAAGAACCTCGGCCTGATGACCCTGCTGATGGTCATTGCGGTGAGCATCGGCGGCCTGACGCAGATCGTCCCGCTGTTCTTCCAGGACGTGGTCAACGAGCCGGTGGCCGGCATGAAGCCCTACACCGCGCTGCAACTCGAAGGCCGCGATGTGTACATCAAGGAGGGCTGCGTCGGCTGCCACTCGCAGATGATCCGCCCGTTCCGCGCCGAGACCGAGCGCTACGGCCACTACTCGGTGGCTGGCGAAAGCGTGTGGGATCACCCCTTCCTGTGGGGCTCCAAGCGAACCGGGCCGGACCTGGCGCGGGTCGGCGGCCGCTACTCGGACGAGTGGCACCGCGTGCACCTGCTCAACCCGCGCGACCTGGTACCGCAATCGAAGATGCCGGCCTATCCCTGGCTCGCCGAGAAGAAACTGGACGGTACGCTGACCGCCGAGAAGATGAAGGTGATGCGCGACTTCGGCATTCCCTACAGCGATCAGGACATCGCCAGGGCCAGGGAAGCGGTCGAAGGGCGAAGCGAGCTGGACGCGCTGGTCGCCTACCTGCAGGTGCTCGGCACCGCCATTCAGAACAAGCGGTGAACCGATGCCAGCCTTTCTGACCGACATCGGCACCATCCGCGGCATCGGCACCGCCGTGGTGTTCATCGCATTCGTCGCTGTGGTGCTCTGGGCCTATAGCAACAAGCGCAAATCCAGCTTCGACGAGGCGGCCAACCTGCCCTTCGCCGACGAGCCGGAGGCTCGCAAGGACGGTACCGGGAGCGACAAGCCATGAGTGGCTTCTGGGGGGGCTACATCGCCCTGCTCACCCTCGGTACGCTGCTGGCCGTGACCTGGCTGATCTTCGCCACCCGCAAGGGCCAGCGCCCCGACAACACCGACCAGACCGTCGGCCACAGCTTCGATGGCATCGAGGAATACGACAACCCGCTGCCACGCTGGTGGTTCCTGCTGTTCGTCGGCACCCTGATGTTCGCCTTCGGCTACCTGCTGCTCTACCCCGGCCTCGGCAACTTCAGGGGGCTGCTGCCGGGCTACGACGACGGCTGGACGCAAGTCGCCCAATGGGAGCGCGAGATGGCCGTCGCCGATGCCCGTTACGGCCCGCTGTTCGCCCAGTACGCCGCCATGCCCATCGCCGACCTGGCCAAGGACGAACGGGCATTGAAGATAGGTGGCCGCCTGTTCGCCAACCATTGCTCGATGTGCCACGGCTCGGATGCCAAGGGCGCCTACGGTTTTCCCAACCTGACCGACGATGACTGGCTGTACGGCGGCGACCCGGACACCATCAAGACCTCGATCATGCAGGGTCGCCAGGGCGTGATGCCCGGCTGGCAGGAAGTGCTGGGCGATGACGGCGTGCGTGACGTCACCGCTTACACACGCAGCCTCTCCGGCCTGGAGAACCCGGCGGATAGCGCCGCGGACATGGACAAAGGCAAACAGCTGTACGCCACCAACTGCGCCATGTGTCACGGCCCCGACGGCAAGGGCATGCAGGTGCTCGGCGCGCCCAACCTGACCGACAAGGTCTGGCTGTACGGCTCCAGCTTCGCTCAGGTGCAGCAGACCATCCGCTACGGGCGCAGCGGCCAGATGCCGGCGCAAGAGGACTTCCTCGGCAACGACAAGGTGCACCTGCTGGCCGCGTACGTGTACAGCCTGTCGCAGCGTGCCGAAGAACCGGCGGCGGAGCCAGACCGGGAGAAAGAGTGAGTGCACTGATCTGGGTCAGGGCGGGCTGCCGATGCTGCGTCTAGGATGGTCACGCCTGATCCCTGCGACGGGTGGCCGCAAGCCCGATGAGGGCTGGAGGCGTACCATCGGCGCAGCGAACGATTGCGACCGGCAGGTATCGGTCGCGACATGCCCGACCAACCGTTGTGGTAGCCCTCGATGAGCCAACAGATCCCCGTCAAGAACGTCACGCCGGTTGCCGCCGGCGAGACCATCGACCTCTATGCCAGTCGCGAGAAAATCCACACCCGCGCCTTCAGTGGTTTCTACCGCAACCTGCGACGGGCCGGCGGTGCGCTGCTGTTCATCCTCTACTTCGGCACCGTATGGCTGAACTGGAACGGCCACCAGGCGGTGTGGTGGAACCTTCCGGACCGCAAGTTCCACATCTTCGGCGCCACCTACTGGCCCCAGGATTTCGTGCTGCTCTCGGCGCTGCTGATCATCGCCGCCTTCGGACTGTTCTTCATCACCGTCTTCGCCGGCCGTGTGTGGTGCGGCTACACCTGCCCGCAGAGCGTCTTCACGTGGATCTTCATGTGGGCGGAAAAGGTCACCGAGGGCGACCGCAATCAACGCATGAAGCTGGAAAAGGCGCCCATGAGCGCAGGCAAGTTCCTGCGCCGCTTCGCCAAACACGGCATCTGGCTGGGCGTTTCGCTGATCACCGCGGTGACCTTCGTCGGCTACTTCGCGCCGATCCGCGAACTGCTCGCCGAGCTGATCAGCTTCGAGGCCGGTGGCTGGGCGCTGTTCTGGATCGCCTTCTTCACCCTCGCCACTTACGGCAACGCCGGCTGGCTGCGCGAGCAGGTGTGCATTCACATGTGCCCTTACGCGCGCTTCCAGAGCGTGATGTTCGACCAGGACACCCTGATCGTTTCCTACGACCCGCGCCGTGGCGAAGCCCGCGGAGCGCGCAAGAAAAGCGCCGATCATCAGGCCCTGGGCCTGGGGGACTGCATCGACTGCACCCTGTGCGTGCAGGTCTGCCCGACCGGCATCGACATCCGTGATGGCCTGCAGATCGAATGCATCGGCTGCGCCGCCTGCATCGATGCCTGCGACAGCATCATGGACAAGATGAACTACCCACGCGGGCTGATCAGCTACACCACCGAGCACAACCTTTCCGGGCAGCAGACCCAGCTGCTGCGCCCGCGCCTGATCGGCTATGCGCTGGCACTGCTGGCCATGTTCGCGGTGTTCGGCTGGGCGCTGAACGACCGCCCGCTGGTGGAGCTGGACGTGCTCAAGGACCGGGTGCTCTACCGGGAGAACGAGCAGGGCCGGATCGAGAACGTCTATACCCTGAAGATCATGAACAAGGCGCAACAGGACGTCGTCTACCGTATCGAGGCCGATGGTCTGGACGGTCTGGTCTACGAAGGCCGCCGCGAGGTCCGCGCGCTGGCCGGCGAAGTGCTCGCGATTCCGGTGGAGCTGTCCATCGACGCCGAGAAACTGCCGTCCAGCACCAACGAGATCACCTTCCGCATCCGTGCCACGGATGACGAGAGCATCCACAACGACGCCAGCAGCCGGTTTATCGGCCCCAGCGTGAGATAGCTGAACGGCTGGATCGCCTCCCCGCCACCCTACAGCCGTAACTCCGTAGGGTGGGCTTCAGCCCACCAAAGCGAAACGCCAAAGCGAATGACCCAAGCCAAGCACCAACACCGAGAAGAGAAAGCAGGCCAGCCATGAACGAAGAGACCCAACCCGCGCCCTGGTACAAGCAGTTCTGGCCCTGGTTTCTGATCGCCCTGCTCGGCTACTCGGTGATTCAGGGGCTGACCCTGCTGACCGTGGCCACACGCAATCCACCGGGGCTGATCTCCGACGATTACTACGACGTCGGCAAGGGCATCAACCAGTCGCTGGAACGCGAGAACCTGGCCGTGCGCCTGCAGCTGCGCGCCAGCCTCGACCTCGATGACCAGCGCGGCATCGCCGAGCTGCACCTGCGGGGCAGCAGCGCGCCAGCGCAACTGGTGCTCAATCTGGTATCGCCCACCCAGCCCGAGCGCGACCGTCGCGTGGTACTGCAGCATCAGGGTGACGGCCTGTATCGCGGCAACCTGCAGGACAGCGTGCAGGGCCGGCGCTTCGTCGAGCTGATCGGCCAGGAAGGCGGTCAGGACTGGCGCCTGTTCGAGGAAGAAACCCTGCAACCCGGCCAGAGCATCCAGCTCGGGGATGAACACTGATCGACGCTTCAGCCTCCGGGGCGGTGCATGCCGTCCCCACGCCCTGCTACCACTGCGGCCTGCCGGTGCCCGCCGGCGCGCATTTCCAGACCGTGGTGCTGGGGCAGCCCCGCGAAATGTGCTGCCCCGGTTGCCAGGCGGTGGCGCAGACCATCGTGCAGAGCGGCCTGGAGCACTACTACGGGCACCGCAGCGAGGCTGCCAGCAATCCGCGGCAACTGCCTCAGGTACTGCCGGATGAGCTGGTGCTGTACGACCGTCGCGACGTGCAGCAGCCCTTCGTCGAACAGCAGGGCGAGCTGAGCGAGGCCAATCTGCTCATCGAAGGCATCAGCTGCGCGGCCTGCGGCTGGCTGATCGAGAAACACCTGAATACCCTGGCAGGCGTGGCCGAGGCGCACCTCAACCTGTCCAGCCACCGCCTGCTGGTGCGCTGGGACGCGAGCGCCCTGCCGCTCAGCGAACTGCTCGGCGCGATCCGCCGTATCGGCTATGCGGCCCACCCCTGGCAGGCCGATGCCGCTGCCGAGCAGTTGACCCGAGAAAATCGCCGAGCCATGCGCGAACTGGGCGTGGCCGGGCTGCTGTGGATGCAGGTGATGATGGCGAGCATGGCCACCTGGCCGGAATTCAATATCGACCTGAGCGCGGAACTGGACAGCATCCTGCGCTGGGTCAGCCTGTTTCTCACCACCCCCATCGTCTTCTATTGCTGCGGCCAGTTTTTCCGTGGCGCCCTGCGTGACCTGCGCACCCGCCACCTGAGCATGGACGTCTCGGTGTCGCTGGCCATCGGCGGCGCCTACGCAGCGGGCATCTGGTCCACGGTAACGGGCCACGGCGAGTTGTATTTCGACGCGGTGGGCATGTTCGCCCTGTTTCTGCTCAGCGGCCGCTACCTGGAACGCCGTGCCCGGGAACGCACCGCAGCGGCGACCGCGCAACTGGTCAAGCTGTTGCCGGCCTCCTGCCTGCGCCTGGATGAACGCGGCCAGAGCCAGCGCATCCTGCTCAGCGAACTGCGTCTCGGTGACCACGTGCTGGTTCCGCCTGGGGCGCTGCTACCTGCGGACGGCCAGGTTCTGCAGGGCCACTCCAGCATCGATGAATCGCTGCTCACCGGTGAGTACCTGCCGCAACCTCGTACGGTCGGTGATGGGGTCACCGCAGGCACCCTCAATGTCGAGGGCCCACTGACCGTCGAGGTGCGGGCTCTGGGCGACACCACGCGGCTGTCGGCCATCGTGCGCCTGCTGGAACGCGCGCAGAGCGAAAAACCGCGCCTGGCAGAAATCGCCGACCGGGTCGCGCAATGGTTCCTGCTGATCGTTCTGGTGGTGGCCGCCATCGTCGGCCTGGTCTGGTGGCAGCTCGACCCTTCGCGCGCCTTCTGGGTGGTCCTCGCCCTGCTGGTCGCCACCTGCCCCTGCGCCCTCGCCCTGGCCACGCCAACCGCCCTGACCACCGCCACCGGCACCCTGCACAAACAGGGCATGTTGCTGACCCGCGGTCATGTACTCGAAGGCCTGGAGCAGATCGACACGCTGATCGTCGACAAGACCGGCACCCTCACCGACGGCCGCCTCACCCTGCGCGCCGTGCACACGCTGGGCACACTGGATGCCGATGCCTGCCTGGCCCTCGCCGCCGCCCTGGAAAGTCGCTCCGAGCACCCCATCGCCCGTGCCTTTGGCCATGCTGCAGCGCCTGTCGAGGCACTGCAGAGCTTCCCCGGCCTAGGCTTGCAGGGCACGGTTGATGGCCGTCGCCTGCGCATCGGTCAGGCCGCGTTCGTCAGCACACTCGGTGCCAGCCCGCCCCCCGCTATCCCGGGGGATCAGGGCCAGTGGTTGCTGCTCGGTGATGAGCTGGGCCCGCTGGCCTGGTTCGTGCTCGATGATCGCCTGCGTGACGATGCCCCTGCGCTGATCGACGCCGCCCGGGCTCGTGGCTGGCAGATTCTCCTGCTCAGTGGCGACAGCTCGCCCATGGTCGGCGAAGTGGCGGCCGAGCTGGGTATCGAACAGGCCCACGGCGGGCTGACTCCGGACGCCAAACTGACCATCCTTCATGACCTGCAGAAACAGGGGCGCCGCGTACTGATGCTCGGCGACGGCGTCAACGACGTGCCGGTACTCGCCGGAGCCGATATCAGCGTGGCCATGGGTACGGCATCCGACCTGGCGAAAACCAGCGCCGACGCGGTGCTGCTGTCCAATCGCCTAGGCAGCCTGGTCGACGCGCTGCGCCTGGCCCGCCGCACCCGCACCATCATCATCGAGAACCTGGCCTGGGCCGGGCTGTACAATGGCCTGGTACTGCCCTTCGCGGCCCTCGGCTTGATCACCCCGATCTGGGCCGCGCTGGGCATGTCGTTCAGTTCGTTGCTGGTGGTGCTCAATGCACTGCGCCTGGGGAAATCATCATGACCGCGCTGTACATCCTGATTCCCGTTGCCCTGCTGCTGGTCGCCTTCGCCGTGTGGCTGTTCTTCTGGGCGGTCGACAGCGGTCAGTACGACGACCTCGACAGCCCCGCTCACCGCATCCTCTTCGACGACGATGACCCGCGCCACCAGGCCGCCGTGCAGCAGGCCAGCGAGCCCGACCAGAAACCCCATGACTGAGCTGCTGCCACACGTGCTGTCCGCCTTGATTCTGGGCCTGCTCGGCGGTGGCCACTGCCTGGGCATGTGCGGCGGGCTGATGGGCGCCCTGAGCCTGGCCATTGCGCCCGAGCGGCGTGATCAGCGTCTGCGCCAGTTGCTGGCCTACAACGCCGGGCGCATTCTCAGCTATGCCCTGGCCGGCCTGCTGCTCGGCCTGGCAGGCTGGGCACTGGCCAGCGGCCCGCTGGCCATCGTGATGCGAGGCATCGCCGGGCTGTTGCTAATCGTCATGGGGCTCTATCTGGCAGGCTGGTGGAGCGGTCTGACGCGCATCGAGGCGCTGGGCCGCGGCCTCTGGCGACATCTGCAACCGCTCGCCCGCCGTTTCATGCCGATCACCAGTCCATCGCGCGCACTGCTCCTCGGCGGCCTGTGGGGCTGGCTGCCCTGCGGCCTGGTCTACAGCACCCTGCTGTGGGCGGCCAGCCAGGGCAATGCCCTGCACAGCGCCGCCTTGATGCTCGCATTCGGCGTCGGCACCCTGCCGGTGCTGCTGGCCACCGGCCTGGCGGCCGAGCGCCTGGGCAGCCTGCTGCGCAAGCGTGGCGTGCGCGTGGCAGGCGGCCTGCTGGTGATGCTGTTCGGTCTGTGGACACTGCCCGGTCCGCACCAGCATTGGCTGATGGGGCACTGAGGCTCGATCTGTCGGCGCCCCAGCGGTCACACCCCCACTGCGCCCCCATGACTCAGATCAAAGAGCCCCGCCCAGGCCCGCCCTAGACTGCCGAGCACTCAACGCTGAAGCGGAACTCGCCATGCTCGACGCCATCCAGTGGGATTCCGACCTGATCCGCCGATACGATCAAGCCGGCCCGCGCTACACCTCGTACCCGACCGCCGTGCAATTTCATGACGGCGTCGGCTCATTCGATCTGCTCCACGCCCTGCGCGAAAGCCGTCGTGCCCTGCGCCCGCTGTCGCTGTACGTTCACCTGCCGTTCTGCGCCAACATCTGCTACTACTGCGCCTGCAACAAGGTGATCACCAAGGATCGCGGCCGCACCCAGCCTTATCTGCAGGCGCTGGAAGTGGAGATGGCACTGGTCAGCCGCCATGTCGACAAGCGCCAGCACATCGAACAGCTGCACCTGGGCGGCGGCACCCCGACCTTTCTCAGCCACGACGAACTGCGCCGATTGATGACGCAACTGCGTGAGCATTTCACCCTGCTCGACGACGACTCCGGTGACTACAGCATCGAGATCGATCCCCGCGAAGCGGACTGGTCGACCATGGGCCTGCTGCGCGAACTGGGCTTCAACCGCGTCAGCCTCGGCGTGCAGGACCTCGACCCCAACGTGCAGCGCGCCATCAACCGCCTGCAGAGCCTGGAAGAGACCCGCGCCATCATCGAGGCCGCACGAACCCTGCAGTTTCGCTCGGTGAACATCGACCTGATTTACGGCCTGCCACAACAAACGCCAGAGAATTTTGCCCACACCGTCCAGCAGGTGATCGCCCTGCAACCCGATCGCCTGTCGCTGTTCAACTACGCCCACCTGCCGGAACGCTTCATGCCGCAGCGGCGCATCGACAGCACCCAGTTGCCCAGTGCAGCGAACAAGCTGGCCATGCTGCAGGGCAGCATCGAACAACTGGCGAGCGCCGGTTACCGCTACATCGGCATGGATCACTTCGCGCTGCCCGACGACGAACTGGCCAGCGCTCAGGAAGACGGCAGCCTGCAGCGCAACTTCCAGGGCTATACCACCCACGGGCATTGCGACCTGATCGGCCTCGGCGTGTCGTCGATCAGCCAGGTCGGTGATCTGTACTGCCAAAACAGCTCGGATCTGGCCGCCTACCAGGCCAACCTGAACAATCGCCAGTTGGCGACCTCGCGCGGCCTGGGCTGCAACGACGACGATCGCCTTCGCCGCGCCGTGATCCAGCAACTGATCTGCCACTTCCAGCTGGACTTCGCGGAAATCGAACGGCGCTTCGCGGTGAATGTCCGCAGCTACTTCGCCGACACCTGGCCGGCCCTGCAGCAGATGAGCCGCGAGGGCCTGATCGAATTGCGAGATGGCAGCATCGAGGTGCTGCCGGCGGGACGATTGCTGGTGCGCTCGCTGTGCATGCTGTTTGATCGCTACCTCAGCGAGCAGAACCTGCAGCGCTTCTCGCGGGTGATCTGAGTACGGCTACTGCCGTGCCAAGGAAGAAAAAATCAGCTGATCATCAGCGATGTGACGGTGACGCTCTGCTCGGTGCTGAGTTCCTGGTCGCGAATAGCTTTGACCAGCTCGGCGTTAGCCGTGCTCAAGGCGCCGCTGATCGAGCTGACCTCGGTCTGCAGCGCCTGGGCACTGGCCTGACGCGTTTCGTCGTCCATATCGCTCTGAGCCATGATCGCCTGCAACTCGGCCATTTTCTGCGCGAGCTGGGCTTTCAGCTCACGAATCATCTTGAGCAGTTGCTTGATGTTCGAAGGCAGGTCGCTCTCGTCGATATCGCTGTTCTTATCCTCGGACTTCGACTGCGCCAGGCCCTCCAGGGACAGCGTGACCTTGACGCCCGGCTCGGCACTGGTGCCAGCCGCTGGCGCCGCAGTCGAGGTTTCTTCGCTGGTTTCGGCAGGCGCCGCAGCGGCGGTCGCAGTCGAACTGGAGGGCACGATACTGCGCTCGAGCGAAACGGGATTATCTACACGCATTGCAACGCTCCTGGCCGTCAACTCACTGATTCAGCGTTATCGGCAGGGGGGAGCGACACTTGAGCGCGCCCCCTTGGGTGGCCGTGCCCCCTCTGGTGCGGTACCCTTACGACTTCTGTGTCTATACCAGGGATAAGGGCGATGTCCGAAAGCATCAAGCTGCGTACAACTCATCAGGCACACTGCAAGGATTGCAGCCTCTCCAGTCTCTGCCTGCCGCTGTCGCTGGATCTCGAGGACATGGATGCGCTCGACGATATCGTCAAACGCGGCCGCCCCCTGAAAAAGGGCGAATTCCTGTTCCGTCAGGGCGACACCTTCAACTCGGTCTTCGCGGTACGCTCCGGCGCACTGAAAACCTTCAGCATCAGCGATGCGGGCGAAGAGCAGATCACCGGCTTTCACCTGCCCAGCGAACTGGTCGGCCTCTCCGGCATGGATACCGAGCTGTACCCGGTATCGGCGCAAGCGCTGGAAACCACCTCGGTCTGCGAAATCCCGTTCGAGCGCCTCGACGAACTGTCGGCGAGCCTGCCGCAGTTGCGCCGCCAGCTGATGCGCGTCATGAGTCGTGAAATCCGCGACGATCAGCAGATGATGCTGCTGCTCTCGAAGAAAACCGCCGACGAGCGCATCGCTACCTTCCTAGTCAACCTGTCGGCGCGCTTCCGTGCCCGCGGGTTCTCTGCCAACCAGTTCCGCCTGGCGATGTCGCGCAATGAAATCGGCAACCACCTGGGCCTGGCGGTGGAAACCGTGTCGCGGGTGTTCACCCGCTTCCAGCAGAGCAAACTGCTCGAAGCCGAAGGCAAGGAAGTGCATATTCTCGACCCGATCGAGCTGTGCGCTCTGGCGGGTGGTAACCTTAATGGCTGATAGGGCCTCGAGAACCCGTTCATGATCTGCTGCGCGTCGGCCCTGCTGCGTTGAAAACAAGCGGGATTGCCAGCCCAAGCTAGGCGTTCCCGTCGGAATGCTCATTCACAGCTCGTAAACTCGCGTGCGAGCCCAGTCCGCTTCCTCGCTTGTTTTTGCAGGGGCGCCTAGCCCTTGCATGGCTCTAGCTCGCAAAGTCATGAACAGGTTCCAAGGCTCAATTTTGACCGCTACAAGGATTACCGATGATTTTCGACGAATTCAGTATCAAGACCCTCATTCGCCCGGTTAACGACTTCCCGAAACCGGGCGTGGTGTTTCGCGACATCACCCCGCTGTTCCAGTCGCCGCGCGCCCTGCGCATGGTGATCGACAGCCTGATCCAGCGCTATGTCGAGGCCGATTTCAGCCACGTCGGCGCCATGGATGCGCGCGGGTTCCTGATCGGTTCGATCATCGCCTATGAGCTGAACAAGCCGTTGGTACTGTTCCGCAAGCAAGGCAAACTGCCAGCCGACGTCCTCAGCCAGGGTTACCAGACCGAATACGGCGAAGCCTTTCTGGAGGTGCACGCCGACAGTCTGTGCGAAGGCGACAAGGTGCTCATCGTTGACGACCTGATCGCCACCGGCGGCACCCTGCTGGCCGCCGTGCAACTGGTCAAACACATGGGGGCAGGCATTCATGAAGCGGCCGCGATCATCGACCTGCCGGAGCTGGGTGGCTCGCGCAAACTGCAGGACATGGGCATTCCCACCTACAGCCTGACGGCCTTCGCACTCGATGAGCGCTAAGAGCAGTAGCAAGTTACAAGCGTCAAGTGATCTTCGCGCGACCAGAACCTCTGCCGTCAGGCTGATGTGCTGGGGTCGTGCGTAGGCTGGATCGGGCGCGAAACTGGCGCTTCATCCGGCCATCGGCTTCATGCGCGCCCAACTGCCCACCTTGAAAGCGATCGGCCAATAAAAAGCCCCGGCCAAGTGCCGGGGCTCTTTATTGCATATCAGGCTATCAGCGCAGTGCCGGGCCCTGGAACCCCATCCACATCGCCAACTGCTCCGCCACACTGGCGCCCAGTTTCTTGGTGAAGCGATCCAGCGGGCTTTCCTGGACGGTGAAATCCACCATTTCTTCCTGGCCAATGACGTCACGCGCCACATAGCTGGTGCTGCCCAGGGCATCGATCAGGCCCAGGTCCAGCGCCTGTTCGCCAGACCAGATCAGGCCGGAGAACAGCTCGGGATGCTCGGCATCCTTGAGGCGATCGCCGCGGCCCTTCTTCACGCTGTCGATGAACTGCTTGTGAGTGGTTTCCAGCACGGTCTTCCAGAACGCCGCCTCTTCAGGCTTTTGCGGCTGGAACGGATCGAGAAACGCCTTGTGCTCGCCCGAGGTATAGACGCGGCGGTCAACGCCGAGCTTGTCCATCAGACCGGTAAAACCGAAACTGGCCGCAGTGACACCGATGGAACCCACCAGGCTGGCCTTGTCGGCATAGATCTGGTCGGCAGCGCTGGCGATGTAATAGGCACCCGAAGCCCCCAGATCGGAAATCACCGCGTACACCTTGGTGTCCGGGTTCTCGCCGCGCAGACGGCGGATTTCGTCATAGATGTAGCCCGATTGCACCGGGCTGCCACCGGGGCTGTTGATGCGCAGGATCACACCCTTGGTGTTGGGGTCCTTGAAGGCTGCGCGCAGGCTGCCGACGATATTGTCGGCGCTGGCCGCTTCCTTGTCGGCGATCAGGCCACGCACGTCGATCACCGCGGTGTGCGGCGTGCTGCTGGCACCCTTCTGCAGATTGAGCAGCGGCGAGAACAGCGCCAGGGCACCGAACAGATAAATGAAGGTCAGCAGCTTGAAGAAGATCCCCCAGCGGCGCGAGCGGCGCTGCTCGTGAACGCTGGCCAGCAGCGTCTTCTCGAGGAGTTTCCAGCTCTTCGGGTCGCTCTCGGCCACGACCGGCGTCTTTCTATCACCCCACATGCTCACTCTCCTCGGTTTGGGGCTCGGCCACCGTCTGGTTCAGCCAGGCACTCAGTTCCATGAAATGGTTGATCGACAGCTTCGGCTCATAGGCACTCAACGCCGTCAGCGTCTGCGCACCGTAACCCACTGCCACAGAATCCATACCCGCGCGCTGCGCCATCAGCAGATCGAACGAGGAATCACCGATCATCAGTGCCTGCCCGGCCGGCACGCCACAATGCTGAAGAATTTCATGCAGCATGCGCGGATCGGGCTTGCTCGCCGTTTCATCGGCGCACCGCGTGATGTCGAAATATTCCTGCCAGCCCAGCGCGTCGAGAATCCGCTGCAGGCCACGGCGGCTCTTGCCGGTGGCAACGGCCAACTGATAACCCTGCGCGCGGAACTGCGCCAGACTCTGCTCCACCTGCGCGAAGAACGCCGAGGGGGTCTGATCCATGGCCACATAACAGTCGCTGTAGCTGACACGGAAGCGTTCGACGTGTGCGGCTTCGACGAGTTCCGGATAAAGCGTGGTGATCGCCTCGGGCAGCGCCAGGCCGATGATGCCCTTGACCGCCTCGTCACTGCGCCGCGGCAGGGAACACTGGTCGGCCGCCTGGTGCATGGCCGCGACGATACGGCCAATGGAGTCGACCAGCGTGCCGTCCCAGTCGAAGATCAGCAGCCGATAATCACGCACTCAGGCGCTCCAGCGTGCGAGCCCACATCTCGTCGACCGGCGCCTCGAGCTTCAGCACGCCGCCCTCGGGCAGCGGAATGTTCAACTCGTAGGCATGCAGGAACAGGCGCTTGCCGCCCAACTCGCGAATCTCCCGGGTGAAGTCGTCATCGCCATACTTGCTGTCACCGGCAATACAATGCCCGCCGTACTGGGCATGCACGCGAATCTGGTGGGTCCGGCCAGTCACCGGCTTGGCTTCGACCAGGGTCGCGAATTCGCCGAAACGGCGCAGCACGCGGAACACGGTGAGCGCCTCCTTGCCTTCGGGGTTGACCTCGACCATGCGCTCGCCGGAACGCAGATTGCTCTTGAGCAGCGGTGCGTTGATCTGCTTCTTGGCGGTCGCCCAGTGGCCACGCACCAGGGCCATGTAACGCTTGTCGACGCCGTCACCGCGCAGTGCTTCATGGAGATGACGCAGCATGCTGCGCTTCTTGGCGATCATCAGCAGCCCGGAAGTATCGCGGTCGAGGCGATGCACCAGTTCCAGATCCTTGGCATCCGGTCGCAACTGGCGAAAGGCCTCGATCACACCGTAATTGAGACCACTGCCGCCGTGCACGGCGATGCCGGCCGGCTTGTTCAAAACGATCAGCGCCTTGTCTTCATAGACGATGGCCGCTTCCAGGCGCTGCAGCAGGCCCTGGGCCAGCGGCTCGGGCTCGTCG
This sequence comes from Pseudomonas sp. SZ40, assembly GCF_052958135.1. Classification (NCBI taxonomy): domain Bacteria; kingdom Pseudomonadati; phylum Pseudomonadota; class Gammaproteobacteria; order Pseudomonadales; family Pseudomonadaceae; genus Pseudomonas; species Pseudomonas sp. SZ40. The sequence goes on along the minus strand of NZ_JBQWIF010000017.1, from coordinate 96,491 downwards.
CGCTCGGCCAGGCGCAGCGGCGGCACGCGCACGATGTCACCAGGCTGCAGCTTGTATTCGGGCTTGATCCGACCTTTGTTGACCCGCACCTCACCCTTGCGCAGGATGCGGTAGATCAAGGTCTTGGGTACGCCCTTGAGCTGGGTACGAAGGAAGTTGTCGATGCGCTGACCCGCAAGTTCAGGCGCGACCTCGAGCAGCTGAACGCCGGAGGTTGGAGTAGTGGGTGTCGTCATGGCCGAGATCATACAATTTTTATGCATTTGAAGCACTTAATCATTGCTGCTATAGTCGCGAATGCCGCCAAAAGCGGCCTGATTCGCGGATGTTGCCAAACCGCCATCGTGAATCAAGCAACCCATTCAGGACGTAAGGCCGTCCGACGGGCGTCTCAGAGAGCGATAGGCCTGCATGGCTGCTCGAGAAACTCGGAAATAAGGCCTGAGACACAGATGCGCGACCAGCCCTTATGGAGGGTCGCGGTAATGCCAACCCGCTGCGGATTTTTCGTGAGCGGCACCCGATTTTCAGCGATACGTGTAGGGTGGAGATGCACAACGGTCGGCCTGCGTAGCAAACAGCTTTATCAGAGACGCGTCATATCGTCCGCTACCGACCCTTGATTCCTCCTCCTGACTGAGAACCCGTTTACGGTCTCGCAAGTTAGCGCCACGCAAGACGCTACGTTAGTGACAGCCCCCGATCCGGGGCAGGCAAAGAAGCTCGCTTACCCAGGTAAACGATCTTCCAAGCAGGTTTTAACGCAGCAGGGCCAGTGCTTAGCCGATCGCCAGCGAGTTCTGAGTGCTTTCTGTCACATACAGCAAGCAGGAGACGTCCGTCGCGGCCCAGCACAACTGGCTGCTGCCGCTCGACAATGAAACGATTTACGACCGTTTCTGACGCGCCTGACACCGACCCTGAGCGTCGTGTGTGCCTAACGCGGCTTCCGGCAGCACCGGAAACCATTGGTACCACATGAAAAGAATGTTGATTAACGCGACTCAACCCGAAGAGTTGCGTGTTGCGCTGGTAGATGGCCAGCGCCTGTACGATCTGGACATCGAGTCCGGCGCCCGTGTACAGAAGAAATCGAATATCTACAAAGGTCGCATTACCCGCGTAGAACCCAGCCTCGAAGCGGCATTCGTCGACTTCGGCTCCGAGCGTCACGGCTTCCTCCCCCTCAAAGAAATCTCCCGCGAATACTTCAGCAAGGCCCCCGAAGGCCGCGTCAACATCAAGGACGTGCTCAAGGAAGGCCAGGAAGTCATCGTTCAGGTCGAGAAAGAAGAGCGTGGCAACAAGGGCGCAGCCCTGACCACCTTCATCAGCCTCGCCGGCCGCTACCTGGTGCTGATGCCCAACAACCCGCGTGCAGGTGGCATCAGCCGCCGCATCGAAGGCGAAGAGCGCAACGAACTGCGCGAAGCTCTCAATGGTCTCGACATCCCCAATGACATGGGTCTGATCGTGCGCACCGCCGGCCTGGGCCGTTCCAGCGAAGAAATGCAGTGGGACCTCGACTACCTGCTGCAACTGTGGAGCGCCATCAAGGAAGCGTCCCAGGACCGCCCTGCCCCGTTCCTGATCTATCAGGAAAGCAACGTCATCATCCGCGCCATCCGCGACTACCTGCGCCAGGACATCGGCGAAGTACTGGTCGACAGCGTCGAAGCCCAGGAAGAAGCCCTGACCTTCATCCGCCAGGTGATGCCGCAGTACGCCAGCAAGATCAAGCTGTACGAAGACAGCGTGCCGCTGTTCAACCGCTTCCAGATCGAAAGCCAGATCGAAACCGCATTCCAGCGTGAAGTGAAGCTGCCATCCGGCGGTTCGATCTACATCGACCCGACCGAGGCCCTGGTGTCCATCGACATCAACTCGGCGCGTGCCACCAAAGGCAGCGACATCGAAGAAACCGCGCTGCAGACCAACCTGGAAGCCGCCGAAGAGATCGCCCGTCAGCTGCGCCTGCGCGACATCGGCGGCCTGATCGTCATCGACTTCATCGACATGACGCCAGCCAAGAACCAGCGCGCTGTCGAAGAGAAAGTACGTGAAGCCCTGGAAGCCGACCGTGCCCGCGTACAGGTCGGTCGCATTTCGCGCTTCGGCCTGCTGGAAATGTCCCGTCAGCGCCTGCGCCCATCGCTGGGCGAAAGCAGCGGCATCGTCTGCCCGCGCTGCAACGGTCAAGGCATCATCCGTGACGTCGAATCCCTGTCCCTGGCGATTCTGCGCCTGATCGAAGAAGAAGCCCTAAAGGATCGTACCGCCGAGGTTCGCGCCCAGGTGCCGATCCCGGTCGCCGCGTTCCTGCTCAACGAAAAACGCAACTCGATCACCAAGATCGAACTGCGTACCCGTGCGCGCATCGTCATCCTGCCGAACGACCACCTGGAAACGCCGCACTTCGAAGTGCAGCGCATCCGTGACGACAGCCCGGAAGCCCAGAGCACCCAGACCAGCTACGAAATGGCCACGGTCGAAGTCGAGGAAGAGAAACCGGCTGCAGCCACCCGCACCCTGGTTCGCCAGGAAGCTGCGATCAAGGCCGCTCCGCCGCGCAGCGCTCCTGCTCCGGAAGTTGCCGTAGCTGCGCCTGCTGCCGCACCCGTTGCCGCCGCACCGCAAACCGGCCTGTTCAAAGGCCTGGTGAAGTCCCTGGTAGGCCTGTTCGCCAGTGCCGAAGAGCAGAAACCAACCGTGGTCGAGAAGAAGCCGGGCGAGCGTCAGCCTCGTGGCGACGAGCGTCGTAACGGTCGCCAGCAGAACCGCAACCGTGGCAACCGCCGCGATGAAGATCGCAAGCCGCGTGAAGAACGCGCCCCACGTGAAGATCGCGCAGCCCGCGAGGAACGTGCGCCTCGTGAAGAGCGTGCACCGCGTGAAGAGCGTCAGCCTCGCGCCCCGCGTGAAGATCGCCAGCCGCGTGAGAACGTGGAAGTTCGCGAGCCTCAGGAAGTGCGTCAATCCCGCCCGCCGCGCGAACCGCGTGAAGGTCAGGAAAACCGCCGTGAACGTCGCCCGCGTGAAGAGCGTCAGCCGCGCGAACTGCGCGCTCCGCTGGATGCCGAGCCGCAGAACGAAACCGCAGCCGTCGCCAGTGAAGAAGCTCGCGCCGAACGCCCGCAACGTGAACCGCGCCAGCCACGCCAGCCTCGTGAAGAACGTCAACCTCGCGCCGAACAGGCTCAGGCAGACGCTGCTGAAGACGAAGTGCTGAACAACGACGAGCAGCAAGACGACGAGCAGGAAGGTAACGAAGGCGGTGATCGCCCACGTCGCCGCTCCCGCGGTCAGCGTCGCCGCAGCAATCGTCGCGAGCGTCAGCGTGATGCCGACGGCAACCCGATCGAAGGCAGCGACGAGAATGCGGAAGAGCCGGTAGACAACGGCAGCATCGCTGCAGCCGCTACCGTGGCAGCCGTTATCGCTGAAACCGAGAAACCAGCCGAACAGCCGGTCGCTCAGCAAGCAGACATCTTTGCCACCACCGAAACCGCAGCACCTGTCGCCGTACAGGACGTACAGCCAGCGGTCGAGACCGAGCAGCCCCCACAAGCTGCTGCCGTTGTGGTCGAAGAAGCGCCTGCGCCAGTCGAAGTGCCGGCAGAAACAGTTGCCGAGCGTGCCGATGCAGTGATCGAGCCCCTGCCTGAAATCGAACGCCCACGTGCTTCGGCAGCGGAATTCGAAGCAGTGCAGCAGGAAGCTCCGGTCGCGGCCGAGCCAGTCAGCGAAGCGGTCGTCGTCGAAGCACCCGTTGCCGAAACGCCAGTGTTCAAAGCACCGGCCATCGAAGCTCCGGTAGCCGAAACCACTTTCACTGCCGCACCCGAGGCCGCTCCGGCAGCCGAGGAAGTTGCAGTGGAAGCACCTGTGGTCGAGGCGCCAGCGATCGAAGAGCAAGCCGCTTCAGCCGCACTGGTTGCAAGCAACGGCCGCGCACCGAACGACCCGCGTGAAGTGCGTCGCCGCAAGCGTGAAGAAGAGCGCCTGGCCCGCGAAGCTGAAGAGGCCGCCAAGGCCGCTCCAGCCGCAGCGGTGGTGGAAGCTGAGCCCGCTGCTCCGGCAGTCGAGAGTGAAGCCGTTGTCGACACTCAACCGGCCAGCGAGCCCGTCGAGCAAGATGACGTCATCGTCACGCCGGTCGACGAGAGCGCTCAGCGCGATCAGGACGCGCCCAAGCCGCACGCCTGATTAGGTAGCGCAAAAGAAAAGGGGATGCTTCGGCATCCCCTTTTTATTGCCTGTGATTTTCAGGGTCTGCTGACGTTTCAGCGCAAAACGTCAACAGAACCTGCAAGCGCCCAGAACACAGCGCGCTGTTGAATGCAGTGATGCCCGAAAACGAAAAGGATGGAGCGATCAGGCCTTCACAGCTCCGCCAGCATGGCGAGGCTGCGCGGCATGTAGGATCAGAGCACGTTCGGCTCGATTTCCAGGCTCACGCCGAAGCGCTCGGCGATATCCGCCTGAATGCGCTGTGCCAATGCGAGCAGTTGCTGACCGCTGGCCTGACCGTAATTGACCAGCACCAGCGCCTGCAGGCGATGCACGCCGGCATCGCCATCACGAAAGCCCTTCCAGCCCGCCCTTTCGATCAGCCAGCCAGCCGCCAGTTTCACCTGGCCGTCGGCCTGGGGATAGGCCACCAGATCAGCGTGAATGTGCTGCAGACGCTCGGCCAGCTCGGCCGGCACCAGCGGATTCTTGAAGAAGCTGCCTGCGTTGCCGAGCACGGCAGGGTCTGGCAGCTTCTCGCTGCGAATGGCGCAGATGGCCCGGCTGACATCGCTGGCGTTCGGCGCCTCGATGCCCTGCTCCGCCAGGCGCTGGCGTACCGGGCCGTAATCCAGGTGCAAGGGTGCATTGCGGCTCAGGGTGAAACGCACGCGCAGAATGATCCATCGCCCGCTTTCACGCTTGAAGAGGCTGTCGCGATAAGCGAAGGCACAATCCTGCAGATCGAACGCTCTGACCTCACCACTGTGTCGATCCAGCGCCGTCAGCCCAAGGAAACAGTCCTTCAGCTCGACGCCATAGGCACCGATGTTCTGCACCGGCGAGGCACCGACCGTACCCGGAATAAGACTGAGATTTTCCAGGCCGACAAAGCCCTGGCGCAAGGTCCACTGCACGAAGCCATGCCAGGGCTCGCCCGCCTCCGCCTCGATCTCCACCCGCTGGCCATCATCGGCCAGCAGACGAATACCGCGGCTGGCCATGCGCAGCACCAGCGCCTCGACATCCGCGGTCAGAAGCAGGTTGCTACCGCCTCCCAGCAGCAGCAGCGGCACCTGCCGCTCACGGGAAGCGCTCAGTGCCTGGCGCACCTGGTCGTCGTCGGCCGCCTCGGCAAAGTAGCGCGCCGCCACATCCACGCCGAACGTGTTGTAAGCCTTGAGCGAAACGCCGGCCTGGACCACCACCTTCATAAACGCCCCTTGAGTTCGATCAGCAATGCGTCGCTGGCCTGCTCGAGCAGATCCAGCACCTGCTCGAAACCTTCGGTACCGCCGTAATAGGGATCGGGCACCTCATCCACGGCCAGGTCGTAGCGGCGTAGATAGAGGTCCAGCTCGCCCCGCGCTTGAGCAGGACGCATGCGCTGCAGGTCGCGCAGATTGGCGCCATCCATGGCCAGCACCAGATCGAAGCGCGAGAAATCGTCGGCAGAGACCTGACGGCCGCGCAGGCCGGACAGGTCATAGCCTCGTCGACTGGCAGCCTCCTGGGTACGCGGGTCCGGAGCCTTGCCCACGTGCCAGTCGCCGGTGCCAGCGGAGTCGACTTCGATGCGCTCGGCCAGCCCCGCCTGCTGCAGACGCTGACGCAATACCGCCTCGGCAGTGGGGGAACGACAGATATTGCCCAGGCAAACGAACAGAACGCGCATCAGGCGCCCAGCAACCGACGTACGCGGTCGAGGTCTTCCTGAGTGTCGACCCCGGCGGGCGGCGCTTCCAGCGCGTCGGCGACGTGGATACGTACACCGTGCCAGAGCGCGCGCAACTGCTCCAGGCACTCGGTATTTTCCAGCCAGCACGGGCCCCAGGCGACGAAGTCCTGCAGGAAGCCAGCGCGATAGGCATAGATGCCGATATGCCGGCGATAGGGAACATTGGCAGGCAAGGTATCGCGATCGACAGCGAAGGCATCACGCGCCCACGGCAGCGGCGCACGGCTGAAGGTCAGCGCCAGACCGTTGAGATCGCTGGCGACCTTGACCACATTGGGGTTGAACAGCGCGGCGACATCGTCGATGGGCTCGGCCAGGGTGGCGATGGCGGCCTGGGGGTTGCCGGCCAGATTGGCGGCCACCTGATCGATGATCGCGGGCGGCACCAGCGGCTCGTCACCCTGCACGTTGACCACGATGGCATCGGCAGCCAGGCCCAGCGCAGCGGCCACTTCGGCCAGGCGGTCGGTGCCGGAGTTGTGATCGACGCGGGTCAGCAGCACCTGGGCACCGAACCCCTGGCAGGCCTCGACGATGCGCGCATCATCGGTGGCTACCACGACCTGGGTTGCACTGCTTTTGCAGGCCTGTTCCCAGACATGCTGGATCATCGGCTTGCCGGCGATATCCTGCAGTGGCTTGCCTGGCAGGCGTGTGGACGCATAGCGCGCCGGAATCACCACGGTAAAGGCGTTGCTCATCTTACTTGTCCAGGCGTTCGTCATCGTTGAGGGTGCGGGCTTCGCTTTCCAGCATGACCGGAATGCCATCGCGGACCGGATAGGCCAGGCCGGCACCTTTACTGATCAGTTCGGTCTTGTCCTGGCTGAGCTTGAGCGGGCCCTTGGTGATCGGGCAGGCCAGGATATCGAGCAGTTTCGGGTCCATGGGAAAATCCTTGAGAACAAGAGGAGTGAGCGCGTGACGCGGTTACTGCCGCTCGCCGAGCAGACGATCCAGGCGAGCCTCGAACCAGTCACGAAACGCGACGGAGGGCTGGGCATCGACGGCCAGATACCACCAGTCGTCAGCCGCGAAGGCCCGGCACTTCACCGCGTCCTTTTCCGTCATTACCAGCGGCAGCGCCGGCGAGAAATTCAGCAGCTCGGCGCTGTAGGCAGCATGGTCGGCGAAGGCATGCGCGACAGGCCGCCAGTGTAGCGCCTCGAGGGTCGTGAAGAAACGCTGCGGGTTGCCGATACCGGCCACCGCATGCACGGCCTGACCGGGCGGAAAGTGATCGAGCGGACGGCGCTCGCCGCTGCGCAGGTTGATCAGGGCGCTGGGTACCAGGGTAAAGGCATACCCACCCAGGGGATCGCTCGGCGCGCCGTTGTAGAGGCAGGCATCCACGCTCTGCAGGCGCTCAGCGGGTTCGCGCAACGGCCCGGCGGGCAGGCAGCGGCCATTGCCCAGCCCCCGCGCGGCGTCGATCAGGACCAGTTCCAGATCACGGGCCAGGCGGTAGTGTTGCAGGCCATCGTCGCTGAGCAGCAGGTCCAGGGGCTCCTCGGCCAGCAAGGCGCGAGCGGCGCGACCACGATCCGGGTCGATCATCAGCGGCACGCCACTGCGCTGCACGATCAGCAGCGGCTCGTCGCCAGCCTGCTCGGCAGTGTGCTCGGCCCTGACCCGCCAGGGCAGGCTCGGCGGCTTGGCGCCATACCCGCGACTGATCACGCCAACGCGCAGGCCGCGGGCCTGGCACTGCTCGACCAGCCAGAGAATCAGTGGGGTCTTGCCGGTGCCGCCGACGGTGACGTTACCCACCACGATCAGCGGCACCGGTGCGCGGTAGCTTTCACCCGCACCGGCGAGAAAGCGCGCGCGCTTGCGCTGCACCACACCGCGGTACAGCGCCTCCAGCGGCCGCAACAGCGCCAGAGCCGGATGCCCTTCGTACCAGGCCCGCACCAGACGGTCGGAAAAGCTCGCCATCAGGGCGCGGCCTGAATCTCGACCGTGGTGATGCGCAGGTGCGCGAAGCCCAGCTTGCCGGCTGCATCCATGGCGGTGACCACCGATTGGTGGCTGGTCTTGGCGTCGGCGCTGATGGTCAGCGGCAGGCTGTTGTCGCCACCGGACTCCTTCTGCAAGGCCGCCATCAGGTTATCCAGATCATTCTTGATCAGGGCCTGGCCGTTGAGCGAGATGCCGCCCTCTGCCGATATCACCACTTCCAGTTGCTTGAGTTCGCTCTGCTCGGGCGGTGTACCGCTGGCAGCCTCGGGCAGGTCGACCTGCATACGGGTTTCACGCGTGAAGGTAGTGCTCACCACGAAGAACAGCAGCAGGATGAACACCACGTCGATCAGCGAGGCGAGATTGATCTCGACCTGCTCACGCCGTCTACGTCTGAACTTCACGCCTTCTTGCTCCCCTTGGCCGGCTTGGGCTCCTCGGCCAGGTCGACATCACGCTCGCCCTGCACCATCTCCACCAGCTTGATCGCTTCCTGCTCCATGCCGACGACCAGTTCATCGACGCGGCGCTGCAGGAAACGGTGGAAGAACAGTGCCGGAATCGCCACTGTCAGACCCGATGCGGTGGTGATCAGCGCCTTGGCGATACCGCCGGCGAGCAACGCCGGGTTGGCCGTGCTGCCCCCCATGAACGAGCCGAAGATATCGATCATGGCGATCACCGTACCGAGCAGGCCGAGCAGCGGCGTGATTCCGGCGATGGTGCCCAGCGCATTGAGATAGCGCTCCATCTCGTGCACCACACGGGCCGCAGCCTCCTCGATGCACTCCTTCATCACTTCACGACCATGCTTGGAGTTGGCCAGACCCGCGGCGAGGATTTCTCCCAGCGGCGAATCGGCGCGCAGCTCCTTGAGCTTCTGGTTGTTCAGCTCCTTGTCCTTGATCCAGCGCCACACCTGCCCAAGCAGGTTGGGCGGCGTGACTCGGCTGACGCGCAACGTCCACAGCCGCTCGGCAATGATGCCCAGGGCAGCGATTGAACACAGAACGATCGGCAGCATCACCCAGCCGCCAGCTATAACCAGTTCCCACACGGTGGCAGATCCCCTTCACAAAAGTGGCGCCACTCTAGCATAGGGTCGTGATGTCGCCGACGGCTGCGGTTCTCATTTTTCCCGCCAGAAACGCGGTATTTTACGCAAGGCGTGCGGCTCACCGAATGTACCGAGATCGATACGCAGCGCGCCGGTCTCGACGTTGTCGTAAGCCCTGGCGCCCATCGCGGCGTAACGTGAGAGCACCGTGGGGTGAGGATGCCCGTAGCCATTGTGCCTGCCGCGCGAATACAGCACCGCTCCAGGCCTGACAGCGGCCAGAAAAATCGCCGAGGAAGAGCTGCGGCTGCCGTGGTGGGGAGCCAACAGCCAGTCGGCCCGCAAATCCCGCCCCGTGTCGATCAGGGCGCGCTCGGCACGCACATCGATATCCCCGGTCAGCAGAGCGCGCTCTCCCCCCGCGTCGATCATCAGCACGCAGGATGACTGGTTGCTGTCCCGCGCCTGCGCCCAGCGCCAGGTGCTGAAGTGCACGCCATTCCAGATCCAGCTGTCCTCGCCACAGGGTTGCGCGCCCAGCACCGTCGGCAACTCGGGCGCCTCGCCGCTGAGCACCTGGCTCACCGTCATGCCGCGGGCCACCGCCTCGGCACCACCGGAATGGTCGTTGTCCGAATGGCTGAGCACCATCATGTCCAGCCTGCGCACATCGAGCGCCCTGAGCGACGGCACGACCACCCGCTCGCCGATATCGAAGTCGCCAAAGCGTGGCCCGGCGTCGTAGAGCAACGCGTGTTCGCGAGTCAGCACCAGCATCGACAAGCCCTGCCCGACATCGAACATCCATACCTCGGCGCGCTGTTCGGCCGGCCGCTGCACCGGGGTGAACAGCAAGGGCAAGAGCAGCACCAGGCCCAGTCCGCGCAGCGGCACCCCGCTGGGCAGCAGGATCAGCAGCGCGCCCAGTGCCACCAGCAGCCAGGCCCAGAACGGCAACGCGCTGGGTATCCAGGCCGGCAGCCAGGCGGCTATCAGCGCCAGCAGGCGAAACAGCCATTCGAGGGCGAAGCCCGCCCACCAGAGCAGAGCCTCACCCAGCCAGGGCACAGGCAGCAACAGCGTGCCAAGCAATGCGGGCGGCACCACCGCGAATCCCACCCAGGGCACGGCGATCAGATTGGCCAGGGGACTGCTGGCGCTGATCGGCAACCCGAGGGCCAGCAGCATCGGCAGCAAGCCCACGGTCATCGCCCATTGCGCACGCCCCAGGGTACGCCACCAGGCCCAGGCCCCAAGGCGGGCAGCGAAGATCAGGATCAGCAGCCCCACTGCCCCGAACGATAGCCAGAACCCCGGCTGCAACACCGCCAGCGGCTCGAACAGCAGCACCGCGACCAGCGCCACCAGCAACGGCAAGGCAATGCCCAGATGACGAAAGCGCCAGCGCCACAGCAGCACCAGGCCGATCATGGCGCAGGCCCGCTGCACCGGCACGTCGAAGCCGGCCAGCAGGCTGTAGCCCAGCGCCGACGAGAACGCCAGCAAACACGCTGTCGGCAACCAGGGCAGAAACCGTGGCCAGCAGCCCAACCGCGCCAGCCAGAACACCAGGCCGTAGAACATGCCGGCCACCAATGTCACGTGCTGGCCGGAAATCACCAGCAGGTGCACCGTGCCGGTATCCTGCAGCACGCGCCAGTCGGCCACCGACAGCCCGGAGCCATCGCCCAGCACCAGTGCGGCCAACCCTCCGGCGCGCCCATGGGCGTCCTCGGCGAGCATGCGCTGCCGCAGACGGTCTCGCCAGGCACTGCCACCGACTGCATCGTCAAGGCGCTGCCCGGATTTGATCGTGCCCACGCCACCGATGCGCTGCGCCAGCAACCAGGCTTCGTAATCGAAGGACTGCGGATTGACCAGACCATGGGGTCGCTTGAGATTGACCGCCAGCCGCCAGGTTTCGCCAGCGCGAATCTCGGGGCCGCCATACCAGGACAACCGCAGTAACTGCGGCAACTGCGCGCGTCGCGACTGCGGCTGCTGCAGATGGAAGCGCACCACCCCCTCACGCACATCCGGCAGGTCCACCACCCTGCCCTCCAGCCAAAGGGTGCGGCCGTCCAGCGCTGGATCGAGACGATCATCCAGCGCCCATTGCGCAGAGGTGCAGGCCCAACTCAAGCCGAGCAGAAACAGAGCGACGGGATAGCTGCGAAACGGCAGTAGAGCCAGCCCCACCAGAGCGGCGGCCAGCACCAGCGACGCGGGGGGTAGTTGCGGCAAGAAGCGCAGCAGCAACAGCCCTGCCGCCAAGCCCAGCAACCCGTTGCGCAGGTTGCCTGATCGAGTCCCTTCCATGGGTTGTCCTGCTCACGACACAAACGAAAAGGCCGCTATCCATAGCGGCCTCCTTCAGCTTAGCAGCTCATTCGTAACGCAGCGCCTCGGCTGGCTGGGTGCGCGACGCACGCCAGGAAGGATAGAGCGTGGCGAGGAAGCTGAGGGTCAGCGCAGCGCTGCAGATCAGCACCACGTCGGCGACCTGCAGCTCGGACGGCAAGGTGCTGATGAAGTACACGTCGGAGCTGAACACATGCTGCCCGCTGATACGCTCGAGCCACCCCACCAGCTCACTGACGTTCAGCGCTGCCAGCACACCGAGCACGCCACCGATGAGGGTACCGATCACCCCGATCACCGTGCCCTGCACCATGAACACCCCCATGATCTGCCGCGGCGTGGCGCCCAGCGTGCGCAGGATGGCGATGTCGGCGCCCTTGTCGGCGACCACCATGATCAGCGTGGCGATGATGTTGAAGGCAGCCACCGCGACGATCAGCAGCAGCAGCAGACCGATCATGGTCTTCTCCATCTTCATGGCGCTGAACAGGCTGCCCTGGGTCTGCGTCCAGTCGCTGGCGCGGTAACCCTCGCCCAGTTGCGCGGCAATGCCGGCGGCAACCTGCGGCGACTGGTAGAGATCCTTCAGCTTGAGGCGGATGCTCTGCACCGAGCCGGGTTCCAGGCGCTGAATCTGCGCGGCATCGGCTACGTTGATCAGGGCCAGGGAGCTGTCCAGATCGGCGCCCACCTTGAAGATGCCGACCACGTTCAGACGCTGCATGCGCGGCGTGATACCACCCGGTACCGAGCTGATTTCCGGCACGATCAGCGCCAGCCGATCACCAACCTGCAGCTGGAAACGGCGTGCAGTGATCTCACCGATGATCACCCCGTACTCGCCTTCGCGCAGATCGCTCAGACGGCCCTGCACCATGTGATCGCCGATGATCGAGACCTTCGGTTCCAGCTCGGGGTCGATGCCGTGCAGCTGAATCGGCTGCATCACGCCGCGGTAAGACAGCATGCCTTCCAGCTCGGCGAAGGGCACGGCCGCTTCCACCTGGGGATTTTCCAGGGCGACCTTGGCTGGCGCCTGCCAGTCGGCCAGGGCTGGCGAACCGGCGATGGTCGCATGGGGCACCATGCCGAGAATGCGCGAGCTCATTTCCCGGTGAAAACCATTCATCACCGACAGCACCACGATCATCGCCAGCACGCCCAGAGAGAGGCCGATCATCGAGGTCAGGGAAATGAACGAGATGAAGTGGTTGCGGCGCTTGGCGCGGGTGTAACGCAGGCCGATGAAGACACTCAGCGGGCGAAACATCAGGCGTGCACCAGCTTGCCGTCTTCCAGGCTCAGCACCCGGTCCATCTGCCGCGCCAACTGCAGGTCGTGGGTCACCACCAGAAAGGCGGTCTGCGACTGCGTGCTGAGTTCGCGCATCAGGTCCTGAATACCTTGAGCGGTGTGGTTGTCGAGGTTGCCGGTAGGCTCGTCGAGCAGCACCAGCCCCGGGCGATTGACCAGCGCCCGGGCAATCGCCACGCGCTGCCGCTCACCACCGGAAAGCTCGGCAGGCTTGTGGCTCAGGCGATGGCCCAGGCCGACCCGCTCGAGCAACTCGGTGGCACGCTGACGCGACTCGCTGATCGAGGTCTTGCCGATCAGCAGTGGCATGCACACGTTCTCCAGCGCGGTGAACTCGGCCAGCAGGTGGTGGAACTGATAGACGAACCCCAGCGCGCGGTTACGCAGCAGGCCGCGCTGTTTCTCGTTGAGCGCCGACAGCTCCTCACCGGCCAGCCAGACGCTGCCGCTGCTCGGCGTATCCAGGCCGCCGAGCATGTTCAACAGGGTGCTCTTGCCGGAGCCCGAACTGCCGACGATGGCCACCCGCTCACCGGGCAACAGCTCCAGTTGCAGGTCGTCGAGGACCACCACCGACTGTGGGCCTTCTTCGTAGCGCTTGCTCAGGTTGCGGCAGCTGAGCACGGCGCTTGCCTGCGCCTGCACGACCGGATCACTCATAACGTAATGCCTCCGCGGGCTGGGTGCGCGCCGCGCGCCAGGCCGGATAAAGAGTAGCGAGGAAACTCAGGACCAATGCCGCACCGCAGACCTGCACCACGTCGGCGAGCATCAGTTGCGACGGCAGGTAGTCGATGAAGTACACATCGGCATTGAGAAACTTGAAGCCGAGCAGGCGCTCGACGCCGGCGATGATCGAGCTGATGTTGAGCGCGGCGAGGATGCCCAGCAGCGCGCCGATCAGGGTACCGATCACCCCGATCACCGTGCCCTGCACCATGAAGGTGGCCATGATCTGCATCGGCGTGGCGCCCAGGGTACGCAGAATGGCGATATCGCCCTTCTTGTCGGTCACCACCATCACCAGGGTGGAGATGATATTGAAGGCTGCCACGGCGACGATCAGCAGCAGCAACAGACCGATCATGGCTTTTTCCATGCGGATGGCCTGATACAGATTGCCGTGGGTGCGCGTCCAGTCGCGGGCCAGGTAGTCCTGCTCGCCAAAGCTTTGCGCCAGTTGCCAGGCGGTGCGCGGCGCCTGGAACAGGTCGGCGAACTTGAGGCGGATGCCCTGCACCTGATCGGCCTGGTGGCGCTGCAGGCGGGCCAGATCCTGAATGTGGGTCATGGCCATGAAACCGTCGATTTCACCGGCACCGACATGGAAGATGCCGACCACGGTGAAACGCTTGAGACGCGGAAACATGCCGCCAGGGGTGACGGTGACTTCCGGTGCCACGAAGGTCAGCTTGTCACCCAGGCCAACACCGAGCTTCTCGGCCGCCTTGTCACCGATGACGATGCCGAAGGTGCCAGGCTGCAGATCCTCCAGCCGGCCCTCGCGGAAGAAGTCGCCGATGATCGATACCTTGGGCTCCTCGACGGGATCCACGGCATTGATCAGCACCTTCTGTACCTTGCCATCGTTGGTCAGCAGGCCCTGCATCTGGCTGAACGGCGCCACGGCGATGACCTGGGGGTTCTGCAACGCACGGTCGGCGAGGCGGCGCCAGTCGCTGATCGGCTGGGAGCTCTCGACCGTGGCGTGGGGCACCATGCCCAACACGCGGGTACGCATTTCATGGTCGAAGCCGTTCATCACCGACAACACCAGGATCATCACCAGCACACCGAGTGCCAGCCCGATCATCGAGGTCAGGGATATGAACGAAACGAAGTGGTTGCGACGCTTGGCCCGCGTGTAGCGCGTACCGAGAAAAACGGACAGGGGTCTGAACATGTGGGGCGCTTGTTCGAGGGAAAGAGAAACGTCCTTGTGGCGGGGCCTGGCGAGCGGCCTTACACTCTGACCACCACCGCTGCCATGGGTTCGCCATGTCGACTCAAGACGAAAATGATCGCCGCGAATACTACCGTATCGAGGACACGATCGCACTGGATTTCACCCCACTGGCTGGTGCCGAAGCCCTGGCCAGTGACGAGCTTCACGACGCTTCACCGCTGTTCAACCTGCTCAGCGAACTGCATCTGATGGACTTCGAGTCCCAGCACCTGCTGCGCAACATCAGCGAGCGCGACCGCACCCTGGCCAATTACCTCAAGGTGGTCAACAAACGCATCGACCTGCTCGGTCAGGCCATGGCCCAGAGCCTGCTGCGCGATATCGGCCCGCCGAAACGCGTCACCCTGTCGGAGGGCGGCATCAGTTTCCTCAATGCCCAGCCCCTGCCGGTCGACACGCACCTGGCGCTGAAGATGGTGCTCATGCCCCAGGCACTGGGCCTGCTGCTGCGTGCCAGGGTGCTGCATTGCCAGGACCACGAAGGGCAATTCGAGATCGGCGCCGAATTCGAAGCGCTGACTGACGCACAGCGCCAACTGCTCGCCCGACATATCCTGCAACGCCAGGCGCAGGAGCGCCGTCAGGCTCGCGAGGATTCCGTATGACTGCACGTCGATTATTTTTGTCACTGGTTTTGTTGCTACCACTGACAAGCCATGCCGACACCCTGACAATCCCCATCGGCCAACAAGGCGCTGACCTCACCGATCTGCCACAGCTCGGTCAGTCAAAGCGCTCGGTGCTGGAGCGCTTCGGCCTGGCTGACGAAGAGCATCCCGCAGTCGGCAAGCCACCGATTACCCGCTGGGATTACCGTGAATTCAGCGTTTACTTCGAATACGACCACGTGATCAACAGCGTGCGCCATCAACAACCGCGCACCACACGAACCGAGTAAGGAGCAACCGTGACCCTGATCTACGGCCACCGCGGCGCCAAGGGCGAAGCCCCGGAAAATACCCTGACCAGCTTTCAGCAATGCCTCGAGCACGGCGTGCGTCGCTGCGAGTTGGACCTGCACCTGTCCCGTGATGGCGAGCTGATGGTCATCCATGACCCGACGTTGAAGCGCACCACCGGCCAGCGCGGCAAGGTGGTCGAGCATGACGCCGCCGACCTGGTGCATTACGACGCCCGCCGTGGCGGCCCGGGCTGGCGCCACCCCTGCCCCATTCCGCGCCTGAGCGAACTGTTCGAGCAGTGCGATTTCGAGCACTGGCAACTGGAGGTCAAGAGCGCCTCCAAGGTCCGCGCCGCCCGTACGGTGGAGGCCATCGCCCTGCTCAGCCGGCGTTTTGGTCTGGACGACAAGATCACCATCACCTCCAGCTCCCGTGAGGTCCTGAGCGCCGCCCAGCGCCTGACACCGCACCTGGCCCGCGGCCTGGTCGCCGAATACGCCTGGCTGGATCCGCTCAAGGTCGCCCGCAACTATGGCTGCGACCTGCTGGCCCTGAACTGGACGCTGTGCACCCCGGAACGCCTGCTCAAGGCCCAGAAGGCCGGTTTGCACGTGTCGGTATGGACAGTCAACGAACCCGCCCTCATGCGCCGCCTCGCAGACTTCGGTGTGGACAGCATCATCACCGACTTCCCCGGTATCGCAGTGAGCACCCTGCGCGGCTGAGTCCTCCACAGCCTGCCGCCGTGCAGGCGATCGGTGGCCATGCCGCGACGTTGCAGGATGGCCACCGGCGCATCGCCCGCAAGCGGGCTCCTACGGATCTGCGCCAACGTCGCGTAGGAGCCTGCTTGCAGGCGATTGGTGGCCGCACCGTTATTTGTGTCGTGAGCCAGGCGTCGGCCAGACGCTGTGGGAGCGGGCCATGCCCGCGATTCGCGCGCATGGCCCGCTCCCACACTCGGTCGAGGGCAGCGATAACCGCGAATCGACGATCCCGAGGATGGCTGCGCTCAATCTTTGCAGGATGGCCACCGGCGCATCGCCCGCAAGCGGGCTCCTACGGATCTGCGCCAACATCGCGTAGGAGCCTGCTTGCAGGCGATTGGTGGCCGCGCCGTTATTTTTGTGTCGTGAGCCAAGCTCGGCCGACCGCTGTGGGAGCGGGCCATGCCCGCGATTCGCGCGCATGGCGCGCTCCCACACTCGGTCCGAGGGCAGCGATAAGCGTGAATCAACGATCCTGGGTGTGGCTGCGCTCAATCTTTGCAAGATGGCCACCGACGCATCGCCCGCAAGCGGGCTCCTACGGATCTGCACCAACGTCGCGTAGGAGCCTGCTTGCAGGCGATTGGTAGCCGCACCGTTGTTTTTGCCTCGTGAGCCAAACTCGGCCAGACGCTGTGGGAGCGGGCCATGCCCGCGATTCGCGCATGGCGCGTTCCCGCACTCGGTCCAAGGGCAGCGGCAAGATGGCCACCGGCGCATCGCCCGCAGCGGGCTCCTACGGATCTGCGCCAACATCGCGTAGGAGCCTGCTTGCAGGCGATCGGTGGCCGCACCGTTGTTTTTGCCTCGTGAGCCAAGCTCGGCCTGACGCTGTGGGAGCGGGCCATGCCCGCGATTCGCGCATGACGAGCCACCGCACGGGGTCGAGGGCAGCGATAAGCTTGAATCAGATAATCCTGGATATCGCTGCGTTCGGCCCCGGCTGCCCTGTCTGCTTTCGACAGGTGCCGTCCATAAAAAAACCGATCCACAAGGGATCGGTTTTCGGGCCTGCTCAGACGCTCTCGCGGTTTGGCCAGCGCCAGTCGCGGGAGTCGGCGAAAGGATCCCCGACCGGCTCAGGCCGCCGGCCGGAGCCGCTCAAAAAAGCCGGTTGAGGCCGTCGAACGCCGCTACCCGGTAGGCCTCTGCCATGGTTGGGTAGTTGAAGGTGGTGTTGACGAAATACTTCAGGGTATTCGCCTCGCCCTTCTGGTTCATGATCGCCTGGCCGATGTGCACGATCTCCGAAGCCTGGTAGCCGAAGCAGTGCACGCCGAGCACTTCCAGGGTTTCGCGGTGGAAGAGGATCTTCAGCATGCCCACCGGCTCGTGGGAAATCTGCGCACGGGCCATGCTCTTGAAGAACGCCTTGCCGACTTCGTACGGCACCTGCGCCTTGGTCAGCTCGTGCTCGTTCTTGCCGATCGAGCTGATCTCGGGAATGGTGTAGATACCGGTAGGAATGTCATCGACGATCCGCCAGCTGCCGTTGTCGACGATGCTGCCGGCCGCGGAGCGACCCTGGTCAGCCGCGGCACTGGCCAGGCTTGGCCAGCCGATCACGTCACCGGCAGCGTAGATGTTGTCGACTTCGGTACGGTAATGCTCGTCGACCTGCACCTGACCACGGCTGTTGACGTTGATACCGATGTTTTCCAGGCCCAGCTTGTCGGTGTTACCGGTACGCCCGTTACACCACAGCAGCGCATCGGCCTTGATCTTCTTGCCGGACTTGAGGTGCAGGATCACACCGTTATCCAGGCCCTCGATGCGCTCGTACTCTTCGTTGTGACGAATCAGCACGTTGTTGGTACGCAGGTGGTAGCTCAGGGCGTCGGAAATTTCCGAGTCCAGGAAGCTGAGCAACTGGTCACGGTTGTCGATCAGGTCGACCAGCACGCCCAGGCCGCTGAAGATCGATGCGTACTCGCTGCCGATCACCCCGGCTCCGTAGATGATCAGACGGCGCGGCGTGTGGCTGAGCGTGAGGATGGTGTCGCTGTCGTAGACGCGCGGGTGGTTGAAGTCGATATCCGCCGGGCGATACGGGCGCGAGCCGGTGGCGATGATCACCTGTTTGGCCGACAGGGTTTCCAGTACGCCGTTGGGGCACACCACTTCGATGGTCTGCTCGTCGGCGAAACTGCCAGTGCCGAAGAACACGTCGATACGGTTACGGGCGTAGTAGCCGGTGCGCGAGGTGACCTGCTTGGCGATTACCCGCTCGGCGCTTTTCAGCACGTCCGGAAAGGAGAACCAGCGCGGCTCGCCGATCTGGCGAAACATGGGGTTGGTGTTGAACTGCATGATCTGCCGCACCGAGTGGCGCAGCGCCTTGGACGGGATGGTGCCCAGGTGGGTGCAGTTGCCGCCGACTTCGCGGCGGTCATCGACCACCGCCACCTTGCGACCGGCCTTGGCCGCGTTCATCGCAGCCCCTTCTCCCGCCGGGCCGGAACCCAATACCACGACATCGTAGTTGTAGACCGCCATGTTCTCTCCTCAGATCACGCCGGAACGCTTATCGGGCATTCTCGGCAGAACCAGACCGACCGTGCGGCCTGGTACGCAACATTTCGCAACAGCGCATAGCCTACCGGGCCAGACCGCAAATGGCGATCAGCGCTTGCTCGCGTCGAAGCTCTGCACGCCGGAGGCGCCCTTGTCTTCGTTACTTCGCGTCACTTCTTCACACAGCTCGCGGTCGTCGCCGCAGATCGAGCATTTCTTCTCGATCCCCAGATTGGCGATGCCGCCGCAGGAGCCGGCGATGGGCTTGCGACCCATCATCACACCAACGGCCATCAGGCCGACGACCGTCAGCATGACCAGAAAAACGATTACGAATGTCATTGTTTGCCTCCCGCAGCGAAGAGCTGCTCGAAAGTGGCGGTACTGCGTGTGACGAATCCGTCACCCTCACGGGTCACGAAAAACGCCGCTATACCTTCACGCTCTGCATACGAGTAGCCCTTCTCGGGGCCGAGCACCAGCAGCACGGTGGACAGGCCATCAGCCATCAGCGTCGATGGTGCAGCCACGGTGACCGCCGCCAGGGTGTGCTGAATCGGTGCGGCGGTCTGCGGATCGAGGGTGTGGGAGTAACGCACGCCCTGCTCCTCGAAATAATTGCGGTAGTCACCCGAAGTGGAAATGCCGTAGCCATCCAGTTCGATGACCCGCTGGATGGTGCGCTGATCATCACGGGGCGCTTCCAGGGCGATCCGCCAGGGCTGACCATCGGGCTTGCGCCCTACCGCCTTGAGCTCGCCGGTGGCTTCCACCAGGTAACTGCGCACACCCCGTTCGACAAGACGCTCGATGATTCGATCAACCGTATATCCGGCAGCGATGCTGTTGAAGTCGACCTGCAGGTCGAGATCCTTGCACAGGCGATCACCCTCGATATGCAAATGCTGCTGGCCGATGCGCCCGCGCACCTCTTTCAGGGCCTCGGCATCCGGAACCTGGCGCTCGCCGTTACCGCGCGGGCCGAAGCCCCACAGATCGAGCAGAGGCTCCAGGGTCAGATCGAAGGCTCCGCCACTGTCGCGGTGCAACTCATCACCGGTGCGCACCAGTTTCAACACGCCTTCGGGCATGGGCATGCAGGTGCCTGCCGGGGCGCGGTTGAACTGCTCGATCAGCGAGTCGTCACGGTAGGTGGACATCTGCTCGTCGACCTCGGAGAAGATCGCCTCGACCTCGGCCTTGAGCGCCGCCTTGTCCGGCGCGGACGCAGTGCTCACGTACTTGACCGAATAGGTGCTGCCCTGAGCAGGGCCGCCGAACTCTTCGACACGCTCGGAAAAGCCGCAGCCCGCCAATGCCACAGCCAGGGCCGTGACAAGGGCGGGCTGCAGTATTGCAGCCCGTGGAATCATCCGCCGAAGTCGTCGAGCAGGATGTTGTCCTGTTCGACACCCAGGTCGGTGAGCATCTTGATCACCGCGGCGTTCATCATGGGCGGGCCGCACATGTAGAACTCGCAGTCTTCGGGTGCCGGGTGGTCCTTCAGGTAGTTCTCGTACAGCACGTTGTGGATGAAGCCCTTGAGGCCGGTCCAGTTGTCTTCCGGCTGCGGATCGGACAGTGCCAGGTGCCATTCGAAGTTCGGATTCTCCGCCTGCAACTGGTCGTATTCCTCGGTATAGAAGGCCTCGCGCATCGAGCGCGCGCCGTACCAGAAGCTGATCTTGCGGGTGGACTTCAAACGCTTGAGCTGGTCGAAGATGTGCGAACGCATCGGCGCCATGCCGGCACCACCACCGATGAAGACCATCTCGGCATCGGTGTCCTTGGCGAAGAACTCGCCGAACGGGCCGTACACCGTGACCTTGTCACCGGGCTTGCGGCTGAACACCCAGGAAGACATCTGGCCAGGCGGCAGGTGGTCCTTGCCCGGTGGCGGCGAAGCGATGCGGATATTGAACTTCACCAGGCCGACTTCTTCGGGGTAGTTGGCCATGGAGTAGGCACGGATCACGGTCTCATCGACCTTGGACACGTACTTCCACTGGTTGAATTTGTCCCAGTCGCCGCGGTACTCCTCCTGGATGTCGAAGTCCTTGTACTGCACGGTGTGCGGTGGGCACTCCAACTGCACGTAGCCACCGGCGCGGAAGTCGACGCTCTCGCCTTCCGGCAACTTGAGGGTCAGCTCCTTGATGAAGGTGGCGACGTTGGGGTTGGACTCCACCGTGCATTCCCACTTCTTCACGCCGAAGACTTCTTCGGGCACTTCGATCTTCATGTCCTGCTTGACCGGGGTCTGGCAGGACAGGCGCCAGCCGTCACGGGCTTCACGCTTGTTGAAGTGCGACTCCTCGGTGGACAGCATCTCGCCGCCGCCGCTTTCCACGATGCATTTGCACTGCGCACAGGTCCCACCGCCGCCACAGGCGGACGACAGGAAGATCTCGTTCTCGGCCAGGGTCTGCAGCAACTTGCCGCCAGCCGGAACGGTGATGGTGCGCTCACCATTGATCTCGATGTTCACGTCGCCCGCGGAAACCAGGCGTGCACGCGCCATGAGGATCACCGCCACGAGGAGGATGATCACCACGGTGAACATGGAGACTGCTACTAGAATCTCGAAAGCCATTGGCAACCCCTTACAGCTGTACGCCGGAGAACGACATGAAGCCCAGCGACATCAGGCCAACGGTGATGAAGGTCAGACCCAGCCCACGCAGACCGGCGGGTGGATCGCTGTACTTGAGCTTCTCGCGGATCGCCGCCAGCAGCACGATGGCCAGTGCCCAGGAGACACCGGCACCAGCGCCGTAGACCACGCTCTCGGTGAAGTTGTAGTCACGCTCGACCATGAACAGGGTGCCGCCGAAGATGGCGCAGTGCACGGTGATCAGCGGCAGGAAGATGCCCAGCGCGTTGTAGAGCGCAGGCAGGTACTTGTCGAGCACCATTTCCATGATCTGCACCACGGCGGCAATCAGGCCGATGTAGCAGATCAGACCGAGGAAGCTCAGGTCGACTTCCGGCAGACCAGCCCAGGAAAGCGCGCCATCCTTGAGCAGGTAGACATAGAGCAGGTTGTTCAGCGGCACGGTGATGATCATCACCACGATCACCGTCAGACCCAGCATCAACGAGGTTTCGACCTTCTTGGAAATCGCCAGGAAGGTGCACATGCCCAGGAAGAACGCCAGGGCCATGTTCTCGATGAACACCGCACGGACGAACAGGCTGATGTAATGTTCCATTTAGTAAGCCTCCTCGTTCTTCACTTGCGGCGCCATGCGGTACTCGACCTTCTCGACCTGCTCCTTTTTGTAGCTACGCAGTGCCCAGATGAACAGGCCGATCAGGAAGAACGCCGACGGTGGCAGCAGCAGCAAGCCATTGGGCTGATACCAGCCGCCGTTGTTGACGGTATGCAGAATCTGCACGCCCATCAGCGAACCGGCACCGAACAGCTCGCGCACGATACCCAGCGCCACCAGCATGGCGCTGTAGCCCAGCCCGTTGCCCAGGCCATCGACGAACGACGCCACCGGCGGGTTGGACATGGCGAAGGCTTCGGCGCGCCCCATGACGATGCAGTTGGTGATGATCAGGCCGACGAATACCGACAGCCGCTGACTCAGGCTATAGGCATAGGCCTTGAGGAACTGATCGATGACGATCACCAGCGAAGCGATGATCACCACCTGGGCGATCATGCGGATGGAGCCCGGAATCTGGTGGCGCACCATCGAGATGAAGAAGCTGGAAAACGCCGTGGTCACGGTCAGCGCGATGGACAGCACCAGCGCCGTGCTCAGGCTGGACGTGACCGCCAGTGCCGAGCAGATGCCGAGGATCTGCAGACCGATCGGGTTCTTGTTGAGAATCGGATCGAGCAACAGCTCTTTCATGTTGGATTTGGACATGGATCAAGCCTCCCCTGCGCCGAGCTTCTTGATGAACGGGCCGAAGCCGTCCTCACCAAGCCAGAAGTGAATCATGTGAGTCACGCCGTTGGCGGTGATGGTCGCACCGGCGATGGCATCGACCTGGTAATCGGCTTGCGGGCTCTGTTCATTGACACTGCCCTTGATGACCCGCAGCGCCGGTTCACCATTCTGGTAGACCTTCTTGCCGACCCACTTGGCCTGCCAGTTGGGGTTGTCGATCTCGCCACCCAGCCCCGGGGTTTCCCCATGCTGGTAGAAGCCCAGGCCGGCGACGGTCTCCAGGTCACTCTGCAGGGCGACGAAACCATACATGGTCGACCACAGGCCGTAGCCGCGCACCGGCAGCACCAGGCGGTCCATCTGCCCGTCCTGCTCGATCTGGTAGACCACAGCGTAGTGCTCCCGGCGACGAATCGAGGCGATGTCCTGCCCTTCCGGAATCTGGCTGGACAAGGAGGCATCGGCGATCGACTTGTTCTGGTCGAAGGTATGCGGGTCGAAGGCGTCGCTGTACTCGCCGGTACGCAGATCGACCAGACGCGGGGTGACGCGCGAGGAGAACATTTCGCGCACTTCATCGCTGGACATGCCCGGCTGCCAGAGCTCGGCGATCACCAGCACCGCGCGTTGACGGTCGACCAGCGCATTTTCCTGCTGGGTCGGACGCAGGATCAGCGCGGCGGCCGATACCGCGATCGAGCACACCAGGCACATCACCAGGGTCACGACCAGGGTGCGTGTCGGAGTTTCTTTAATCTTAGACATTACGCGCCAGCCTCCGCTTGATGTTGGCCCGTACCACGTAGTGGTCGATCAGGGGCGCACACAGGTTGCCGAACAGGATCGCCAGCATCATGCCTTCCGGGAACGCCGGGTTGACCACACGAATGATGGTCACCAGCAGGCCGATGAGGATGCCGAAGATCCACTTGCCGGTATTGGTCATGGACGCCGACACCGGGTCGGTAGCCATGAAGATCATGCCGAAGGCGAAGCCCCCGGTGACCAGATGCCAGTACCAGGGCATGGCGAACAGCGGATTGCTTTCCGAGGCGATGGCGTTGAACAGCGTGGCGGTGGCGATCATGCCAAGCATGACTCCGGTGACGATCCGCCAGGAGGCGATCTTGGTGATCAGCAGCACCGCGCCACCGAGCAGGATCGCCAGAGTGCCGGTCTCGCCGATGGAACCCGGCATCAGGCCGATGAACGCGTGGGTCCAGGTCAGGCCGTTGTCGATCAGGCTCTCCACGCCACCGCCAGCGACGGCAGTCAGCGCGGTGGCGCCGGCATAGCCGTCCACGGCGGTCCACACGCCATCACCGGAGATCTGCGCCGGATAGGCGAAGAACAGGAAGGCACGACCGACCAGAGCCGGGTTGAGGAAGTTCTTGCCGGTACCACCGAATACTTCCTTGCCGATCACCACGCCGAAGCTGATGCCCAGCGCGACCTGCCAGAGCGGAATGCTCGGCGGCAGAATCAGCGCGAACAGCACCGAGGTCACGAAGAAGCCTTCGTTCACTTCATGGCGACGGATCGAGGCGAACAGCACCTCCCAGAAACCCCCGACGATGAACGCCGTGAGGTAGACGGGCAGGAAGTACGCCGCCCCCTGGATGAAGTTGTCCCACAGGCTGCTCGGGTCGAAACCGCCCAGCGCACCGATCAGCGCGAAGCGCCAGCCGTCTTGAGCGGCCAGCAGTTCCGGGCTCTGCGCATAGACCAGGTTGGCCTGGTAGCCGGTGTTCCACATGCCGAAGAACATCGCCGGGAAGGTACAGGCCCAGACGGTGATCATCATGCGCTTGAGGTCGATGCCGTCACGCACGTGGGCGGTGGTTTTGGTAACGCTGGCAGGACGATAGAAGAAGGTGTCCACGGCCTCATAGAGGGCGTACCACTTCTCGTACTTGCCGCCTTTTTCGAAGTTGTGTTCGATCTTGTCGAGGAATTCACGCACGCTCACGGGTCAACCCTCCTTCTCGATGAGGGCCAGACTATCCCGCAGGATCGGACCGTATTCGTATTTGCCGGCACACACGTAAGTGCACAGCGCCAGGTCTTCCTCGTCGAGCTCCAGGCAGCCAAGCTGCTGGGCCATCTCGGTATCGCCGACGATCAGCGAACGCAGCAGTTGCGTCGGCAGGATGTCCAGCGGCATCACCTCTTCGTAGTTGCCGACCGGCACCATGGCGCGCGGGCTGCCATTGGTGGTGGTCGAGAACGCGAACCGCTTTGCGGCGTTGAGCTTGGACACGAAGATATTGAGGACCGAGTGTTTGTTCACCCCTGCGCGCAGGTAATGCATCAACTCGCGCTCGCTGCCCTCGGCCAGGCAAGACACCTGCAGGTGGTAGCGACCCAGGTAGGAACAGGAACCCCGGGACGTACGCCCCCCCAGCACGGAGCCGGAAATGATCCGATTCTCGCCCGTGGCGAGCTCACCGGCAGTCAGCTCATCGAGGTTGGCACCCAGACGGGTACGCAGCAGACGTGGCCGCTCGACGACCGGGCCGGCCAGGGCGACCACGCGTTCGACCCACAGCCGACCGGTGGTGAACAGTTTGCCGACAGCAATCACGTCCTGATAGTTGATCGTCCAGACGCTCTTGCTGGCGCTGACCGGATCGAGGAAATGGATATGGGTGCCCGCCAGACCGGCCGGGTGCGGGCCGGCGAAAGCCTGGCTGCGAACACCCTCGGCCTGTTCGCCCGGAAGGTTCACATCCGGGCCCTTGCACAGGAATACCTGGCCCAGACGAGCCAGCACCTTGAGACCGCTCTCGAAATCGGCCGCGTGCTCGGCGATGATCGGCGCAGGGTCGGCCGCCAACGGGTGGGTATCGATGGCGCTGACGAAGATCGAGCTCGGTACGGCATCGATGGCCGGTACCTTGCTGAATGGCCGCGTGCGCAACGCCGTCCACAGGCCCGACTGCTGCAGATTCTCGCGAACCTGTGCAGCGTCGAGGCTGCTCAACTGGGCGTCGGGAAATTGCGCGAAGGTTTCCTGCTCGTCGCCATCGAGATCGATGACCACCGATTGCAGCACCCGCTTCTCGCCACGGTGAATCGCGCTGACGATGCCAGCGCCTGGAGCCGTGTACTGGATCCCCTCGGATCGTTTGTCGGAGAAAAGAATCTGACCCAGCTTGACCCGGTCACCCACCTGAACTGCCATGGTGGGTTTCATACCGTGATAATCGAAGCCTATGACAGCGACGCTGCGCACCGGCCTCGATGCTTCGATCTGCTGAGCCGGCGCGCCTGTTATGGGCAAATCCAGCCCACGTTTTATTTTGATCATAGGTCTGCCTAACCACTGAGCTTAAAATTTTTGATACGCACTCAACGAAACGTCAGCCAAAAGGCAGGACGCACGCCAATATCACTATTGCCGCGGGAGATGTTGAGCGCAGGTAAGAAATCTCCGGGATTATAAAGTTGTGCGACAACCTGACGCCACCCAAGCGGTTGGCTTTTTTCGGATTTCCGTTACAGAACGCAACAGGAAATTAACGCCGACGAGCTCGGCGACCGGCGACATAACGCCGCACCGCCCTCCTCCCGGCATCAAAGACAGCAGTGACACGGACAAAACAGCAGGCAAAAAAAATAGGAGCCCGAAGGCTCCTATCTCGTGCTGCGGGTCGCCGTGATCAGCGCGGGAATGCAGGTGGGTTGACGCCTGCCATGTCTTCCATCACGCGAACCACCTGGCAGCTGTAGCCGAACTCGTTGTCGTACCAGACGTAGAGCACGACACGGTTGTCGTTGGCGATGGTGGCTTCGGCATCGACCACACCGGCGTGGCGCGAGCCGACGAAGTCGGTGGACACCACTTCCTGGGAGCTGACGAAATCGATCTGTTTCTGCAGGTCGGAGTGCATGGCCATCTGGCGCAGGTACTCGTTGATTTCTTCGCGACTGGTGGCCTTCTCGAGGTTCAGGTTGAGAATCGCCATGGACACGTTCGGCGTCGGAACGCGGATCGCATTACCGGTCAGCTTGCCCTTGAGAACCGGCAGCGCCTTGGCAGCAGCGGTGGCCGCGCCGGTTTCGGTGATGACCATGTTCAGCGCGGCACTACGACCACGACGGCTGCCTTTATGGAAGTTGTCGATCAGGTTCTGGTCGTTGGTGTACGAGTGAACGGTTTCGACGTGGCCATTGACGATGCCGTACTTGTCGTTGACGGCCTTGAGCACCGGCACGATGGCGTTGGTGGTGCACGAAGCGGCCGAGACGATCTTGTCATCAGCGGTGATTTCGCCGTGGTTGATGCCATGCACGATGTTCTTCAGAGCGCCCTTGCCCGGAGCGGTCAGCACGACGCGATCGACACCTGGGCACTTGAGGTGCTGGCCGAGGCCCTCGGCATCACGCCATACGCCGGTGTTGTCGACGAGCAGCGCATCCTTGATGCCGTACTGGGTGTAGTCGATGGCCGACGGATCCTTGGCGTAGATCACCTGGATCAGGTTGCCGTTGGCGGTCAGGGTGCTGTTTTCTTCGTCGATGGTGATGGTGCCATCGAACTTGCCATGCACCGAGTCGCGGCGCAGCAGGCTGGCGCGCTTGACCAGGTCATTCTCGGCGCCCTTGCGCACGACGATGGCGCGCAGACGCAGGCCGTCGCCACCACCGGTGTGCTCGATCAGAATGCGGGCCAGCAGACGGCCGATACGACCGAAGCCATACAGGACAACGTCGGTGCCTTTGCGCGGCGAGGCGTTCTGCTGGTTTGCCACGTCGGCGAGCTCGTCACGGACGAACTGCTCGATGCTGCGGCCCTGGCCTTCGGCCTTGAACTTGCCGACCATCTTGCCCAGGTCGACGGAAGCTGCACCCAGCTTGAGCTCGCTCATGGCCTTGAGTACGGCGTAAGTATCATGGACGGCCAGGCCATTCTCGTCAGCCTGACGGTGGCGAGCGAAGCGATGCGCCTTGAGGATCTCGATGACCGAACGGTTGATCAGGCTGCGGCCATGGATCGACAGCACCACATTGTTGTTGCGGTATAGCTGACCAATCAGCGGAATCATCGCCTCGGCGAGGGCTTCACGGTCAATCCATTCACCAAGACACTGGTCGGGCTTCTGAGTCACGGCAATACCTTCCACATGTAGGGGCTGAAAAAAGGGGCTACATTATGACGACACACACATTGGTCGGCAATCTGCAGCGGTCGAAACACTGACAGCCATCCTCGCGGATAGTTACAATCGGGGGCCAAATCGTTACCAATCGCGAGCCACCTGTGCCTGTACTGCGTCTGCCGTCCTTGCCGGCCACCGCCGGTAAACAACACTGGGGCAACCTGCCCGGTGCCGCGCTGAGCCTGGCCATTGCCGAAGCGGCCAGCGCTGCGAAGCGCTTCACCCTGCTGCTCACCGCCGATAGCCAGAGTGCCGAGCGCCTGGAGCAGGAACTGAGCTTCTTCGCGCCGGAGTTGCCGGTGCTGCATTTCCCCGACTGGGAAACCCTGCCCTACGACCTGTTCTCGCCGCATCAGGACATCATCTCCCAGCGCATCTCGGCGCTGTATCGCCTGCCCGAACTCAAGCACGGCGTACTGGTTGTGCCCATCACCACGGCACTGCATCGCCTGGCACCAACGCGCTTTCTGCTCGGTAGCAGCCTGGTGCTGGACGTCGGCCAGCGCATCGACGTCAACGACATGCGCTTGCGCCTGGAAGCCTCCGGCTACCGCTGCGTGGATACCGTCTATGAGCACGGTGAATTCGCCGTGCGTGGCGCGCTGATCGACCTGTTCCCCATGGGCAGCAAGTTGCCGTTCCGCATCGACCTGTTCGATGACGAGATCGAAACCCTGCGCACCTTCGACCCGGAGACCCAGCGCTCCATCGACAAGGTCGAGTCGATCAAGCTGCTGCCGGCACGCGAATTCCCGCTCGAGAAGAAGGCCGTCACCGATTTCCGCGGGCGCTTTCGCGAGCGCTTCGACGTCGACTTCAGGCGCTGCCCGATCTACCAGGATCTCTCCACCGGCATTACCCCGGCCGGTATCGAGTACTACCTGCCGCTGTTCTTCGAAGAAACCGCCACCCTCTTCGACTACCTGCCCCAGGACACCCAGGTGTTCTCGCTGCCCGGCATCGAAAAGGCCGCCGAGCAGTTCTGGGCCGACGCGCGCAACCGCTATGACGAACGCCGCGTCGATCCGGAGCGTCCGCTGTTGCCACCGGCGGATATCTTCCTGCCGGTCGAGGACTGCTTCGCACGCCTGAAGGACTGGCCGCGCGTGGTCGTCAGCGCCGACGACATCGAGCCGGGCGTCGGCCGCACGCGTTTCGAAGCCAGCGCCCTGCCCGATCTGGCGATCCAGGCGAAAACCAGCGAGCCGCTGGCCGCGCTGCGCCGCTTCATCGAGGAATACCCGGGCCGCGTGCTGTTCTGCGCGGAATCCGCCGGGCGCCGTGAAGTGCTGCTGGAGCTGCTGGCGCGCCTGAAGCTCAAACCCAAGGAAGTCGATGGCTGGCCGCAGTTCTGCGCGAGCAAGGAGCGCCTGGGCATCACCATCGCGCCACTCGACGAAGGTCTGCAGCTCGAAAACATCGCGCTGATCGCGGAAAGTCCGCTGTTCGGCCAACGCGTCATGCAGCGCCGGCGTCGTGAAAAGACCCGCGACGGCGGCGACAACGTCATCAAGAACCTTACCGAGCTGCGCGAAGGCGCGCCGGTGGTGCATATCGATCATGGCGTGGGCCGTTACCTGGGCCTGGTGACGATGGAGTTCGATGGTCAGGCCGCGGAGTTCCTCGCCCTGATGTACGCCGAGGAAGCCAAGCTCTACGTGCCGGTCGCCAGCCTGCACCTGATCGCCCGCTACACCGGCAGCGACGATGCCCTGGCGCCGCTGCACCGCCTCGGCTCGGAAGTCTGGCAGAAGGCCAAGCGCAAGGCCGCCGAGCAGGTCCGCGACGTCGCCGCCGAGCTGCTCGACATCTATGCCCGTCGCGCCGCCCGCGAAGGCTATGCCTTCAACGACCCCAAGGCGGACTACGAAACCTTCAGCGCTGGCTTCCCGTTCGAAGAGACGCCGGACCAGCAGAGCGCCATCGAGGCGGTACGCGACGACATGCTCGCCCCCAAACCGATGGATCGCCTGGTGTGCGGCGACGTCGGCTTCGGCAAGACCGAAGTGGCCATGCGCGCGGCCTTCATCGCCGTACACGGCGGTCGCCAGGTCGCGATTCTGGTGCCCACTACCCTGCTCGCCCAGCAGCACTACAACAGCTTCCGCGACCGCTTCGCCGACTGGCCGGTAACCGTCGAGGTGATGAGCCGCTTCAAGAGCGCCAAGGAAGTCAACGCGGCGATCGAGCAGCTCGCCGACGGCAAGATCGACATCATCATCGGCACCCACAAGCTGCTGCAGGATGACGTCAAGATCAAGAACCTGGGCCTGGTGATCATCGACGAAGAACACCGCTTCGGGGTACGCCAGAAGGAAGTCCTCAAGGCGCTGCGCAGCGAGGTGGACATCCTCACCCTCACCGCCACGCCGATTCCGCGCACCCTGAACATGGCCGTCTCCGGCATGCGCGACCTGTCGATCATCGCCACGCCGCCTGCCCGCCGCCTTTCGGTGCGCACCTTCGTCATGGAGCAGAACAACCCGACGATCAAGGAGGCGCTGCTGCGCGAACTGCTGCGCGGTGGCCAGGTGTACTACCTGCACAACGACGTGAAGAGCATCGAGAAGTGCGCCGCGGATCTGGCCGCCCTGGTGCCTGAAGCGCGCATCGGCATCGGCCATGGGCAGATGCACGAGCGCGAGCTGGAACAGGTGATGGGCGATTTCTACCACAAGCGCTTCAACGTACTGATCGCCTCGACCATCATCGAGACGGGCATCGACGTGCCCAGCGCCAACACCATCATCATCGAGCGCGCCGACAAATTCGGCCTGGCTCAGCTGCACCAGCTACGCGGCCGCGTCGGGCGCAGCCACCACCAGGCCTATGCCTACCTGCTGACGCCACCGCGCAAGCAAATGACCGACGACGCGCAGAAACGCCTCGAAGCCATCGCCAATGCCCAGGACCTCGGTGCCGGCTTCGTGCTCGCCACCCACGACCTGGAAATCCGCGGCGCGGGCGAACTGCTCGGCGACGGCCAGAGCGGGCAGATCCAGGCCGTGGGCTTCACCCTGTACATGGAAATGCTCGAGCGCGCGGTCAAGTCGATCCGCAAGGGCGAGCAGCCCAACCTCGACCAACCGCTGGGCGGCGGGCCGGAAATCAACCTGCGCGTGCCGGCACTGATCCCCGAGGACTACCTGCCGGACGTGCACGCCCGCCTGATCCTCTACAAACGCATCGCCAACGCCACCGACGAGGACGGCCTCAAAGAACTGCAGGTGGAAATGATCGACCGCTTCGGCCTGCTCCCCGAGCCGGCCAAGCATCTGGTGCGCCTGACCCTGCTCAAGCTGCAGGCCGAGCGCCTGGGCATCAAGAAGATCGATGCCGGGCCGCAGGGTGGGCGCATCGAGTTCGCAGCGGAAACCCCGGTCGATCCGCTGACGCTGATCAAGCTGATCCAGAGCGCGCCGAACCGCTACAAGTTCGAAGGCGCCACGCTGTTCCGCTTCTCCATCCCCATGGAGCGGGCGGAAGAACGCTTCAACACGCTGGAAGCCTTGCTCGAACGCCTGCTGGCGACGGTGAAGGACTGAAAACGATCAGGGCCGCACAAGCGGCCCTGATCGCTTGTGGCCAGTATCGAGCGAAGGGATGACCGAGGCTTGGTAAAACGGCCTATACCAGCTTCGACACTCGATTGGTGGGCTAAAGCCCACCCTACACATCAGCCCCGCCGCCACCTCAGCCACCGAGAGTGGCAGCGCGCCAGGCGCGCGAATCGCGGGCATGGCCCGCTCCCACAATG
Organism: Pseudomonas sp. SZ40; assembly: GCF_052958135.1. Classification (NCBI taxonomy): domain Bacteria; kingdom Pseudomonadati; phylum Pseudomonadota; class Gammaproteobacteria; order Pseudomonadales; family Pseudomonadaceae; genus Pseudomonas; species Pseudomonas sp. SZ40. The sequence continues at coordinate 64,856 of NZ_JBQWIF010000017.1, read as the reverse complement.
AACCGCTGCGAGCCTTAGAGCTGTAGGGTGGGCTTCAGCCCACCAACTGCCCCGCCACCACCTCAGATCCCGGCAAGCACCGAGAGTGGCAGCGAGCCAGGCGCGAATCCCGGGCACGGCCCGCTCCCACATTGATCCGCTGCGAGCCTTAGAGCTGTAGGGTGGGCTTCAGCCCACCAACTGCCCCGCCACCACCTCAGATTCCGGCAAGCATCGAGAGTAGCGGCGCGCCAGGCCCGCTCCCACATTGATCCGCTGCGATCCTTAGAGCTGTAGGGTGGGTTTCAGCCCACCAACTGGCCATATCACCACCCATACCGGCTTTGCGCTCACTCCACCAACTGCGCTGCCCGCAATGCCGACAACGCCTGAGCCCAGCGCGGGTCCTGGCGATAGTCGGTGCCGGGGAAGGCGCGACGGCGCATGCCGGCCAGGCCTTTGGGCGCAACCACACCCAGGCGCTGGGCTGCCGACAGCGCGAGCTCTGCAGCTGCACGGTCGTTGCACACCAGCCCCATGTCGCAACCGGCCGTCAGGGCCGCCTCGATGCGGCTGGCGGCGTCGCCAACTACATGGGCGCCAGCCATCGACAGATCATCGCTGAAAATCACCCCCTCGAAACCCAGCTCGCCGCGCAGGATGTCCTGCAGCCAGCGGCGCGAGAAGCCAGCAGGCTGACTGTCGACCTGCGGGTAGATGACATGGGCCGGCATCACTGCCGCCAGGTCACGGCTCAGGGCCGCGAAGGGTCGCAGGTCGGTCTGACGGATTTCATCCAGACTGCGCTCGTCGGTTGGAATCGCCACATGGGAGTCGGCTTCCGCCCAGCCATGACCGGGGAAGTGCTTGCCGGTCGCCGCCATGCCTGCCTCCGCCATGCCGCGAATGAACGCCCCAGCCAACTGGGTGGCACGCTCGGGGTCGCCCTCGAAGGCTCGGTGGCCGACCACCGCACTGCGCTGGTGATCGAGGTCCAGCACCGGCGCGAAACTCAGGTCCAGGCCCACTGCCAGGACTTCGGTCGCCATCAGCCAGCCGCACTGTCGCGCCAGATTCTGCGCATCGGCGCAGCCCGCAATGGCGCGCATCGCTGGCAGACGCACGAAGCCTTCACGCAGACGCTGCACGCGGCCGCCCTCCTGATCCACGGCGAGCAACAGATCCGGGCGCACGGCACGAATGGCCTGCGACAGCTCACGCACCTGACGCGGGTTCTCGATATTGCGGGCGAAGATGATCAGGCCGCCGACTTCCGGCTGGCGCAGCAACTGCCGGTCTTCGGCAGTCAGCCAGGTGCCGGCGATATCCACCATCAGGGAGCCATACAGGGGGGTACTCACAACGGGTAATCCTTAATTGAGTGGCCGCCCCGCTCGACCGGAGCGAGGCGCTTCATCGATCAGCGCCACGCCTCGAGCGGGCACCAGGGAAAGTCTTGCAGCAGCTCTGCGGTTCTGCCTGCATACATGCAGGAACAGCCATGGGACCGCATCGCACGCACAGGTTCCGTATTCGGCGAGCGAGCAGGCACAGCGATTGGCAAACGCTCGCCCGAACCTGGGCGATGCAGGAAGCAGCGACTGACAGGGGCGCTAGCTTAGGGGCAGCGACAAGCCACCGGCAAGCCGGGCAAGGCGATCAGGCCTTGGTGATGGCCGGGCCCTTGCTGCGCGGGATGATCTGCGCGGCGGCCAGACGCTCGTCGGTCACGCCACTTTCGGAGCGCATGCCCGCGGCGAGAAACGGCACCATCAGGCGCATGACCTGCTCGATGGAGGTATCCACGCCGAAGTCGCTTTCGGCCATGGCGCGCAGCGCCTTGATACCGGACATGCTGAACGCCGCGGCGCCGAGCATGAAATGCACACGCCAGAACAGTTCCAGCGGGGGAATGCCAGGCGCGGCCTCGTGCACCAGCAGCATGTAGCGGCGGAACACCTTGCCGTAGACTTCTTCGAGGTATTTGCGCAGATGCCCCTGGCTCTGACTGAAAGCCAGGCCAAGCAGGCGCATGAAGATGGACAGGTCGTTGCCACTGCGCGGCTTCACCGCCAGGGTCTGCTCGACCAGCAACTCGAGCAGTTCCTCGAGGCTGAAGGTCACTCCGGGCTTGCTCTGGCGCTTGTCGAGTTCACGCTCGAGGCTCGCGCAGAATGGCCCGAGAAAACGCGAGAAGACCGCCTGGATCAGGGCCTTCTTCGAGCCGAAGTGGTAATTGACGGCGGCCAGATTGACCCCAGCCTTGCTGGTGATCAGGCGCAACGACGTCTCGGCGAACCCCTTCTCCGCGAACAATTGTTCCGCGGCATCCAGAATGCGTTCAACGGTTTCCGATTGCGCCATGACATCCATCCGACAAACAAGTGTTTGAAACATACGTTTCAGCGCGCACGCCTGTCAAGTCGCGCAGGCCGTATTCTGGATGCTCAGTCATCATTTGGCGATAGCGTCGCGGCCATCCCGGCCGGGTTTGCACAAAGGCACGCTGAGCATAGCCCGGAACGCCGCCTGGCGGATAACACAGGCGCAACGCACATCAATGGATTGCCAAGCGCCGCTTACTGTATATAATCCCAGTCACTGTATAAAAAGACAGAGCCGCCCACATGATCAAGCTGACGCCCCGCCAAGCCGAAATCCTCGCCTTCATCAAGCAATGCCTGGAAGACAATGGCTACCCGCCGACTCGTGCAGAGATCGCCCAGGCGCTCGGTTTCAAGTCGCCGAACGCCGCCGAGGAACACCTCAAGGCCCTTGCACGCAAAGGCGCGATCGAGATGACCCCGGGCGCCTCTCGCGGCATCCGCATTCCTGGCTTCGAGCCCAATCAGGTCGAGGAAGAAGGACTGCCGGTGATCGGTCGGGTCGCTGCCGGTGCGCCGATCCTCGCTCAACAGCATATAGAGGAAGCCTGCCGGATCAACCCGGACTTCTTCCGCCCCAAGGCCGATTACCTGCTGCGAGTGCGCGGCATGAGCATGAAGGACATCGGCATCGTCGACGGTGACCTGCTTGCCGTACACACCACCAGCGAAGCACGCAACGGCCAGGTCGTGGTCGCGCGCATCGATGACGAGGTAACGGTCAAGCGCTTCAAGCGTGAAGGCAACACCGTCTGGTTGCTGGCCGAGAACCCAGAATTCGCCCCGATCGAAGTGAACCTGGAAGAACAGGAGCTGATCATCGAAGGCTTGAGTGTCGGCGTCATACGCCGCTAATGGAGGCTTTATGCAGTTCCCTCAGTCACTGAGCCGTACCCAACTTCCGCTGTTCGATGCCTTTCTGGCCTCGACCCTCGCAGTGGTCGAGCCCGAACCGGTAGCCCAGGAAACCACGTTCAGCGAGGTGTCGCTGAGAGGTGCTGCGGGTAACTGTCTGACACTGCTGGCTCCCATGCTGCGGGAACTGAGCGAGAAGGACGACGAACGCTGGCTGACCCTGATCGCCCCACCGGCCAGCCTGACCCAGAGCTGGCTGCGCGATGCAGGCCTGAACCGTGAACGGATTCTGCTGTTGCACCCGCGCAACAGCCAGAGCGCCCTGCTGCTGGCTCAGGAAGCCTTGAAGCTTGGCCGTAGCCATACGGTAGTGAGCTGGTTGCATCCCCTGCCCCAGCACGCGCGCCAGCAACTGGAATCGGCAGCACGCCTCGGTCAGGCGCAAAGCCTGAACATCAGCCTGGGCTGATCCGCAGTTAAAGAGAAATGATCACAACTGAAGCCTCGCTTTTCTACCTGCTCTCCCTCGAGGGGCGCGGGTAGAAAACCGAATCAGTGCAGGACGCGAGGCTGCTCGTCTTCCTGCTCGAAATCGCCCTCTGCCATTCTGCCGGCCATTTGCACGCCGACATTGAGCATCGCCTTGGCGACTTCCACATGCTGGCCCTGGAGAAAGGCCTTGGCATCTTCGGAGAAGTCCAGCACCACCAGTGCTTCCTCATCATCGGCTCGACGCAGGGCAATACGCCCATCGGGCAGTTCGACGATTTCAAGGAAGGAAGTAGGCATAACTCGGATTCTCCACGAAAGGCCGCGCATTGTAGCAGCCGCTCCGCTCGATCGCTTGGCGAAAAAACCGCCAGGTGCTGAACGGGCTTTCAATCAACGGCAAGCGACACGCTTACCATTCGCTGAGGCCGACGCGAAAACGCTGCGCCAGCGCCTTGAGCTCCTGCCGCCAGCTCTCCAGGGTTTCCCGCTCGAGAACCGGCAACTCCTCATCCAGGCTCACCGCTTCGATCAGCGATGTAGCGCCAGGATCGGCCTTGGCCTCACGTGGTGGACGCGGTGGCTTGAACAGTTGCGCATGGGCCGCCAGCAACTGGCCGAGCCAGGTGTGCGCGTTCTCGGACAGCTCCACCAGTTCGGCAAGCTCCGGGGTCGGTGCAGCCGCCAGGTTGTGGCGATCCAGCAGCAGCTCGGCCCGCGCGGCACCGCTGTTCGGCAAGCGATAGAAGCCGGCGATCTCGTGGCAGAGGCCCAATAGCGCCCCATACAGGTGAAACAGCGTGGCCTCTCGCTCGGCCTGCACCAGCGCCTGGGCATTCATCGCCCGGCCCTCTTCGGCCTTGCGCCAGGACTCCAGAGAGAGCCCGGCGTAGAAAATCTTCTGATTGGTGCGGGTATACAGTTCGCCAGCCATATGCACTCTCCAGATAGCCTCAGGCACGCTCCACGAGAGCGTGCCTGGCGCGGATCAACGCTTGTCTTCGACCTTCCACTTGCCGCCGTCGAAGAACGCCTTCCAGCCGGTGGGCTTGCCGTCCACTTCGGTCTGTACGTACTGCTCCTTGGTCTTGCGGCTGTAACGGATGACCGCAGCGCGACCTTCAGGATCCTTGGCCGGCGCATCGATCAGGAAGTGGTACTTCGGATCGATCTCGTCCTTGTGCGGGATCAGTTCGAGCACTAGCGGTGCACGGGTCTCGCGGTTTTTCGGGAACTGGCTGGCAGCCAGGAACAAGCCCGAGGCGCCATCACGCAGCACGTAGGTGTCATCGACCTTCTCGCACTTGAGCTCCGGCATCTTCACCGCATCCATCTTGGGTGGCGCGGGCTCGCCGCTGCGCAGCAGCTTGCGGGTGTTCTTGCACTCGCTGTTGGTGCAGCCGAAGAACTTGCCGAAGCGCCCGGTCTTGAGCTGCATCTGGCTGCCGCACTTGTCGCACTCCAGGCTCGGCCCTTCGTAGCCCTTGATGCGGAACTGGCCCTGCTCGATCTCATAACCGGCGCAGTCCGGGTTGTTGCCGCAGATGTGCAGTTTGCGCGTTTCGTCCAGCAGATAGGCATCCATGGCCGTCGCACAGATCGGGCAGCGGTGCTTGCCAAGCAGTACACGGGACTCGGACTCGCCCTCGTCATCCGCGGCGATCTCGTCACCGGGCACCAGGTTGACGGTGGCCTTGCAGCGCTCCTTCGGTGGCAGGGCATAGCCCGAGCAGCCGAGGAACACGCCGGTGGAGGCGGTACGGATCATCATCGGCCGGCCACAATCGCGGCACGCGATATCGGTCAGCGTTGGCGTGTTGGCACGCATGCCATTGTCGCCATCGGCGGCCACTTCGAGCTTCTTCTTGAAGTCGCCGTAGAACTCGTCGAGCAAGTGCTTCCACTCTCGCTCGCCCTGGGCCACGTCATCGAGGTTCTCTTCCATGCCGGCGGTGAAGCCGTAGTCCATCAGGTCGGAGAAGCTCTCGGAAAGGCGCTCGGTGACGATGTCGCCCATTTTTTCCGAATAGAAGCGGCGGTTGTGCAACGCCACGTAGCCACGATCCTGAATGGTGGAAATGATCGCTGCGTAGGTGGACGGACGACCGATCCCGCGCTTCTCCATTTCCTTGACCAGGCTGGCTTCCGAGTAGCGTGCCGGCGGCTTGGTGAAGTGCTGGCTGGGGTCGAGCTTGATCAGCTTGAGCGCCTCGCCCTCTTTCATTTCCGGCAGCACGGCGTCGTCGCCCGGCTTGCTGATTTGCGGCAATGCGCGGGTGTAACCGTCGAACTTGAGAATACGGCCCTTGGCACGCAGCTCGAACTGGGCGGCAGTGACGGTGACGGTGGTCGACAGGTATTCGGCCGGCAGCATCTGGCAGGCAACGAACTGGCGCCAGATCAGCTCGTACAGGCGCTCGGCATCGCGCTCCATGCCGGACAGCTGGGTCGGCCGCAGATTGACGTCGGAAGGACGAATCGCTTCGTGCGCCTCCTGGGCGCCCTCCTTGCTGGAGTAGACGTTGGGCTTCTCCGGGAGGTATTTCTTGCCGTACTCCCCATCGATGAAGCCGCGCACCATTTCGATGGCATCGGCCGACAGGTTGGTGGAGTCGGTACGCATGTAAGTGATGTAGCCCGCCTCGTAGAGACGCTGGGCCATCATCATGGTCTTCTTCACACCGAAACCGAGGCGCGTGCTCGCGGCCTGCTGCAGCGTGGAGGTGATGAACGGTGCCGACGGCTTGCTGCTGGTCGGTTTGTCCTCACGCTTGGCGATGCTGTAGCTCGACGCCTTGAGGGTCGCCAGCGCTGCCATGGCCTGGGCTTCGTTGAGCGGCTTGAAGGCCGCACCGTTCTCGCGGGCCACTTCGAAGCGCACGTTGGCACCCTTGGCGGTGCCCAGGTCGGCGTGCACTTCCCAGTATTCTTCAGGGACGAACGCGCGGATTTCCTTCTCACGCTCGACCACCAGCTTCACGGCAACGGACTGCACCCGGCCGGCGGACAGGCCACGGGCGATCTTCGCCCACAGCAGCGGCGAAACCATGTAGCCCACCACGCGATCGAGGAAGCGGCGCGCCTGCTGGGCATTGACCCGATTGATATCCAGCTCGCCCGGGGCGGAGAACGCCTCCTGGATGGCCTTCTTGGTGATTTCGTTGAACACCACGCGCTTGTAGCGGCTGTCGTCGCCACCGATGGACTCGCGCAGGTGCCAGGCGATCGCCTCCCCCTCTCTATCCAAGTCGGTCGCGAGATAGATGGTGTCGGCTTCCTTGGCCAGGCGACGCAGTTCCTCGACCACCTTTTCCTTGCCGGGCAGGATCTCGTACTTGGCCTTCCAGCCGTGCTCGGGATCGACGCCCATGCGGTTGAACAGCTGACGCTTGGCCTTTTCCTTGGGCGACAGGGCCGGCGTTTCGCCAGCTGCAGCCTTGCCGCGCTTGGCAGGCTCTTTGGCTGCCGCCCCGCCACTGGTGGGGAGGTCGCGGATGTGGCCGATGCTCGACTTCACCACGTACTGGCTGCCCAGATACTTGTTGATGGTCTTGGCCTTGGCCGGGGATTCCACGATGACCAGCGATTTACCCATGGATTGGAAAATTCCTGAAATTCGGTAATTGAAAGGCGGGCTAGCGCCTGAAAGAACTATTGGGTGTCTCGGTTCGACGCACGCTGCATCGACGATGAAAGCGTCCGCTCGACAGAGCGAACACCGAAAAAACGTGGCGCTGCCGCTTGTACCACATCGATCCTGTCGTCATCCAACGGACCACGAGTGCCCTGCGACCTGCTTTGGCCCCGCTATATATAGTGGCGGTCAAGCCGAGGTCAAGGGCGAGTGTTTTTTGCCGCCGCCTCAGGGACGACGCAAAACGCTCGGTTCGCCCTCGATAAAAGCAAAGCGCGGAACCCGCTTGCCGTCCAGTTCGACCTCGCCCTGGAACATCTCCAACGGGCGTACCCACAGGCCGTATTCGCCGTACAGCGCCTGGTAGACGACCACGTCCTCTTCCGTCTCGGAATGCCGGGCCACACCCAGTACACGGTACTCGGGACCTTTGTAGTGACGGTAGAGACCGGGCTGCAGCGACATCATTCAATTTCCTGGAAATATTTTTCGTTCGATAAAAAGGCTCGGGCTGCATTTCAGGCAGCGAACCGAACCGCAATGACCTGCATCCTGGGCGCAGGACCAAAAAACAAAAACCGGGGCAGAAGCCCCGGTTGTGCAACCACCTAAACGTCAGATGCGCTCGAACACCGTGGTGATACCCTGGCCCAGGCCGACGCACATGGTCGCCACGCCGAAGGTACCGTTGTTCTGCTTCATCACGTTCAGCAGGGTACCGGAGATACGCGCCCCGGAACAACCGAACGGGTGACCCAGAGCGATGGCGCCGCCGTGCAGGTTGACCTTCTCTTCCATCTTGTCGAGCAGTTTGAGGTCCTTCAGCACGGGCAGGGCCTGGGCAGCGAAGGCTTCGTTGAGCTCGACGAAATCGATGTCGTCGATGGTCAGGCCGGCGCGCTTGAGCGCCTTCTGGGTGGACGGTACCGGACCGTAACCCATGATCGCCGGATCGACACCGGCCACGGCCATGGCGCGAACCACTGCCATTGGCTGGATGCCGAGATCCTGAGCACGCTGGGCGGACATGACGATCATGCAGGAAGCGCCATCGGTGATCTGCGAGGAGGTACCCGCCGTGACGGTGCCGCCCTTGGGATTGAACGCAGGCTTGAGGTTGGCCAGGCTTTCCAGGGTGGTTTCGGGACGAATGGTTTCGTCGTAGTCGAAGACCTTGAGGAAGCCGTTTTCGTCGTAACCCTGCAGCGGGATGATCTCGTCCTTGAACTTGCCTTCGACAGTGGCCTTGTGGGCCAGCTGGTGCGAACGCACGCCGAACTTGTCCTGAGCTTCACGGGTGATGCCGTGCATCTTGCCCAGCATCTCGGCGGTCAGGCCCATCATGCCGGAGGCCTTGGCAGCGTACAGCGACAGGTGCGGGTTGGGGTCGACGCCGTGCATCATGCCGACGTGGCCCATGTGCTCCACGCCGCCGACCACGAACACATCACCGTTACCGGTCTGGATCGCCTGCACGGCGGTGTGCAGCGCGCTCATCGACGAACCGCACAGGCGGCTGACGGTCTGCCCGGCACTGGTGTGCGGGATCTGGGTCATCAGCGACGCCATGCGCGCGATGTTCCAGCCCTGCTCCAGGGTCTGGTTGACGCAACCCCAGATGACGTCTTCGACTTCCTTGGGATCGACCTTGTCGTTGCGTTCCAGCAGTTTGCTGATCAGTTGCGCGGACAGGGTCTCGGCACGGGTATTACGGTGCATGCCGCCCTTGGAACGCCCCATTGGGGTACGGCCGAAGTCGACGATGACTGCATCTCTTGGATTCAGGCTCATAAATTCACTCTCGCTCCAATCGTTGCGCGATTAACCAAAGAAGGTCTGGCCGTTTTTGGCCATTTCACGCAGTTTCTCGGTCGGCTGATACAGCGCGCCCAGATCGGCGTACTTGTCGGCCAGGGCCACGAATTCGGCTACCCCGACACTGTCGATGTAGCGCAGCGCACCACCGCGGAACGGTGGGAAACCGATGCCGTAGATCAGGCCCATGTCGGCCTCGGCAGCCGTTTCGACGATACCGTCTTCCAGGCAGCGCACGGTTTCCAGACAGAGCGGGATCATCATGGTGTTGATGATGTCCTCGTCGCTCAGCTCGCGCTGCTCGACCACGATCGACTTGAGCAGCTCGTAAGCCTCGGGGTCGGTGACCTTCTTCGGCTTGCCGCGCTTGTCGGTCTCGTAGGCGTAGAAGCCCTTGCCGTTCTTCTGGCCCAGGCGGTTGGCTTCGTACATCACGTCGACCGCGGTGCGGCCTTCTACCGCCATGCGATCCGGGAAGCCTTCGGCCATCACGTCACGGCCGTGGTGGCCGGTATCGATGCCGACCACGTCGGACAGATAGGCCGGGCCCATGGGCCAGCCGAACTTCTCCATGACCTTGTCGATACGTGCGAAGTCGATACCGAAGCTGAGCAGCTTGGAGAAGCCGCCGAAGTACGGGAACAGCACGCGGTTGACCAGGAAGCCCGGACAATCGTTGACCACGATCGGGTTCTTGCCCATCTTCTTGGCGTACGCCACGGTGGTGGCAACCGCCTTCTCGCTGGACTTCTCACCGCGGATGACTTCGACCAGGGGCATCATGTGCACCGGATTGAAGAAGTGCATGCCGACGAAGTTTTCCGGGCGCTTGAGGGCCTTGGCCAGCAAGCTGATGGAAATGGTCGAGGTGTTGGAGGCCAGAATGGTGTCCTCCTTGACCGCCGCCTCGACCTCGGCCAGCACGGCCTGCTTGACCTTGGGGTTCTCGACCACGGCTTCGACAACTATGTCGACATGGCCGAAGTCGCCATAGGACATGGTCGGGCGAATGGCGCTCAGCGATTCGGCCATCTGCGCGGTGGTCATGCGACCCTTCTCGACGCGCTTGCCGAGCAGCTTGGAGGCCTCGCCCAGGCCCATCTTGATACCCTCTTCGCGGATATCCTTCATCAGGATCGGCGTGCCTTTGGACGCCGACTGGTAGGCGATGCCGCCGCCCATGATGCCGGCACCCAGCACAGCGGCCAGTTTCACGTCCTGAGCGATGGCGTCGTGGGCCTTGGCTTTCTTCTTCAGTTCCTGATCGTTGAGGAACAGGCCGATCAGGCTTTCCGCGACCGAGGTCTTGGCCAGCTTGGCGAAACCGGCGGCTTCGACTTCCAGCGCCTTGTCACGGCCGAAGTTGGCGGCTTTCTGAATGGTCTTGATCGCTTCGACCGGTGCCGGGTAGTTCGGGCCGGCCTGGCCTGCGACGAAACCCTTGGCGGTTTCGAAGGCCATCATCTGCTCGATGGCGTTGAGCTTGAGCTTTTCCAGCTTGGGCTGACGCTTGGCCTTGTAATCCAGCTCACCGGAAATCGCGCGCTTGATCAGGTCCAGGGCACCGGCCTGCAGCTTGTCAGCGCTGACCACGGCGTCCACCGCACCGACCTTGAGGGCTTCATCGGCACGGTTTTCCTTGCCGGAGGCGATCCACTCGACGGCGTTGTCGGTACCGATCAGGCGCGGCAGGCGCACGGTGCCACCGAAGCCTGGGTAGATCCCCAACTTGACCTCGGGCAGACCGATCTTGGCGCCTTCGGCCATGATCCGGTAGTCGGCGGCCAGACACATTTCCAGGCCGCCACCCAGGGCGATGCCGTTGATGGCGACGACGGTGGGCACTGCCAGGTCTTCGAAATCACTGAAGATCCTGTTGGCTTCCAGGTTACCGGAGACCAGTTGCTCTTCCGGCAGCTTGAAGTTGTCGACGAACTCGGTGATGTCGGCACCGACGATGAACACGTCCTTGCCGCTGCTGACGATCACGCCTTTGATCGAGGCGTCGGCCTTGATCGCGTCGACGGACTGACGGAGCTCGCTCAGGGTCAGACGATTGAACTTGTTGACGGACTCACCCTTGAGATCGAACTTGAGTTCGACGATGCCGCTTTCAAGAGCCTTAACCGTGATGGCTTTACCTTCGTAAATCATCAACTGATCTCCACGCTTAGGGAATCTGAACAGTACACACCGGAGTCAATCCACAGACTCACGCCACAAGACACCGTAGCCGAAATTCCGCTACCCACCGATGCGATATCGGACTGGATTGGGCACTGCCAAAACGGCAAACGCTCAATTCATACGCCCGTTTGATTTGGGTGAGCACACATTCACGGAAAAGCCGTGAATTGTCAATTGGCGTTCTGTAGCCACTTGCAGTGCGCACTACCTGCTCAAGGTGATCGATCGAGGCTGCGGCGAAAAGCAGATCAATGGCGTCGATAACGCATCATTCGGTAGACATGCCCGCACCTCGATCCGCCGCTAGCCAAAATTTCAGGCCGCAGGTAGAGTCGCGCGATTCGGCTGCCACCGAATGACAAAAACAACAATAACGACATGTCGTCACCGAGGTTCCAGCATGCATTCACGCCTGCGCGCCATCTCTCTGCACACCCTGCTCGCCACCCTTCTGCTCCTGCCTGGTCTGGCCGCTGCCGCGCAGACCTCGCCCTACCTGCAACATCTGCTGCGCCTGCACCTGGCTGCGCAGAAAAGCCTGGGCGACTTCTACATGTACAACAGTATGGAAGGTGATCAGCGCTATGCGCGGATGATCGATGAATCCCGCCGGGAGGCCAGTGAACAACTGAGCACGCTGGCTGGCATCCCCGACGTTGGCGCAGCGCGCCTGCATGCCCAATTGCAGCAGCAATGGCAGGCCTATGACCGGGATCTGAGCGAGCTGATGGCCGCCCTGGCGAAGCAGGGTTATACCGACCTGCAGCCGGTGGCCGACATGGCCGCGCGCAACCGCCAGGTGCTGGCGACCAGCCAGGCCCTGTACGAAGCCCAGCAGCGCACGGACCCCGGCGCGATCTCCGAGCAGACCGCCAGCACCCGAGAGCTCAGCCTGCTGATGCAAGGCATCGCCGTGAGCTACGCGGCACGCAGTGCATCGATAGGCGCGAGTTTTTCCGGGGACAGCAGCGAGCGGCCCATCGAGGATCAGGTGACTGACTTTTCCAGCCGCCTGACTGCACTACGCAACCGGCCGGGCAACGATGCACGGATCGATACGGCGCTCGACGCGGTGACGACCAAATGGCGCTACATCGAGAAGTCGCTGCGCAACTACAACGAAAAGAGCGTGCCGTTTCTGGTCAACAAGTACTCGGACAGCATCATCCGCGGGCTGATGGAGGTTACCGAGCTTTACGCCCGGCAAGACCAGGTGAGCGAGCCGTCATGACAGCCCTTGATGAGCAACCCTCAAGCCTGGGTTTTGAGAAAAGTCGCAACAGCCTGCAACGATTCGGGGCGCGCCCGCTCACCCCAGAACAAGGCGATCATCTGCGGGGTTACTTCGGCCTTGTAGACATCCCCCGGCAGCGTGGCGAGTTGCTCGGCAAGCGGCCTGTCCGCGCAGGGCTCCTGCCATTTGTTCACCCACAGGCCCGGCTCTTTCTGCCAGTAGCACCAGCTGTCCTGCCGCCCGCGAGGCCGCGGATGGTGGTATTGCGGGCAGGGGCTCGGCGGCGCACTGGTCATCCAGTACGGCCATTCTTCCCGGGCCAGCTGCATGGCCAGGCCCATGCGTCGCGCCTCCATGCGAACGTCCATCTGGCCGCGCTGACGCCGCGACGGCACCAGCCAGACCAGGGGGCTAAGAGCGACTACCAGTAGTGCGACAACGATCCAACCCGTCATAATTTCTATCTCGACCGTGCAACCTGTGGTAAATGCTCAAATCAGCCACACTTGAAATCATTGGTCACCCTTGTAAGGAGACAATCTCATGTCCTACCAGCACATTCTGGTCGCCGTCGATCTGACCGAGGAGTGCGATCCGGTAATGAAGCGCGCCCAGGCCCTGGCCAGCAGCACCCAGGCGAAACTGTCCGTGGTGCACATCGTCGAACCCATGGCCATGGCCTTTGGTGGCGACGTACCGATGGACCTGTCGATGCTGCAGCAACAGCAGTTCGAACAGGCCAAGGAGCGCCTCGACGCCTTCGCCCTCAAACACCCGCAGCTCGGCACCGAAAGCCGCCACCTGGCTTACGGCCAGCCGCGCCAGGAAATCCACCGCCTGGCTTCCGAACAGCACTGCGACCTGATCATCGTCGGCAGCCATGGCCGTCACGGCCTGGCCCTGCTGCTCGGCTCGACCGCCAATGACGTGCTGCACGGCGCGCCCTGCGACGTACTGGCCGTCAGCCTGAAAAAGCCGTCGGCCTGACCGCTACTCGCTGAGTAAAAGGCAGAAACCCGCGTAGGAGCGTCGCCCCCGGCGCGATGCAATGGCTGGCCATCACACCAGTGGCGTGATGGCCAGCGATCGCCGCAGGGTCACGGCTCCTGCAACGACACCGAACATGTTCTTGCTGGCCAGACAAAGGCCTGACGTTTTGCAATCGACTTACCTCACAGGGCAGCGGTAAGTCCCAACCACCCTGTGACGATTGTCAGCCTTCCAGTTCAGCCCAGCGCTCCACCAGACGGTCCAGCTCTTCCTGCTGCGCCTGCAACTGCGCCAGCACCGCAGCGGTGTGCTCTGCCGACTGCTGATAGAACGCAGGATCGGCGATCTGCCCTTCCAGCTCGGCGATCTTCTGCTCTGCAGCATCGATCTGCTCGGGCATGGCGTCCAGCTCACGCTGATGCTTGTAGCTGAGTTTCTTCTTGGCTGCCGGCGCGCTTTCCACCGGGGCGGCAACGGGTGCGGCGACAGGCGCCTCGACCACTGCGGAACCCAGCTCGGCCTTGCCCGATTTGGTCTCGCCAACGCCCAGCAGGCGCGGCGAACCACCCTGGCGCAGCCAGTCCTGATAACCACCGACGTACTCGCGCACCTTGCCCTCGCCTTCGAAGACCAGCGTGCTGGTGACCACGTTGTCGAGGAAGGCCCGGTCGTGGCTGACCATCAGCACGGTGCCCTTGAAGGTCAGCAGCACTTCCTCGAGCAGTTCGAGGGTCTCCACGTCGAGGTCGTTGGTCGGCTCATCGAGGACCAGCAGGTTGGCCGGCTTGCTGAACAGCTTGGCCAGCAGCAGACGCGCACGCTCGCCACCGGACAGCGCCTTGACCGGCGTACGGGCACGCTGCGGGCTGAACAGGAAGTCGCCGAGGTAGCTGAGCACGTGGCGGTTCTGCCCGTCGATCTCGATGAAGTCACGGCCTTCGGCGACGTTGTCGATGACGGTCTTTTCCAGGTCCAGTTGGTGGCGCAACTGATCGAAGTAGGCGACATCGATCTTGGTGCCCTCTTCCACCGTGCCGCTGGTCGGCTGCAGACCATTGAGCATCAGTTTCAACAGGGTGGTCTTGCCGGTGCCGTTGGCGCCCAGCAGGCCGATACGGTCGCCGCGCTGCAGCACCATGGAGAAATCGCGAATCAGGAACGGCCCGCCCGGGTGCGCGAAGCTGACGTTCTCCAGCACCATCACCTGCTTGCCGGATTTCTCCGCGGTGTCGAGCTGAATGTTGGCCTTGCCGGTGCGCTCGCGACGCTCGCTGCGCTCCACGCGCAGGGCCTTGAGAGCGCGCACACGGCCTTCGTTACGGGTACGTCGGGCCTTGATGCCCTGACGGATCCATACCTCTTCCTGGGCCAGGCGCTTGTCGAACAGCGCGTTGGCGGTTTCCTCGGCGGCCAGCGCGGCCTCCTTGTGCACCAGGAAGCTGGCGTAATCGCCATTCCAGTCGATCAGGCCGCCGCGATCCAGTTCGAGAATGCGCGTGGCCAGGTTCTGCAGGAAGGAACGGTCGTGGGTGATGAACAGCACGGCGCCCTGGAAATCCTTGAGGGCTTCTTCCAGCCAGGCGATCGCGCCGATGTCCAGGTGGTTGGTCGGCTCGTCGAGCAGCAGCAGATCCGGCTCGCTGACCAGCGCCTGGGCCAACAGCACGCGGCGGCGCCAGCCACCGGACAGCTGGGCAAGGGTCTTGTCGGCAGGCAACTGCAGACGGCTCAGGGTGCTGTCGACCAGTTGCTGCAGGCGCCAGCCATCACGGGCTTCGAGGTCCTGCTGAACGTGCATCAGCTTGTTCAGGTCCTCTTCGGTGACGCAGTTCTGTGCCAGGTGGTGGTACTGAGCGAGCAACTCGCCCACGCCGTCGAGCCCCTGGGCGACGACGTCGAACACGGTACGCCCGTCGGCCACCGGCAATTCCTGGGGCAACTCGCCGATCTTCAGACCCGGCGCGCGCCACACGGCACCGTCATCGGGCTTCTGGTCACCCTTGACCAGCTTGAGCATGCTGGACTTGCCGGTGCCATTGCGACCGATGATGCACACCCGCTCGCCCCGGGCGATCTGCCAAGACACCTTGTCCAGCAGCGGCATGGCGCCAAAGGCCAGGGATACATCGGTGAACTTGAGCAGGGTCATGGAGTTGCCTCGACAATACGCTGGGGTGATGGGCGAAAGGGTGTGCGAACGCAGCCAATGGGCTCGTCGCGTGGCCGACCACCACGAAAACTGATCTGGCCGGCGCATGCGCCAGCCAAAAACCGGGCGCGTATTCTAACCGAGAAGACCCTCGGCGTCTGTGAGGCCGTGCGTGCCGACCGTCGACGTGACATAAACAGACATGCGCCAGACTGCAACGGCCCTTTCGCGCCAAGCGGGCAAAAGGCTAAGCTAACGCCCGTTGTCGTCACCGCGCCCGGCACTGCCGTGATCGCCTGTAGAACGGCAACCGCCCCAAGGGCGCATCGAGCGACCGGCATTCAGCCAGATCGCGCCCGCTCACGAGATGATCCCCCGGAAGTGCCATGCGCTGTCGTTTGCCCAGTCTGCTGTCCTGCCTGATCCTTTGCGCCACCACGGCAACCCTGAGCCAGGCAGCCAGCCTGCCCCAGCAACGCCAGTACTACGACGAGGCCAAAGCAGCCCTCGCCAAGGGCGACAAGGGCCCCTATCAGCGCTATGCCAGCGCCTTGCGTGACTACCCGCTGACGCCCTACTTGGCGTACGACGAGCTCACTGCGCGCCTGAAATGGGCCAGCAACGACGAGATCGAGGCCTTTCTCGCGGCCCATGGCGACCTGCCTCAGGCCAACTGGATGAAGCTGCGCTGGTTGCGCTGGCTGGCCGAGCGTGGCGAATGGCAGACCTTCGCCAAGTACTACGATCCGACCCTCAATTTCACCGAACTGGACTGCCTCAACGGCCAGCGCCAGCTCAATCAGGGCGAAACCGCCGAAGGCTACGCCAGCGCCGAAAAGCTGTGGCTGGTCGGCAAGTCGCAACCGGAAGCCTGCGATCGCCTGTTCGACCGCTGGGCCGCCGAAGGGCAACTGACCGAACAGCGCCGCTGGCAACGTACCAAGCTGGCTACCGAAGCGCGCAACTACAGCCTGGCCACCTTTCTGAGCAAGGACCTGCCGACGCTCAGCAACCACGGCAAGCTCCTCGTGGAAGTCGGCCAGAAGCCGCAGATACTCACCCAGACCGCACGTTTCATGCCGGCCGACGACGCCATGGGCGACGTGGTCAGCCTGGGCCTGCGCCGCCTCGCTCGCCAGGACCCGGAACAGGCCCTGAGCCTGCTCGAAGGCTATTCCCAGCGCATGCGCTTCTCCGAGCAGGAGAAGGTGGCCATCGCCAACGAGATCGGCCTGACCCTGGCACGCCGCTTCGACCCGCGTGCCCTCGACGTGATGGCCAAGTACGACCCCAACCTGCGTGACGACACCGTCAGCGAGTGGCGCGCGCGCCTGCTGCTGCGCCTGGGTCGCTGGGACGACGCCTACAAACTGATCAGCCGCATGCCCGACTCCCTGATCAGCACCAACCGCTGGCGTTACTGGCAGGCGCGCAGCCTGCAGTTGGCGCAACCCAACGGCAAGGCCGCTCAGCCGCTGTTCCACGAACTGGCCAAGGAGCGCGACTTCTATGGCTTCATGGCTGCCGACCAGGTCAAGGAACCCTACTACCTGAAAAACGCGCCGCTGCCGCTCAGCGCCGCAGTGATCAAGAAGGTCCGCAACGCCCCCGGCATTCGCCGTGCCATGGAATTCCATGACCGTGGCCAGATCGTCGACGGCCGCCGCGAGTGGTATCACGCCAGCCGTCATTTCGACCGCGACGAACTGGTCGCCCAGGCACGCCTGGCCTACGACATGGAGTGGTACTTCCCGGCCATTCGCACCATCAGCCAGGCCAAGTACTGGGATGACCTCGACGTGCGCTTCCCGATGGCGCATCGCGAGCCGCTGACCGCCGAAGCGAAGAAACGCGGCCTGCATTCCAGCTGGGTGTTCGCCATCACCCGCCAGGAAAGCGGCTTCATGGCCGACGCCAAATCCCACGCCGGCGCCATGGGCCTGATGCAGGTCATGCCCGCCACCGCCAAGGAGACCGCCAAGAAGTACGGCATTCCCCTGAGCAACCCCAACAACGCCCTGCTGCCGAGCGTCAACATCCAGCTGGGCGCCGCCTACCTGAGCCAGATCTACGGCCAGTTCAACGGCAACCGCGTGCTGGCCTCGGCCGCTTACAACGCCGGCCCAGGCCGTGTTCGCCAATGGCTGCGCGGCGCCAACCACCTGTCCTACGACGTATGGGTCGAAAACATCCCGTTCAATGAAACCCGCCAGTACGTGCAGAACGTGCTGTCCTATGCGGTGATCTACGGCGACAAACTCAACGCGCCGCAGCCGCTGGTAGGCTGGCACGAGCGTTATTTCGACCAATAAAGCGGCGGCAAGCGGCAAGAAAGAGCGCGCAGTGGCCCCGCCGCCGGGGCTTGGGTTAAGCGCAGCGATACCCAGGGCACCCTCCCGGGTTTCGCTGCGCTCGACCCAGGCTACATCAGGGGTGAATGCCTCAACCTACGCCAACACCTCGACCGGCATGCCGACCTGCAATTCGCCGCTGCCGTGGTTGATCAGGTTCTGCCCGAAGAGAATCTCGCCTTCGCGCTGGCGGTAGCTGCGCAAGGTGGTCAGCGGCTCGCGATCCGCGCTGCGTTCGCCTGTTTGCGGATCGATGGTGGTGATGATGCAGCGTGAACAGGCCTTGGCGAGGGTGAACTCGACATCGCCGATGCGAATGCGCTTCCAGCTGTCTTCGGCATAGGGCTCACTGCCCTGCACCACCAGGTTGGGACGAAAGCGCAGCATTTCCAGCGGGCGGCCAACCCGGGCCACCAGGTCGTCGAGCGAGGCCTGGCCGATCAGCAACAGCGGGAAGCCGTCGGCGAACCCAACCTTCTCATCGCCGCTCACATTGCCCTCGATATAGCGCGCACGCTCTGCAGGCACGTGCACCAGCCGACAGGGCTTGCCGATGAACGCGCTGACCCAGGCCGCGGCTTCGTCGCCGGCATCCGGCACGCGCATGCTGTCGCGCCAGATGATCACGCCGCGCAACGCCTCGTCCGGGTCCGGCAGCGCCACATCGAGAGAGGGCCTGTCCGGCGCCTCGAGGGTCAGGCCGCCGCTCTGATTCCAGCGCGCCGTCAGGCGGCTCATCTGCGGAAAGGTGCGCTGGGTCAGAAAGCGGCCGTTCTCCTCGCTCGCCAGCATCCAGCGGCGATCACCGACCACGCCCAGGCCGTCGAGCTGCAGGCTGGGGAGCGATTCGCCAATGGCGGACTTGAGAGGAAAGCGATAAAGCGAGGAAAGGTGCATGGCCCGGCGTCCTGACTAGAGCGAAACGGCGGTTATACGCAAACCGCCGCCGCGGCTCAAGCCAGGCGCGTGGCGTTGAGCGCTTACTGCTCGTCGAGCGCTAGGCGCTCGCGAATCACGTCGACCAGCTTGTCGGGCTGGAACTTGGAGAGGAAGTTGTCACAGCCCACCTTCTTCACCATGGCATCGTTGAAGCTGCCGGACAGCGAGGTGTGCAGCACCACGTACAGATCACGCAGGCGCGGGTCCTGACGGATCTCGGTGGTCAGGCGATAACCGTCCATTTCCGGCATCTCGGCGTCGGTGAAGATCATCAGCAGCTTGTCGGTCATCACCTGGCCGTTATCGGCCCAGGCCTTGAGCATGTTCAGCGCCTTCAGGCCATCGGTGGCCACATGCATCTTGATCCCCAGCTGCGACAGGGTATCGCGCAACTGCGACAGCGCCACGCTGGAGTCGTCGACCAGCAGCACTTCGCGGCCACGGGCCTTCTCCAGCAGCGGATCGGCGAGGCGGTCGCTGGAAATGCGGGTGTCGTACGGCACGATCTCGGCCAGGACCTTCTCGACGTCGATGATTTCCACCAACTGGTCGTCGACCTTGGTGATCGCCGTCAGGTAGTGGTGGCGCCCTGCTCCGCCAGGCGGCGGCAGGATGGATTCCCAGTTGAGGTTGAGAATGCGGTCGACGCCGCCGACCAGGAAGGCCTGAATCGAACGGTTGTATTCGGTGACGATGATGGTGCTGCGCTCATCGGGCACGATCGGGCGCATGCCGATGGCCTGGGACAGGTCGATCACCGGCAGGGTCTGGCCGCGCAGGTGAATCACCCCGCAGACGAAACGATGGCGCTGCGGCATCAGCGTCAGCTTGGGCATCTGCAAGACTTCCTGCACCTTGAATACGTTGATCGCGAACAACTGCCGGCCAGCCAGGCGGAACATCAGGATTTCCAGGCGGTTCTCACCTACCAGCTGTGTCCGTTGATCAACGGTGTCGAGAATACCGGCCATTATTCGCTCCTGTGAGGCGTGATGTTCTTGTGAGGCTATCGGCCAGTCGTTGCATTACTGAAGGCGGCATGGCGCAACGCCATCCTGCACCAGTGGCTGGCGGAAAACCAGCGCGCCATGCTCAGTCCTGCAGTAAAGGCGACTGCTGGGGCAAATGCACCCGCAACGCCTGGGGCCGCGCGGAAAAACGCATGCTGTGGCCTTCTCGCGGCTCGCCGTCGAGGTTCAGGTCCAGCCCCTCGGGCGCCTCGATTTCCAGCCAGGGCAACCGAGCGCTTACCGATACCCCTTCGATGCCCTTCAGCCCACCGGAAAACAACGTACCGAGGGTGCCGACCACATCCGACGCAGCCGGCACGATGCACACATCCAGCAGGCCGTCGTTGACCCGGGCATGGGGGCACAGCACATGCCCGCCACCGGCCTGGCGACCATTGCCGATGCCCAGGGCGAGAAATTCGCCTTCCCACTCGAAGTCCGGCCCCTTGAAGCGCCCGAAGGCCGAGCGCACTTCGGCGAAGCGGGTCAGGCCGGTAAGCATGTAGGCCGCGCCACCGAGCACACGCTTGAGGTCTTCGGACGTATTGGCGGTGATGTTGGAGCCGAAGCCGCCAGTGGCCATATTGAGGAACAGCTGGTCGTCGACCTCGCCCAGATCGATGGGCTGCGCGGGGGTGTCGAGCAGCGCCAGGGCCTCGGCCGGCGCCAGCGGAATACCGGCTGCATTGGCGAAATCATTGGCGGTGCCCAGCGGCAGCAGCACCAGGCTGGCATCCGTTTCGGCCTTGGCCATGGCTTCGGCGACATCACGCAGGGTACCGTCGCCGCCCCCGGCGATCAGCGTCGGATAGCCCGCCTGCAACGCTTCGCTGACCAGGCGCTGGGCATCGCCGCCCTCCCAGGTCAGGCGCACGGCCAGGTCCCAGCCACGCTCGCGTTGGGTCTTGACCGCCGCACGCACCTCTTCGTTGAGGGACTGCTTACCATGAAGGATCAACAGCGCTTTACGCTCTTGCATAACGGCTCCGGAAAACGGGATTGAAAACGACTGCCAATGCAGACAACGGGCAAACGAAATAATCACGCCAGCCCATCGTCGACTCTACACCTCAGCCGAGCAGTTCACTCATGGGAATGAAGTGCAGGCTGTCGCCTTCTTCCAGGGTGGTGCCTTCCAGCACCTGCGCCAGCCCCTCGGCCCACGCGGCACTGCGCAGCACACCGGAGCTCTGATTGGCATAGGGCACTGCACGGCCGTTCTCGAGCCGCGCCCGCAGGAACTCGCGGCGCTTGCCCGGTTTCGGCCAGACGAAGCCCGCGGGTACCGCGAAGCCCAGCGGCTCGACCTTCTGCACGCCCAGGCGGCGCAGCAGATAAGGCCGCGCCAGCAGGCCGAAGGTCACCAGGGTCGATGCCGGGTTACCGGGCAGGCCGATCACCGGGCGGCCACGGAACTCACCGACGGTGAGCGGCTTGCCGGGCTTGATCGCCAGCTTCCACAGGGCCAGCTCGCCAGCCTCACGCAAGGCGATGCCGAGAAAGTCCGCCTCGCCCACCGACACACCGCCGGTGGACAGAATCAGATCGACATCCTGCAGGGCACCGAGGGCCTCGCGCGTACGCTCGAGATCATCCACCAGAATGCCGGCATCGATCACCTCGCAGCCCAGGCGCTGCAACCAGGCGACCAGCAGGTAGCGGTTACTGTTGTAGATCTGCCCAGCGCCCAGCGGCTGCCCCGGCTCGACCAGCTCATCACCGGTGGAGAGCACCGCCACCCGCGGCTTGCGACGTACCGGCAGTTGCGCCAGACCAATCGACGCCGCCAACCCCAGCTCCACCGGGCCCAACCGCGTACCGGCGGTCAGCAGGGTTTCACCCTTGCGGTTCTCCTGCCCCTGGGGGCGGATGTTCTGGGCGAGCTTCAGGGCCTGATCGAAGTGCACGCGACCGTCATCAGCCACGCTGACGTTTTCCTGCATCTCCACCGTGTCGGCACCGAGCGGCACCGGCGCACCGGTGAAGATCCGCGCACAGGTACCGGGCTGCAGCGCCTCCGGGGCGGTACCCGCGAGGATGCGCTGGCTGACCGGCAGCGCATCGCCCTGCCAGTCGGCAAGGCGCAGCGCGTAGCCGTCCATGGCACTGTTCGGCCATGGCGGCAGATCCAGGCCGGCGATCATCGGTTGGGCCAGCACACGGCCATCGGCGTCGGCCAGATCGACCAGCTCCTGCCCCTCGATGGGCGTGGCCTCGGCCAGTGCCAGCAGACGCTGCAGCGCCTGCTCCACCGGCATCAGCGGCGAATGCGGCTCGCTCATCCGCGGCTCTCGCAGGGCGCAGCGAGCTTGAGGTGCGGCACGAAGTTGCACGGGCGATGGCGGGCGTCGAGCTGCTCGGCCAGGATGCCGTCCCAGCCGGTGCGGCAAGCGTTGGTCGAGCCAGGCAGGCAGCAGACCAGCGTGCCGTTGGCGAGGCCGGCCAGTGCCCGGGACTGAATGGTCGAGGTGCCGATGTCGGTGGTGGAGATCTGCCGGAACAGCTCGCCGAAGCCGTCGACCTGCTTGTCCAGCAGGCAGGCCACCGCTTCCGGCGTGCTGTCACGCCCGGTGAAGCCGGTGCCGCCGGTGATCAGCACGACCTGCACCACGTCTTCGGCGATCCAGGTGGCGACCTGGGCGCGGATCTTGTACAGATCGTCTTTCAGCAGTACGCGCTCGGCGAGGTTGTGGCCGGCCGCTTTCAAGCGGTCGACGAACAGTTGCCCGGAGGTATCGGTTTCCAGCGTGCGGGTATCGCTGACGGTCAGAACGGCGATATTCAGGGGCACGAATGGCGCATCGGCCTTGTGGCTCATGGCAGGCTTCCAGTTGTCGTGAACAATGGCCGGTGTTATACCACAGCGCCACCT
Source organism: Pseudomonas sp. SZ40 (assembly GCF_052958135.1). Classification (NCBI taxonomy): domain Bacteria; kingdom Pseudomonadati; phylum Pseudomonadota; class Gammaproteobacteria; order Pseudomonadales; family Pseudomonadaceae; genus Pseudomonas; species Pseudomonas sp. SZ40. Next base: position 41,968 of record NZ_JBQWIF010000017.1, on the reverse strand, counting down.
CCAGAGACCCTGCCATGCCTACCTCAGCCCCGCCCCAAAGCCTCTCGGTGGTCCTGCTCGCAGGCGGCCGCGGCCAGCGCATGGGGGGCCGCGACAAGGGCCTGGTGCAGTGGCAGGAGCGCCCGATGATCGCCTGGCTGCACGACCAGGTTCGCCCCCTCACCGACGACCTGATCATCTCCTGCAACCGTAACCATGACGCCTATGCGCCCTACGCCGACCGCCTCGTTGGCGATGACAGCGCAGACTACCCCGGCCCCCTGGCCGGCATCCGCGCCGCCCTGCAGATCGCCCGCCACCCTCTCCTGCTGGTGCTGCCCTGTGACGCACCCCGGGTAGACCGCAGCCTGCTCGACGAACTTATCGCGCTGGCCGGCGAGCGCCCGGTGATGGCCAAGCGCGACGGCCACTGGGAACCACTGTTCGCGGTCGTCCCGCGCAGCCTGCTGCCCTCTCTGGAGCAGGCCTGGCAGGCGGGCCAGCGCAGCACACAGCGCTGGCTGCACGATCACCAGCCCGTGGCGCTAACCTGCGCGCCAGACGATCCGCGCCTGAGCAACGTCAATTCACCGCAGCTTCTCGAATAGATCGCGCTTGCGAGTCAGCCAGCCGAGTGGATAAATAGGGTGGAACTTGGGGTCGCCGTGCTCGTCTTAGCCCAAGTAATCATTCAGCTTCGATTTAAGGAGACATGTCATGAAGCAACGGACTACCGCTGCATTTCTACTCGCGTTCGGCCTGGTTACTCTGGCCGGTTGTTCCACGCCTTCGGTCATCACCCTGAACGATGGCCGGGAAATCCAGACCGTAGATCGCCCTGATTTCGACGACGACACTGGCTTCTACGAATTCGAACAACTGGATGGCAAGCGCACCAAGGTCAACAAAGACCAGGTTCGTACCGTCAAAGAGCTGTAAGCACCGTTGACCCATCGCGGGCGCAGGCTTCAGGCGCTGCGCCCCGATCAAAAATTTTGCGCTAACCCCTTGTGCTGCAAAACTTTTTCAGTACAATTCGGCGCATTCGGAGTGTAGCGCAGCTTGGTAGCGCGTCTCGTTCGGGACGAGAAGGTCGCAGGTTCGAATCCTGTCTCTCCGACCAAATCCCAGTTTCCAGCAGCCCTGCGCTGCTCGCGAAACACCTCGACAAAGCCCGCCTTGTGCGGGCTTTGTCGTATCTGGCTGTTTCTCCCCGCCTCCTCCGGTATTTGGCCGGCAAGACGATTGGATCGTGGGCGTGATTTGGTGGGAGATGGTCGCTGTTGGCGTAAGGATCGTTGGCTAGAGCTAGGCCACAGGACTGGTATCTCCTTACCTGCTTACCATGAGATGAAATTCGAACTGGCTGAAACCGTGTGCTGCCAGGACACCACCGGCAGCAATCGGCCAATAGCGGCCGGTCGTGGAGGACGGCTATCGGCCACTTAGCGGCGGCCTGGGTTTGATCGTCGCTATGAGGATCAAATCTCAGTCTGTTCCGCCATCATTTGAAGCCTTATCCGTATAGCCAGAATATTTTTTAGTCAGAGCGGGGCTTTCTGTCCGATTAATCTTCCATTGTTCCAGGGTTGATGACTGCAGGTGGAAATGGAATTCATGGCATGTCCTTCATATGAGGAGGACAAGGATGGATACTTAAGACGGTGGTTGCTAACCGGACAGCACAGACGCGAAGCTATCTTGGGTCACTATGGTCGCTCAGAACCACCTCGGCTCTATCCGGGCCTAGGAGTGAAAAGCGACAAGACTATTGACCTATTTCCTTCTGTGGAGTGCTTCGGGCATTGCCATTGCAGCGGTGCTACACATCGATGCAACCTGCCCGGGTAATTTGAAGGTGCATTTTGAGGCTAGTAATACCGAGGTAACTGTTTCACTGAGCATCAAGCCGGACGGTACCGTTGTGGTGTCCTATACCGGTAAGTGCAGGATTCACGGTATTTGCTAAGTTGAGGCAAAGTGGCAGTAAGGGAGTGAAATTGAATCAGGAGCCTCTATGAAGCAATCGACAGCTTGGCCGGTAGATCTACGTACGTTGATTTTGGGATTTGCCCTGCTGTCTGTTCTGGCGACGCTAGCCAACAGCCTGGTTACAGCGTACCGGGTTCAGCGTGACGCTTTAATTGAACACGCCTTAGTGTCCAACAGCGCCTATGCTGCCAAGGTTGCGTCCAGTATTGGCGAGTTTCTGCGCTCATCGCATAGCCATCTCAGCTTCAGTGCCAGCGAATTGGGTAAGCATTGGGGCGATGCCCAGCTATTGCGTGCAGAGGCGCTGCGCCTACAGGCGCAGGATGACGATTTCAACTCGATCACCGTTGTGGATGCCAGCGGCAAGATACTCGAAGCATATCCCAACACGCTGCAGATAAAAGGTTCAACTTCCGATTCTGACGGCATCCAGCAAGCTCTAGCTGCACGCCGCCCGCAAGTCAGCGCTGCCTACGTTTCAATAGCAGGCAACCTAGTTATATTCATTTCTCAGCCCATATTCGACGCTTCGGGCACCTTTGTCGGGGTAGTTGGTGGGTCAGTCTATTTGCTCAAGCAAAGCGCGCTATATTCGGTAATCAGCAGTCATTTTCACCATGAAGGCACGTTCGCCTTCGTGGCCGACGGTAATCGCCGCCTGTTGTACCACCCTGATCCGCAACGGATCGGCGAGACGCTGAAGTGGAGCAAGACGGTTGATGCAGCACTTCGAGGCGAAAGCGGCTTCATGGCGGTGCCCAACTATAAGGGCGTCCCGATGCTCGCAGGTTATGCTCAGGTAGCTAACGCCAACTGGGCTGTTGTGACCCAGCAGCCACGCGAACATAGTCTGGCACCTCTGAACAGGCTGATGCGCGAAATGCTTATCGGGATGCTTCCCGCAGGGATACTTGGATTGTTCTTGATCTGGGTTGGGGCTGCTTACATTGCGCGCCCGCTGCGCCAGCTCGCATCGATTGCTGAGCAATTAGCGGCACCTCAGACGACCGAGCGCCTTCTGGAGGTTCGTGCCTGGTACCGTGACGCCTTCGCCATTCGTCAGGCGCTGTTGGCTGGCGTACAACTGCTGCTGCAGAAATTGGGACGTCTCAGCCAAGAGGCGCAAAGCGACCCATTAACCGGCCTGGCTAATCGCCGCGCCATGAATGCTCTGCTGGATTTGCTGGGGCAGGCTGGCCAGCCATATTCGATACTTGCTCTAGACATTGATCACTTCAAGCGGGTCAACGACACTTTCGGTCACGATGCAGGCGACATTGCTCTGCAGCATGTATCGAACATCCTCAAGGACAACTCAAGAGCTGCGGACCTTGCATGCAGAGCCGGGGGCGAGGAATTCATCCTGATCCTGCCCGATACGCCACTTCAACTAGCCGCCTCCATTGCTGAGCGTATACGAGAGACCATCGCTGCCTGTGAAGTCCCGCAGGTGGGTTACATCACCATTTCCATCGGTGTGGCCACCCTACAACCCGGTGTCCAAACCGCCGAAGGCGTTCTCAAACTCGCTGACGATCGTCTATACCAGGCCAAGGATGGTGGACGAAATCGTGTGCAGTCATAGCGACAGATCCCTAGTGCTGCTCTGCGTTCATAAACGCATTGCAGGCCGCCGCAGTCGGGCCTGTCTACAAAAGCTAGGGATATGTCGATCACTTGGCTGGTACGGCGCTCGGCCAGGCAGTAGAGGTAGGTTTCGGCCATGAGCATACGTAATTAGCGGCCTTTCAGTAGAACCGCGGTCTGATCTCGAACGATGTATCTGTCTGACACGCTTGGTCTGCTATATGGAACACATTTAAAAACGGCCGCAAATGTCGACGACAGTTACCCGCCCACAGCGCGGCCTTACATGATAGAAAGCACCCATGTGCACAGGGAAACGTAGGCGAGCAGCACAATGCTAATAGAGAGCGTTGTGCGCATGATCGCGGCCTCCTGGCCCACCAGTTTCACCGCCGCTGCGGCAATGGCAATGGACTGCGGCGAAACCAACTTGGCCATTACGCCACCCGCTGTGTTTGCGGCCACCAGCAGCGCCTCTGGTGCACCGATCTGTGCGGCCGTCACCGCCTGCAGGTGGGCAAACAGCGTGTTGTTATTGACTACCGAGCCGGTTATGAAGACACCCATCCAGCCAATTAACGGCGACAGAAGCGGGAAGACGCCGCCGGTCTGCGCCAGCGCCAGCCCGATGGTCGAAGATCCACCCGAATAGTTCGTGATGTAGGCCACCGCCATGACCAGCGAAACCGTCGCCAGCGGCTTCCACATCTCCCGGCAGGCCTGCGCCAGCTCCTGGCCGGCAATGCGCGGGTTGAGCCGTGGCGACAGCGCAACTGTCAGCACCGCTGCCACCAGAATCGCGGTTCCGGAGGCATTGAGCCAACCCACATTCCATACCGCCGACAGCACGTGTACCTGCGGCACCAGTGGCGGTAGCTCCTGTACCCTCCCATCCAGCAGCCCGATGGGAAGTTTCAGCACCGTATTCGCCAGCGCCCCACCTGGTACGAACAGCGACTTGAACGCAGGCAGGCTCCACAGCAGGATCGCTCCGGTCAAAATGTAGAATGGCGACCAAGCCTGCAGCACCTCCCTGAGGTTGTAATGGCTTGCTGGCCCGGACGCCGTGTCGGATTCGCGATAGATCCGCTTGGGACGCCAGAGCTGCATGAAGCCGGCCAGAGCCCCCATCGCCGCCAGTGGCCCGAGGATGTCCACCAGCTCAGGCCCGAGCAGGTACAGCGTGGCCGTCTGCACACCACTGAAGACCACGCCGACGACGATCAGCACCGGCCAGGTCTCACGCACGCCACGCCAGCCGTCCAGCATGAGTACAAGGATGGCCGGCGACACCAGAGCGATGACCTGTACCAGCGCCACCAGCATTGGAGCCATTTCGGATACTGCCACCCCGCCTTGCTGCGCCCCGACCAGCACCGGAATGCCGATCGCTCCGTAGGCCCCCGCCGCACCGTTGGCCAGCAGGCACAGCATGGCGGCCTTTAGTGGCCGGAAGCCCAGCTCAACCAGCAGCGCGGCACAAATGGCGATCGGCACACCAAATCCTGCCGCACCCTCCAGAAAGCCGCCGAAGCAGAAGGCGATCAACAGCACTTGGACGCGCTGGTCTTCCGATACCGTCGCAATGCTACTGCGGATGATCTCAAACTTGCCGCTACGGATTGCGAGCTTGTACAGCCAAACCGCCATCAGCACGATGAAGCTGATGGGGAACACCCCGCTTAAGATGCCGAAGATCGCCGCCCCGGCAATCGCGCTGGAAGGCATTGCGAATACCAGCGCGGAGACCGCCGCCGAGACGACCACAGCCAGCAGTGCGGCAGTCAACCCCTTGAGCCGAAACACCGTAAGTGCCAGCAGGAACACCAGCACGGGCAACGCAGCCAGCAGTGCGGAGAGATTAGGGTTACCCAGCGGATCGTAGTTCTGCGGCCACATTTTTGGGGGCTCCGGGTGTTGGCAACGGGCGCTGCAAAAGTGCGCGCGCGGGCGCAGCGCACTGCCGGGTATGGATTGCCGGCTGAATCACGAGACGCAGTTCGGGCATGGTGTGCCGGCAGTAAAGTGCCCGAGATTGGCCAGCGTGGTCTGTGCAATCTCTTCCAGCGCTTCGGCGGTGAAGAACCCTTGATGCCCGGTCACCAGCACATTCGGGAAGGTCATCAGGCGCTGGAACACGTCGTCATCGATGATCTCGCCGGAGCGATCCTGGAAGAACAACTCGCTTTCCTGCTCGTACACGTCGATGGCGACGTGACCCAGATGGCGCGACTTCAGCGCACGAATTACCGCACCGGTGTCCACCAGCCCACCGCGCGAGGTATTGACCAGCATGGCACCGGGCTTCAGCCGGGACAGCGAGACATCATTGATCAAGTGCTCTGTTTGCTCGGTCAGTGGGCAATGCAGAGAGACGATGTCTGAGCGTGCCAGCAGTTCATCAAGCTCTACATCCTCACCAATTGCTTGGAAGGCAGGCGATGGATACGGGTCATGGCCAAGCACCCTGCAGCCCATGCCGTTAAAGATTCGCGACGTCGCCAGCCCGATCTTTCCTGTGCCCACGATGCCCACCGTTTTGCCGTGCAGCGTTCGCCCGAGGAGGCCATTAAGCATGAAGTTGCCCTCGCGTACGCGGTTGTAGGCGCGGTGTGTATGGCGGTTCAGCGTCATCACCAGCGCCAGTGTGTGCTCGGCCACTGCTTCGGGCGAATACGCAGGCACGCGGGCGACGAAGAAGCCCAGCCGCTGCGCCGTGGCCAAGTCCACGTTATTGAAGCCTGCACAGCGCAGCACGATGGCACTCACCCCCAACTCATGCAATGTCTGCAGCACCGGCGCATCAAGCCGATCATTGACGAACACGCAAACCCCGTCACAACCATCCGCCAGCGCGGCTGTACGGGAATCGAGTGTGGCCTCGTTGTACAGAAACTGGACCCGTTGCCCCGCTGCGGCGGCCTCATTGGCACGATCGAGTGAATGACGGTCATAGGGGCGTGCACTGAAGACGGCGATTCTCATCTGGAGTATCCGTTTCTGGGCTTGGAAGGGTTCTGCGTGGGGTGGGCCAGATCGCCGGCAGGTTTTACGGTGAGGTTCACCAGAACCCCAACAGTTTCCACGATACCTGCCTCAGGTGGCCTTTCTCGGCGAACTCTGGGTACCTTCCTTGGATTCCTTGAACTCCTCGTAGTACTGGTCAGCCATGGCCCTGAGCGAGCGGCCGATGCTGGCATATTCGTATTCATTGAGGTTGGCCAGGGATACGCGGGCGGCAGGTTGCTTGGTGCCGAACCCTTTGCCTGGCAACAGCACGATTCCGGTTTCCTTGGCGATTCGGAACAGCAGATCGCCGCTGCTGAATTTGGCCTTCACCCAAGCGGCGAAGTCGTCGCCGTGGATCTTGCGTGCCAGCTCTTCAAGGTCAAGCAAGGTGTAGTACTCGACGGCATTCAGGTCACGCTCTGGCGCAACGCCCAGCTCCCGGTAGAGCGCGGCCTCACGGCGGCGCACTAGTTTCTTGAGCTCGATCTTGTAGCCGTCACTTTCATCCATCAAAGCGAAGAGGGAAAACAGCACCATCTGCACCTGCTGCGGCGTCGACAGGCCGGCCGTGTGGTTGAGGGCGACGGTGCGACTATCAGCGACGATCCGGTCGATAAACTTGAGGCGCTCGACGTCAGGAAGCAGCGTGCCGTATCGCCGGCTCAGCGACGCTTTGGTCTCATCTGGCAGCGCCTCTAGCGCCTTGTCGAAAACGCTGTCTTTGTGCGCGGCGATCACGCCCAGGCGCCACCCCGTGGCACCGAAGTATTTGGAGAAGGAATAGACCAGCATGGTGTTGTGCGGGCAGATCGCGAACAACGAGCGGAAATCGTCAGCGAAGGTGCCGTATACGTCGTCGGTGAGGATAAACAGATCCGGGCGTGACTCGGTGACGATGCGCGCGACCGTCTCCAGGCTGCGCTCATCCATTTTCACGGACGCCGGATTGCTGGGGTTGATGCAGAAGAAGATCTTGATCGCCGGGTCTTTCAGCTTTTCGAGTTCGGCATCCGGGTACTGCCAATTGGCGTAAGGATCGGCATCGATGTGCACCTGCTCCAGGCCAAACTCCTCCAGCTCTGGGATCTCGATGTAGGGCGTGAAGGCCGGCATGCCGATCGCGACCTTGTCGCCGCGCTTGAGCAGACCGTTCTGCTGCAGCGAATGGAAGATGTAGGTCATGGCTGCCGTGCCCCCCTCCACAGCGAATAGGTCGACGGTGCCTGCGGGGATGAATCCACCGATCATCTCCTTGACGATGTACTCGCGCACCACCTGCTCGGAAACCCTCAGCATCCGTGGCGGCACGGGATAATTGACGCCCAGGACGCCTTCGACCATTTCGTGGAGAAAGGCCGACGCAGAAAGACCCAGTTGATCGCGTACATAGCTGAGGCATTTGGCGAGGAACAGCACGCCAGGTTGATCACGGTACTCGGAGGTATAGCGTTCGAAGCGCACCTCGATTCCATCGATCTGCGGCAAACCACCCACGCCGTGGGGCATATAGGAGTAAGACAGCTCGGCCTCGGCGGTGGCGAACAGCCCCAGGCGGAAGAAGGCTCGCCGCGGCAGCGTCGCGAGGAAGTTGGGATTGCCCCGCCCGGCATTGAGCATCAGCCGGTTTTCGCTGCCCGAGGCAAGCTTGATCAACTCGTCCTTTAGTTCGAATGGGCTCAACTTGGCGTACTGTGCGTAGTCTTCGTTCTGGGCTTGCTCGTTGCTCATGGCATCCTCTCTACAGTTAGGCGAAGGCGACAACCAGCGGCCCGAGCAACGTGAGAAACACGTTGGCCAGGGCGTATGTGACCGCGAAGGGAACCGTCGGTATCGAATTGCCCGCCTTGTCGAGCACCTCGCCAAAGGCTGGGTTGGCACTGCGTGCGCCAGACAGGGCACCGGCGAACAGCGCCACATTGTCGTAACGCAGCACATAGCGGCCCACGAACATGGCGATGAGGATGGGGACAATGCACACCACCACTCCGACCAAGAAGATGGAAACGCCCTGCGTGGCGATGGTTTCCACCGCCTGGCGCCCAGACTGCAGACCGACCACGGCCACGAAACCGGCCAGGCCGAGGTCACGCAACAGTGTCGAAGCAGGGGTGGGCATGTTGCCCCGGGTCATGTGGAGGCTGCGGTACCAGCCGAAGGCCAGCCCGGCGATCAGTGCACCCCCGCCACTGCCCAGAGTCAGCGGTACGGCGCCGAGGCGCACCACGATCATGCCGATGAGCAAGCCCACCACAAGCCCGAACCCATGAAACACGAAATCGGTCTTGTCGCTGGGCACGATGACCGAACCGACCTGCTTGGCTACGCGCTGGATGTCATCCGGGGTGCCGTACAGCATGACCAGGTCGCCTGAAGCGATCACCGTATCGGGCTGCAAGGCCAGCGGCCGCCCGCCACGCTTGACCTCCACGACGTACACGCCGTGGCGCAGCGTCCGGTTAGCCTCCTGACGAATGTCCGCCACGGTGCGATTGAGGAACGCGGGGTTGTCGATCGTGAGTTCACGCTGAACCACCACCACATCCATGTCGGGATAGGATTGCAGTTCGGCACCAAGCTGCTCGGCTATCGCCACGACGCGCGCACGGCGCCCTACCACCAACACCACATCGCCGTTCTCAAGCACCGTATCCGGCGCAATGCCGACCAAGGCACCTCCGCGCTTGATGCGTTCGACGGTCAAGGTGGTCTGGCCGCTGCCTTGCTGGAGCGCTTCGAGCTGCTCGACGGTCTTGCCCGCAGCCTGCTCGACGCGGTAAATGCGGCCAACCAGCGGCGCTACCGCCGGCTGTTCACCCTGCCCGTAAACCCGTGCGCCGGAGAGCAGTTCGGCCTCGGCTTTGGTCGCGTCATCGCGAATGGTGCGTTTCATGAACCAGGGCAGGACGTTGACGCACATGATGATCGCGCCGAACGAACCGAAGATGTAGGTCACGGCATAACCGACAGCGACGTTGCCCTGCAGCGCTTGGATCTGCTCAAGGGGTAGATCCAGCTTGGCGATAGCCGCACTGGCGGTGCCAATGATCGCCGATTGCGTCATGGAACCTGCCGCGATACCGGCGGCTAGCCCTTTGTCCAGATCCAGTAACCTGGCGGCAATGACTACCGTCGCCAAACCACTGAGCGCCATGACCGCTGCCAGCACGATTTCGCGCAGCGAGTTGCGACCCAACGAGCGGAAGAATTGGGGCCCACTCTCGAAACCTACGGCGTAGATGAACAGGGCGAACAGTACCGACTTGATGCCGTTGTCGATGGTCACGCCGACCTGGCTGATGACCACGGCAGCCAGCAACGATCCGGCCACACCGCCAAGCTGAAACTTGCCGAATTGGATGCTACCCACCCAATAGCCAATCGCTAGGGACAGAAACAATGCAAGTTCGGGTGACTGGTTCAGAACCTGATGCAGAAAATCCATGGAGCTTCCTTTCTCGAGCAATCCATACGCAATAAAACGTAGGTACGCAGCGATGTAGGAATATCGGCTTGGCTAGATCATGAGCGCCGCAGCGATACAACATTCTTCACACAGCTGGCTGGTCGTCGTGAGCAAAGCGCTCACCGCAAGTATGAGGGCGTTAGCACGGTGCAGTCGGGGTATTTGCTTAAGAAGCCAAGCACAGCGCTCAAGGACTGTCAAAAAGAAGCATGTTGGTTGACTGCAGATCGGATCCTTCGCATTAGGTCTGGCTTTCGTACTGCATCTGCACAGAAAAGTCCTGAATGGGACTGTCATCTAATGCACATTTTTGGCCAGAATCCGTCGCTGGGGATTGAGACAAAACCTGCTTAGCAGGTTTTGTCTGGCACCGTTTAGAAGAAGCCCAGCGGATTGATGTCGTAACTGATCAGCAGGTTCTTGGTCTGCTGGTAGTGGTCGAGCATCATCTTGTGGGTTTCGCGCCCGACCCCGGACTTTTTGTAGCCGCCAAAGGCAGCGTGCGCCGGGTACAGGTGGTAACAGTTGGTCCATACGCGGCCGGCTTTGATGCCACGGCCCATGCGGTAGGCGCGGTTGATGTCGCGCGTCCACACGCCGGCGCCCAGGCCGAACTCGGTGTCGTTGGCGATGGCCAGGGCTTCGGCTTCGTCCTTGAAAGTGGTCACGCCGACCACTGGGCCGAAGATTTCCTCCTGGAACACGCGCATCTTGTTGGTGCCCTTGAGTAGGGTCGGCTGGATGTAATAACCGCTGGCCAGGTCGCCCTCGAGCTTCTCGGTAGCGCCGCCGGTGAGCAGCTCGGCACCTTCCTGCTGGGCGATTTCCAGGTAGCTGAGGATCTTGTCGTACTGCTGCTGCGACGCCTGGGCGCCGACCATGGTGTCGGTGTCCAGCGGGTTGCCGCGCTTGATGACCTTGATCTTCTTCATCACCTCGACCATGAACGGTTCGAAGATCGACTCCTGCACCAGCGCGCGGGACGGGCAGGTGCACACCTCGCCCTGGTTGAAGAAGGCCAGCACCAGGCCTTCGGCGGCTTTCTCGATGAAGGCCGGCTCGGCCTGCATGATGTCTTCGAAGAACACGTTCGGCGACTTGCCACCCAGCTCGACTGTGCTCGGAATGATGTTGGCAGCAGCGCACTTCATGATGTGCGAGCCGACCGGGGTGGAGCCGGTGAAAGCGATCTTGGCGATGCGCGTGCTGGTGGCCAGCGCCTCGCCGGCTTCACGGCCATACCCCTGAACGATGTTGAGTACGCCCGGCGGCAGCAGGTCGCCGACCAGTTCGGCAAATACAGTGATCGACAGCGGCGTCTGCTCGGCGGGCTTGAGTACCACGCAGTTGCCGGCTGCCAGCGCCGGAGCCAGCTTCCACGCGGCCATCAACAGCGGGAAGTTCCAGGGGATGATCTGCCCGACCACACCCAGCGGTTCGTGGAAGTGATAGGACGCGGTGTGTTCGTTGATCTCCGCCGCGCTGCCTTCCTGCGCGCGGATGCAGCCGGCGAAGTAGCGAAAGTGATCGGCGGCCAGCGGCACGTCAGCGTTGAGGGTTTCGCGCACGGCCTTGCCGTTGTCCCAGGTTTCCGCCACGGCGAGCAGCTCAAGGTTGGCTTCGATGCGGTCGGCGATCTTCAGCAGAACCAGCGCGCGATCCTGCACCGAGGTTTTGCCCCAGGCATCGGCGGCTGCATGGGCGGCGTCCAGGGCCTTGTCGATGTCCTTGGCGTCGGAACGGGGGAATTCACTGATCACCGAGGCATCCACCGGGCTGGTGTTGGTGAAGTACTGGCCACCGACCGGGGCGACGAATTCGCCACCGATGTAGTTGCCGTAGCGTGGCTTGAGGGTGACGACGGCGCCAGGTAATCCAGGGTTTACGTAGATCATGGTGATCACCTCTTATTGTCGGTTGGCCGCTGCATCGCGACCGAGTGTGGGGCAGTCAGCCTTTGCCGACAGCCCCAGAGATACAGCGTGCAGGGCTCAGGTGTTTTGCGGCACCTCGCCTCTCGACAGGCGGGCGTTGATGTCATCGATCACCGCTGGCAGATCGGCGATGGTGTCGATCAAGTAGTGTGGACGCGAGCCTTCCAGCATGCGCCCAATGCGAATACGCTCCTGATCCAGCTTGTCCTGAGGCATGTTTTTATACTGCTCATACGTCACGCCAAGCGCATTGCCCGAGCAGGTCAGTGCCACTGTCCACATACCGGCGCTGCGGCCTTCCAGAATGCCAGGCCAGGTGTCGTCGACCTTCACGCAGGCTGCTACATCGCTGATACCAAGCGCGATGACGTTGGCCAGTGACTGAGCCGGATAAGGGCGACCATTGGGCACTTCGTCGGTGGCGACGACGTGATCCGGCACGTAACCATTGTGCCGAGCCAGCTCCACGACCTTGGCCATCACCACCGCCGGATAGCCGGAACAGGTGCCGATCTTCAAACCCTTCTCGCGCAACGCCGCAATGGCATCCAGTGCACCGGGAATCAATGCCGAGTGTAAGCCGATCTTGGCTATCTGCAGTGGCATGAAGCGCTCGTAGATGGCTGTCACGTCAGCATCGCTCGGCGTTCGGCCAAACTTCGCTCGGTAACGCTCGGCAACGGCAGGCAGGTCGCAGAGCGTGCGTATGTGATCCCACTTGCCCATGCCCATAGGCCCGCGCGCTTCATCAAGGGAAACCTCGATGCCGAACTCGCCGAAGGCTTCGACGAATATCTGCGTTGGTGCGAAAGAGCCGAAGTCGACGACGGTACCTGCCCAGTCGAGAATCGCGGCTTGCAATTGAGTCGGTTGCTTGTAGTTCATGGTGTATCTCCAAACGAAGGATGAGAGAGGCCTGCCCTCCCCGTCGACAGGGCAGGCTGGGTTATGAATTCGGTTGCATTCAGGTCGGTGGCGGTAAGCTGTTCTGGAATAGCTCGGCGATCATCGGCCGGTTACGGCGTATGCCCAGACAGCACAGGTGGTACTCAATGTGAAACGGGTGGTCGACGAAGGTGATCGGCCGGGTGCCAGGCGTTTCGGCATACTCGACCGCCGAAACGAAGCCAATGCCGATTCCCTGAGCAATGGCATGCACGATGGCCTCACGGCTGTTGAGTTGCATGGCGCAGTCCAGCTCAATACCGGCTCGCTGACAGGCTTCCTCCACCAGTTGCCTGGTACGTGAGCCCCGTTCGCGCAGGATCACTCGCTCGCCGCGAAGCTGCTCGACACGCACCTGATCCAGAACTGCCCACGGGTGATCGTCGCGAACCACTCCGATGATCGGGTAGCGGCGATACAGGCGCGTGTGCAGCCGATGATCGAACTCCGAGAGCGCCAGGATCGCCACATCGATGTCGAAGTTGTAGAGCCTTTCGAGTGTTTCGCGCTCGGATGAAAAAGACGTTTCCAACTCAACATCCGGATATTGCTGCATCAGTGCGTAGGTCAGGCTCATGGCGATTGGCGGCGACACTGCGCCAAGTCGCAATAAGCCTGCCTTGCGCTGGCGGAAGCTCTGCAGCAGTTGCACCGCCTCGTCCTCCTGGCCGAACAGGCCCTGTGTGATGGCATAGAGTTGGCGGCCCGCTGCCGTCATCTCGATAGAGCGCCCGCGACGATGAAAGAGCTCGACGGAAAACATATTCTCCAATGCACTCACCTGCTCGCTGACAGTTGGCTGCCCCACGCTCAGATAGTCTGCGGCGAGGGTAAAGCTGCCATTGCGGGCAACCGCGTGAAAGGAGCGGAGCCATTTGTGGTACTGGTACATGGAGATTACCGATTCCGAGAGTTCTGCTGGTTGAGCCTAGGTCAGCGCCGCACGAACAGTGCGACCAGTGCACTGCAAATACAGGCAGACGCGACCACTACAAAGATCAGTGAAGTGTTGCCCGTGCTGTCCAGCATGCTGCCGATCAAGGGCTCCGCCAGGCCCGCAAAAAGGTAGGACGAGAAGTTCATGACGCCGGTTGCGGTGCCTGCGCGCTTGGCGCCAACCAGGTCGGGACACAACGCCCAGAAGCTGGAGGCTGGGCCATAGACGAAGAAGCCGCATAGGAACAATGCGCCCAGCGCGATAGTGCTGTGCGCAGGCAGGCTCCACATCCACAGGCTGGTCGCTGCGCCGAGGAACATGTACAGCATGATGGCGAGGTAGCGTTTGGAGCCGAAGAGTTTGTCGGATACCCAGCCGTTACTCAGTGCGCCTACCGCCATACCGACGGGCAGCGCGACGGTGATCCACTTGGGGTCGATCCAGCTGTCACCGCTTTTCCAGTCGGCGCCCAGAAAGTGCACCGGTACCCAGACGATCAAGCCGTAGCGCGCCGCATTTTGAAACCCCAGGGAAACCGCCGCGATGATCAGTCGAGTGTTCCTCAGTACGGCCTTGTAGCGCTGCGCAGAGCTTTCAACTTCGCCGCTGGCCTCTTGGCTCTTGTCGTCGGCGTTTGCCACACCGGTGTCGGCCAGCGGCTCGAAGCCCATGTCCTGCGGGCGTTCACGGGCGATGATGAAAAACAGGATGCCGCCCGCCAGCATGAGCAGCACCGGCAGGCGAAAAATCCAGCGCCAGTCCAGTTGCAGCACCTCAAGCACGACCACCGAGGTAACGTAGGACAGAATCGAAGCGCAGCCCGCAGCGAATACGTAGAAGCCATAAACCTTGCCGCGCTCGGACACGCCCCACCAGTTGGAGATCAGACGGCTACCTGGAGCCCAACCCAGGGCCTGGAAATACCCGTTGACGCCCCAAGGCAGGATCAAGCTGACGACACCGCCTGCGAAGCTGGTGACCCAGTTGGCCAGGCAGGAAAGAACTGCGCCCAGACTCATGATGCGACGCCCGCCGAACTTGTCCGCCAGATTGCCGTTAATGGCCTGGCCGATGGCATAGGCCCAAAGCATCGCGGCAGACACCCAGCCCAGGGTTTCCTTGGTCAAGCCAAACTCGGCCTGCATTCCGGGAATGGCAAAACCAAAGGTCTGTCGACCGGTGTAGAAAAACAGGTAGCAGAACATCGCTGCCAACAGCATTCGCCACTGGGCTAAGCGAAAGGATGGATTGGCAGGCACGGCGAAACCAGACAGAGAATGCTCACGATTCATCATATTTTCCTTCTTGTTACGCTCCCTCCAACCAGGCTGTTGGAAGAACGGCACTCTTATTCGGTGCAACAGGAAACAGGCGACCTGAACAGCCGCCCATGTTAGGTAGGCGGTGTGTCAGGCGGCGCGCGAACCGATGAAATTCTTGCCGCGAGCGCCTTGCAGGGCAAACAGGATCATCTCCTGTGCCTCGACCTCGGTCACCCCGTAATCAGTGAACTCGGTCTTCACGCCCAGGCGATGGAGAAAACCGCGCAAGCGCTCCTGTGCCTTGGCCAGGTCAGGCCCGAATACCCGCTGGAGCGTCTGATCGCGCGCGGCATCTCTCCCCCAAGCCAGACCCAGCACGTAGGGCAAGGTGAAGGAGCACGCAATACCGTGCGGCAGGCCTTGGCGCAGGGTCATTTCGTAGGAAATGGAATGGGCCAGCGCAGTCTTGGTATTGGAGAAGGCCAGGCCCGCTTTCAAAGCGGCCAGCGCCATGCGAGCGCGTAGTTCGCGGCTGCCCAGGTCTTCGCGCAAGCGCGGCAGGCAGTCGAGGATGTCTTCGATGGCAGAGATCGCAAAGGTGTCGGAGATCGGGTTGGCGTTGACGTTCCAGATCGACTCCAGCGCGTGTGACAGTGCATCGAGGCCGGTGGAGACAGTCACGCCCGCCGGTACCGTCAGCATCAGATCCGGATCGATGATTGCCGCTTTGGGCCAGGTGCACTCCAAGTGCAGTGAATATTTCTTTTGCTGCCCCGCATCCCAAATGGTCGCCCATGGCGTCACTTCACTGCCAGTACCGGCAGTTGTAGGCGCGGCAATTAGTGCTTTGCAGCGCGCCGGGGTAAACGGCTTGCCACTGCCCAGCAGGATCAGCAACTCATCGAAGCGCCCGCTCGCCGTGCCGACAATCAACGCCTTGGCGGTATCGATGGCACTGCCGCCACCTACGGCCAGTACCGTTTCACATTCACCGGCCTGCGCCCAGAAACGTTCGTATGTCGCGCTCAGCTGTGCGACATCCGGGTTAGGCTGCACGTCTTCCACCACATGAATCAGACGCTCGCCCAGCAGCGTTTGGATCTTGTCTATCACGCCCAGACCGCGCGCCTCGGGAAAGGTCACCAGGGCGACCGTCTGGCCTTCGGTGAGGGCTGCGATCTGGCTCAGGCTGCCACTACCAAAATAGGTAGCAACTGGATTGTGGAAGTGGGCAGACATGGCAGTTCCTTTATTGTTGTTTGAATGTGAGGCCATGTTCGCCGCCAGGCTAATTCGGCTCAAATCGATTGATTCGAGCCCTTCATCGGCTGAGCCGATATCATTTTGTGTAGAGAAGACGTGCGTCACCGCTGCGATGCTCCGCTCGATTAGGTTGCGTGTAATTGCCTGGAGAGACCGTGCTGGTCGACACGGCCTTGTGGAGTAGCCACCGGAAGGCTGCTCAGTGCCTACCGTTTTGCTGAATCGAGGCGCGCAGTCGATTCGAAATCATGTCGGCGGCAATCACCATCAGTGTGATGACGATGATGCAAGTGGCCGTTTCCTGATACTTGAACAGTTTGATGCTACTGACTAATTCGAACCCGAGACCGCCCGCACCGACCATGCCGAGCACGGTTGCCGAGCGCAGGTTGACCTCGAAGCGGTAGAGGATCACGGCAATCCAGGCCGTGATGACTTGCGGGAGCACACCAAACACGATCACTTGCAGAGGCCGGGCACCGGTGGCGCGAAGCGCCTCAAGGGGCCCCTGGTCTATCTCTTCGATGCTTTCAGCGAAGAACTTGCCGAGCATGCCTACGCCATGCACTGCCAGCGCCAGGACACCGGGAAATGGCCCCAAGCCCACAGCGGAGACGAAGACCAGGGCGAGGATTAGCTCGTTGATACTGCGAATGATGTTGAGCGCTTGCCGGGTTCCTTGATACAGCCACCAGTTGCTCTGCAGATTGCGAGCAGCGAGAAAGGCCAGAGGTACGGCAAAGAGAATCCCCAACAGCGTGCCCCAGATCGCGATCTGCAGGGTTTCCAAGGCCGGTGCGATCAGCTTGGGCAAGATATCCAGATCTGGCGGCACCGAGCGCGAGAGAAAATCGCCGATTTGCGGAAGGCCTGACGCCAATTCGCCCCAACTGAGCTGAGCGCCATTTGCACTCCAGTGCAATACGACCAGCAGTATCAATACCAGTGAGGCAGTTGAAGCCCAACCGCGCAGGCTGTCTGGAGTTTTTACCATCCAGCGGTAATTTTGGGTGCGCATTTCAGCCTCCCAGGCCAGTGCTGTAACGCAGCTGCAAAGAGCATTCGGCGTCGACCGGGTTGTCTTCGTTCGCGCCGGGATAGATGCGATGCAGCGTAGGCTGGTCGAGACCATCCGCGTCGCCGTCGTAAACCAGACGACCATGTGCCAGACCGATGATGCGATCGCCAAACTCGCGGGCAAAGTCCACCTGATGCAGGTTGCAAACCACGGTAATTCCAAGATCCCGACTAGCATCACGCAGGTATTGCATGACCAGGCGCGCAGTCTTCGGATCAAGGCTCGCAACAGGCTCGTCGGCGAGGATGACCTTGGGCTGCTGAGCCAGCGCGCGCGCGATACCGACCCGTTGCATTTGCCCGCCGGAAAGAGAGTCGGTGCGGGCTTCAGCCTTGTGCATCAGCTCTACCCGGCGCAAACACTGGTGCGCCAGCTCCACATCGGCTCGGCTGAAAAGCTGCAAAACCGAGGCCAGTGTCGACAGCGATCCCAGGCGCCCAGTAAGCACGTTCTTCAACACCGAGAGGCGGGGCACCACATTGTGGTGCTGGAAAATCATCGCCACCTGGCGGCGTAGGGCACGCTCATCACGCGCTTGCATGGCATCGATTCCGGCGACCTGGAGCATGCCGCCATCTGCATGAGCCAAGCGGTTCATGCAGCGCAGCAGCGTGGACTTGCCAGCGCCAGACTGGCCAAGCACCACGACGAACTCGCCAACGCCGATCTGCAGATCGATGCCCCGCAGTACGGGGTTGTCCCCATAGCGCTTGGTAAGCTGGTGGACGCTGATCATTTCATTTTGCTCAGGTCGAGATCGAGCACCTTGGCGGTGTCGCGAACCACGTCGTAGGCGCTGTCACGGGTCGGTTGAAAGCCGTTGAGCATGCCCTGATCCCCCCAGGGAATATCCTTGACCTCAGCGAGTGCTGCAGCCAACTTCTGCTTCAGCGCCGGATCCAGATCCTTGCGCCAGACCATTGGCGATTCGGGGATATCTGAAGAGCTCCAGACAACGCGCAATTCGTCCGGTTTGACCTGGCCCTGCGCCGTAGCGGTGGCAAGAATACGGTCGGCCACAGCGGCTGCGTCCACCTTGCGATTGGCCACAGCCAGGATGCTGGCATCGTGTGAGCCCGAGAAAATCACCCGTGAAAAAAGCTCATCAGGCTGAAAACCGGCCTGCTCGATACCCGATTTTGGGAAGAGATGACCAGAGGCTGAGCTTGGATCGACAAAGGCGAACGTATGGCCTTTTAGATCTGCCAGCGATTGGATGTCGCTGTCAGAGCGCGTCACGATAAGGCTGCGGTACGCGCTCTTGCCGGTCTTCTTCGTCACTGCTACGGCAAAGGCCTCGACATCGGCTACTTGGCTTGCGAGTACATAAGAGAACGGCCCCAGATAAGCGACGTCCAGTTTCTTGGAACGCAAAGCCTCGATTACACCGTTGTAATCAGTTGCCACGAACGGTTTGACCGGCATGCCCAGCTTGGCCTGCAGTTGATCAAGCACCTGCTGGCTGCTCTCGATCATCGACTGCGAGTCTTCGGAGGGGATGAGGCCGATCCTCAATGCCGTTTCGGCAAACACTTCACTACTGACTAATAGCGGCAACGACACACTGACAGCGCAAAACAGCTTACGGAGAGTTTTCATGGCATATCCGAGTTGTGGTTGGAATGCCGCTTACCCTAGTTTTGTAATGTGACCGTCATGCCATCGATTCAATATTGGTTTTCTCGCAAAACTATTGAAGGAATCTATAGGTGTCGAACAGTAAGCTACGTGCCTTCCTGGCAGTGGCACGCCAGGGCAGTTTTAGCGCGGGTGCACGATCACTCGGGCTCAGCCAGCCGACCGTGACGACGCAGATATTGGCTTTAGAAAGGCTGCATAATCTCGAACTGTTTCACCGCCGTGGTCGCCGTGCCGAACTGTCGACGGTTGGCCGGCAGCTACTGCCCATCGCGCAGCAACTGATGGCTCTTGAAGCGGAAGCACACGGGCTATTACGAGACTCAGGTGCCTTGGTCAGAGGGCAACTGCGTCTAGGTGCGGTTGGGCCGTTTCACGTTATCGAGATGGTCGATGCCTATCGTCGAGATTACCCCCAGGTCGAGTTGTCTATTCGGGTGGGTAACTCAGCGTCGGTGTTGGCTGACCTGGAGAACTACGTGACGGATATCGGGGTATTGGCTGGCCTGCATGAGGATCCAGCTTTCCACTCGACGTTGTATGCCCGTCATCGCATCATCGTATTCGCCCATCATGAACATCCCTTGGCTCAGCACGATACGGTGCGGATAGAAGAGCTGCAGGGTCAGCCAATGTTACGACGCGAGCAAGGTTCGACCACTCGCCTGGCGTTTGAGCAGGCGCTGGCCGAGCGCGAAGTGACGCCGCGCATGATCATGGAAATTGGCAGCCGTGAGGCACTGCGCGAGGCGGTGGCGCGAGGTATTGGATTGGGCGTAGTGTCAGAAGCCGAGTACATCCCAGGCCCCAACCTCAAAGCCATCCGTTTGGAAGGTAATCCGGTGTACACCGAGACCTACCTGTATTGCCTAGCTGAACGCCGCTGCCAGGTAATCGAGACCTTCCTGGCCTGTGCAAACGAGGCCCGTCTTGAGCGTAACCGTTCGAACAAGACATCCTGACGCAAGGAGTCGTTCACGCAAACGAAACTCCGCAAATATCGATAATTGGCGTGTAGATAACTCACCGAATTTATATCTGGATCTTTGCCACCAGCTAGTTTCTGAACTTGCTACGGTTACCTACGACTTCAGTCTGAGCCGTGCTGGCGAGCATTCCCGAAATTTTCTTGGCAACTAAAAATGGTGGGAGGGTCTACGACGACTTTGCTGGGTACAACGCGGCTTCTGCAATAGAAGTTACGGAGATCGACTGCATGACCCATGCACGCCGAAAGCACTTCGATTGGCACTCGACCCACAAGTGTCAGATCGCCGAAAAAGTGCTGCGCTGGATTACAGCCTCAGACGCAGGATGGGGATGACGCGCTATTTAGAAAGCGGTGTGGTGCCCATCGATAGCAACGGGGGCAAGAATCAAATCCAGCCGTGGGCACTTGGGCGGTCGAACCGACTGTTCGCGGGCGTGTTGCGTAGCGGTAGGCCTGCGGCGGTGATCGTACGTTTGATCCAGTCCGCACGGCTCAATGGGCATGAGCACTCTGTTCACCTGAAAAGGTGCTGACTCGTCTACCGACATAACGCGAAGGTAACGTTTGCTCCCTGCTTCCTCATGTATGACGGCCCGCTGAACATTCAAGCCAGAGTGGGTGTTTTATTCTTGGATTATCCGGATAGCCCGCAAACTGTTTTCCGTTGTGGGCCGATTATCAGACGTTTCCATCAGGCTATTCTCTTTCCAGAATATTCACTGACGCCCTAGAAGGAGGCGCTGATGTCCGCATTATTTACCCCCGGTTCTGTTGGCAAACTGCACACCCCTAATCGTGTGGTCATGGCTCCCATGACCCGCTCGCGTAGCACTCAGCCTGGTGACGTGCCGAACGCCATGAACGCGGTGTACTACGCCCAGCGTGCATCGGCAGCGTTCATTGTTACCGAAGCCACGCAGATTTCCCCGCAGGGTAAGGGCTATTCCTACACGCCCGGCATTCACAGTTACGAGCAGGTTGCCGGCTGGCGCCTGGTGACCAATGCGGTGCATGCCGCTGGCGGTCGTATTTTTCTGCAGCTATGGCACGTGGGGCGTATGTCGCACCCGGATTTCCATAACGGCGAGCTACCGGTTGCGCCGTCTGCCATCGCGTTCGAAGGCAGCATCTGGAAAGTGGATCCTGCGACAGGTGTGGGCAGCATGGTCAAATGCCCAACGCCGCGGGCCCTGAGCCGTGACGAAATACACGACGTCGTCAACGACTTCCGCAACGCCGCCCGCAATGCCATGGCCGCAGGCTTCGACGGTGTGGAAGTGCATGGCGCCAACGGCTACCTGATTGATCAGTTCATGCGTACCACCTCCAACGTGCGCACGGATGAATACGGCGGTTCGCGGGAAAACCGTCTGCGCTTTCTCAAAGAGGTCATGGATGCGGTGATCGATGAAGTGGGTGCCGAGCGCACCGCGATTCGTGTCGCGCCATTCCTGACGGCGCGGGGCATGGCGTGTCCGGACATTCTGCCAACGATTCTGCAAGCGGCCACCTATCTGCAGGACAAAGGTATTGCGTACCTGCACTTGGTGGAAGCGGATTGGGACGATGCGCCTAAGTTTCCCGAGGAGTTCCGCCAGGCTGTGCGTGAGCGCTTTCGCAACGCCATTGTGGTAGCCGGCAAATACGACTTGGAACTGGCAGATTGGGTGCTGAGTAAAGGCTATGCTGACTTCGTCGCCTTCGGCCGCAAGTTCGTGGCCAACCCGGATCTGCCACTGAGGCTGGAGAAGGGCTACCCATTAGCCGGCTTGGAAGGCGCTGAGTTGTTTGGCGGTACCGAACGCGGTTACTCCGATTTTCCGGCGTGGTCTCAGCAGAGCTGAGACATAAGGCTCGGCAAACCCAAACAGAACACTCCTTGAAGCGGGCTCAAGTCACCAGCTTCGAGGAGATTTCGTCCATCAGCAATTTGACGCGACGTGGCAACGTATGGCCGGAAGGGTAGACAATTTGCAAGTCCACACCCGGTAAAGAATAAGCCCCCAGCACTTCGATAAGCCGCCCCGCCTCCAAATCATCGCGCACATCAAGGTAAGATTTGATACAGATACCATGACCGGCCAGGCACCACTGGCGTACTTGATCGCCGTCATTGGCGATGCGTCTGCCTGGCACCAAAACCTTGAACGAGCGACCGTCAGCTCGGAACAGCCATTCACGGTGAATGTTGGCACCAAAGCGCATCAGGATGCACTGCTGCTGGGCCAACTCAGATGGATGCAGGGGCGTTCCGTGAGCACTTAGATAAGCCGGGGATGCACACACAACTCGGCGCCCCTCGCTGAGTTTTCGTACGCGCAGCGTACTGTCGGACAACGCCCCATAGCGAATCGCAAAGTCGATGCCTTGACCAGCAAGATCGAGAAAGCCGTCAGTCAGATTCAGGTCAAGGCTGACGTTAGGATTGTCGTCGAGAAATTGATCCAGTATGGGCACGATACGATTGCGCCCCAGATCGACCGGTGCACTCAGGCGTATAAGGCCGGAAATACGCTCTGTGCCCAGTTTGATGTTGCTCTCGATGTCTTCGGCGTCGGCAAGCATTCGACGCGCGCCGTCTACCAGAAGCCGGCCTTCATCGGTCAGGCTGATCGAACGTGTAGTGCGGGTTAGTAATGTCGCCCCGTAATGCTTCTCCAACGCCCCGAGTCGCTCTGATACAGAGGTTGGCGAGAGCCCTACCTCACGACCAGCCGCCGACAAGCTACCTTTCTCAACGATCAACAAAAACAGCGCCAGATTTTCCAAGAGCATTATTCGGATTTCCCTGAATATGATTGCGCTTTTGGCCGGATTCTACGCCAACCTGATCAGCGATATCGTTTCCCCATTGACTTAATGAGGGCTCCTATCGTGTTCATTGATCACGTAACACTTCGTACTCGAGACCTCAGCGGTACTCGCGACTTCATGATGCAAGTCTTTGATCTGCAGGAGCGCCCCCGCCCTATCGAGATCGGTGGTATTCCTGGCCATTGGTTGTACAGCGATGACCAGCCTCTGGTGCACATTGTTGAAAGCCACGGAGCAGGCCTGTTTCGTGTCGCCGAATTTATCGATCACGTGGGTTTCCGCATGGGCGACTACGACGCGTTCAAGGCAAAGCTTGAGCGCCTTGGCGTTGCCTACAGAGCGACGGAGATTGCGACCCTCAACGAGCGGCGCATTTTCTTGCGCACCCCAGGCGGGCAGTTGCTGGAAACAGTCTTCCCTGGCAATCGTTGACAAGGCTGATAGTGGAGTGCTGTTCACCAGGTGGCTGTAGAGCTTTGCAAAGCGCACGTGTTACGAGGTCTGATTACACTACTGATGTTTAGCAAGCAGCTCTGCCTTTAACCGAGACAACAACGTAATGTCGATCAATGTATTGATGGCGCGGCCTCCAATAACGCATTAGTTATGATGAAGAAATCGCTGGATTGGATTTCTTGGCTTTTTGCAATCTGAATATTTATTACGACATTGTTCACGCCCTTGCGACGCATCCACCCTGTAATCTTCATCACACTTTCAAAGGAGTGCATATGAACAACGCAATGATTTACAGCCTAGTGCTCGTGCTCACCTCCTCTGCATGCTGGGCAGCCGACAAGGTGACCACCGTAACGGTCAGCTTTGCAAAGGGTGCAAATAGCGCGCAGGTTAATGGCACGTTCAAGGGCTATGACACTGTCCAGTACACGTTGGCGGCGAAGTCGGGACAACGTATGACGGTGCTGATCACCGGCAGTAGCAATGCGAACTTCAACGTGTTCGCCCCAGGCGATCAACCGGGGCAGTCCAGTGCCTTGGGTAGTGGCAGTGTTGGCTCAGACTGGACTGGGACGTTACCGGCGTCAGGCAAATATACGGTACAGCTTTTTCAGATGCGCGCCTCGGCTAGGCGTGGTGAGGCCGTGCCATACAAAATCAGCTTTAGCATTAAGTGATCCTTCGAGGGAGTTGACTCCTCTTTGTGGATATTCTCAAAGATTCTGACGCATGCGGTGATGTGATCCGTGTGCGTGAGCCCCATCGTACCGCTCGTATGCCAAGTCCAGTGCCTTGGTGAACAGAATCAATGGTGTGCTCATACTTTCTGCTTAATCCCTTATGGCTACGGTTTATGGCGGCAGCTGGTTTGTCACTTCATTAAACTGAAGGCTGCAGTGGTTTTTGCTCCTGCACGGTATGCAGATTCACATCAACCTGTTTATAGGGCACCGAGACTCCTGCGTCTTGCAGAGCGGCCAAAAGGCGGGTGAGCATCTCGCCACGCAACCTAGTCCAGGTACTGATATCGTGTGTCCAGGCACTTATGGTGAAATTCAGGGCGCTGTCACCATAGCCGGTCATGACGACCACAGGCGCGGGTTGTTCAGCCACACCTGGCGTTTCACGCACGGCCGTACTCAATACAGTCATGACCGTTGCAGGATCCGACCCGTAGGCGACGCCTACTGGGATTTCAATGCGCCGACTTTGATCAAACATAGTCCAGTTGGTCAGGTTGCCGCTGAGCAGCAGACCGTTGGGCACGACCACGTCGGCGCCATCCGATGTGCGAATGGTGGTCGCACGCAAGCTGATCTCGCGAACCGTGCCAGAGGTTCCAGCCGCATCGACCAGATCACCCGGCTGGATAGGCCGCTCGAACATGAGCACCAGACCAGAAACGAAGTTGTTCACCACGTTCTGCAGCCCGAATCCTATGCCCACGCCCAGCGCACCAAATATCAGCGCCAGTTGGCTGACTTTGAACCCGGCCGCCGATAGCGCCACCAACAAGCCGAGTAAAAGGACGCCGTAGTAACTGAGCGATGCAATGCTGTTGCCCACGCCTCGCGGCAACCTGATGTGGTTTGGCAGTTCTGCACGAAGCAGTCGTCGTACACTGCGAGCCGCCCATAAGGCAAGCCAGGCCGACAGCAGGAATACCAGCAGATCGCCGAGGTTTACCGAAACCTCACCAACGTCGATACCGAACTCCATGACCGTGCTACTCACGCTATACAGCGGCCGCAGCACGCGAAATCGATCCATGCTGTAAAGGAGCCAGCCGAATGCGGCGCCAAACATCAGCAGGCGAGTGAATGCGGATTGCAAAGCCATTTCCTGATGCCGAACGAAATGGCGATTGGCGAGTTCCGGTTGCCCCAACAGCGCTCGGAACAGCCCCACGCACGCAGCAATGCTGGCATAGAGCAACAGCGCCATATAACCACTATCGATCACGCCACTGGTCAGCGTCTCGGCCAATGAGGTATTGCCGACGATGTTGGCGCCAAGCGCTACGCTCAACAAGGCCGACGCTGCCCAGCCGATGGGGCGCATGATTCGCTGCAATCGACTGTCACGCTTCTGGACGGCTGGCATTGCGCTACGCAGCAACCAAAGGGTTAGCGCCAGCGCAAGGCAGTTGATTAAGAGAAGGTAGATTCGATAAATCCCGCTATCGCCCGCAGCCACGATGCCCAAGCGATCAAGCCCATACATCGCGATGGCGATGTATGGCCACACGCCAAGAGCGCGTAGCACCCCACCGGGCAGCAGCCTCAGTACAGGCACCAGCGCTACCAGCAGCGCTGCTTCCTGGGCCAATAGCGGGGCATCCGGCTCCAGCACCAGTACGGCAAGCATGCACAGCAGCAGCCAGGCAGAGAAAGGACGACGCAATGCGCGTGTTAGCTTTTCCGGCTCGTCATTGCCACGTAGCGTGCGGCGGCTACGGACGACCAGCCACAGAATCAGCGGCAGCAGCAGAATCTGAACCAGCGTAAGAGCCTGCTGATTACGCGTGCCAGCCGCGTGGTAGTCGCGCGCGAATTGCTCCTCGATCTCCAGACCGCGCCACATGGCAGCCCAGGTGGTGGTCTGCTCCGTGCTCGCCCCAAGTGCTTGCCAAAGCGGCGGCACATCGACCCGCAGCAACCGACGATCCAGATCATCGAGCGCTGCAGCGACCTCGTTGCTGCCCGCTTCGATAAGCGCTTTGAGCTCGCTTGCCCGCTGCATGAGTGCGAACTGCCGGGAAAGCTCCACGCTTAGACTGGACTCGGCAGCATCGATCTGCGTCAGCATGCTCTCGATACGAGCAGAGAGAACCGGGGGCAACCCTTCCAGCACCCCCGCTGCTTGCGTCGATGCCCAAACAGCGCGGCGCTGAGCCAAGTGCAGTGCGCTGTCGGAGTAAGGGCTAAACGCACGACGCGCTTGCATCTCCCAACGCTCTAGACGACGAGCATCGAACTCCCAATGTCGAGCCAGGCTCTCAATTCGCATAACAGGCAACTCACCAAAGACGACGCTGTGAGAGGTGCGTTGTTTGATGTGAGCCGGACGAGCGATGTCGTCTAGCACGCCGTTCAGATGCTCGACCGGATCCGGCGAGGCAAGCAGCCGCTTTGCCCAATCCACGCGCTGCTGATCTTCGTCGGCACGATCGAGAATATCCGTCAGCGCAATCGGTAAAGCTTTCGTCGGAGGTGCGTCATATGCCGTCGTGCTACTGGGTAACGTATCGGCACTGGCCAAAGCACCGATGCACAGAAATGCAGCCGCCAGCCATCGCCAACAAACGTAAGGCAAGGCTAAGCTTTTCATCGCGCGCATTTATTAAGTCGTCCGTGCGTAAACAATTTTGTTGGCTGCTTAGTCATCGAGAGTGCAGAGTAATGTCAGTGCTAAAACCTAGTCTAAAAACCTTGTAGTGGTCTACTAACCCCGGACACCTTTTTAGGCGAAGATGATTGCCATGTAGAGGTGTTCGATGATCAGACAACGACGTACTTTCACTGCTGCCTTCAAGCGCGAGGCTGCCAGCCTGGTGCTCGACCAAGGCTACAGCTGCCCTGAGGCCGCCAAATCCCTCGACGTGGGTGAGACCGCATTACGCCGCTGGGTCGCCCAGTTGCAGCTGGAGCGTGGAGGTATCACGCCTAGTGCCAAGGCGCTCACGCCTGAGCAGCAGACGATCCAGGAACTCCAGGCCCGTATCAACCGGCTGGAGCTTGAGAAGAAAATCTTAAAGGAGGCCACTGCGCTCTTGATGGCCGAGGAGCACGGGCGCAGACGTTGAAGTCGATTCGGCAGTTGGCCAAGCGTCATCCTGTTCAGCTGTTGTGTTCGGTCTTCGAACTACCCCGATCGTGTTACTACGCCTATCTGGCACGACGGCGTCGCATCGATGTGCGCCGAGTGAGTCTGCGCAGCCGCATCAACGAGCTGTTCAGCCAAAGCCGTGACTCAGCCGGTAGTCGCAGTATCGTTGCCATGCTCAAGGACGAAGGCACCGAGGTCGGGCGCTTCAAGGTCCGGGGCTTGATGAAGGAACAGGGATTGATCAGCAAGCAGCCAGGTTCTCATGCGTACAAGAAGGCCACGATTGAGCGCCCTGACATTCCCAATATCCTCGACCGGCAGTTCACTGTTGCAGCGCCAAACAGGGTCTGGTGCAGCGATATCACCTATATCTGGACGCAGGGTCGATGGAGCTACCTGGCCGTCGTCCTGGACTTGTACAGCCGCAGAGTGGTGGGCTGGGCGATGTCTGCCAAGCCCGATGCCGACTTGGTCATCAAGGCGCTCGACAGAGCTTACGAGATGCGTGGCAGGCCGCAGGGTGTCCTGTTTCATAGCGACCAGGGCAGCCAATATGGCAGCCGTAATTTCCGTCAGCGGCTCTGGCGCTATCGGATGACGCAAAGCATGAGCCGACGGGGAAACTGCTACGACAACGCCCCCATGGAGCGGCTGTTTCGTAGCTTGAAAACGGAGTGGGTGCCGACGGCGGGCTACATGACGACAACGCTGGCCGAGCAAGATATAGGTCGCTATCTCATGCAGCGCTACAATTGGACAAGACCGCATCAGCACAACGGTTTCGTGCCGCCAGCGATTGCGGAAGAAAAACTCAATTCTGTGTCCGGGAATTGTTGACCACTACACCTCATGCACGCAGTAAGCTGAATCGCCCCTAGCTTTATAGACACATCCTAACTATTGCTCATGGCCGGTTAGCGACTACTGCTCTCGCTAGCCATCCTTATCCTCCCACACCTGGAGGATTTGCCATGAACACCATCGCTACCTGCAGCCGTCAGCCCTGGAACAAAGGAAAACTGGTCGGGCAGAAAACCCCGCTCCGACTGAGAGATATCTGGGCCATCCGAGTAAGGCTGCAAATTGCACAAAAAACCCGTGATCTGGCCCTCTTCGATCTGGTTATCGACAGCAAGCTTAGAGCCTGCGACTTAACTAAGCTGCGTGTGTGCGACGTTGCCCATGGCGAACACGTGTCATAGCGAGCCGCGGTGATGCAGAAGAAAACGCAGCGGCCAGTGCAGTTCGAGATCACTGAGCAAACACGGTCTGCTCTCGCGGCCTGGATACATCAAGCACAGCTCCGTAGCGAGGACTGCCTTTTTCCCAGCCGGCTGCGTACCTCAGAGCATCTATCCACCCGTCAATACGCTCGTATCGTGAAAGGCTGGGTGAAAGCCATTGGCCTTGATCCTGCCATGTATGGCACTCACACAATGAGACGTACGAAGGCATCACTGATCTATCGCAGAACGAAGAACCTGCGTGCGGTTCAACTGCTGCTCGGCCATACGAAGCTGGAGAGCACCGTTAGATATCTTGGGATTGAGGTCGATGACGCCTTGGAAATGGCGGAGCAGACCGAGGTTTGACCATGTAGGGGACGGTCGATGTCAGGCCGTCGCTAACCGCTCAATGCGGACGATTACAGCGTAGCGGGCGACGCAGAGAGATAGTCGTTTTGCGGATTACAAATGGCGATCTGCCCGGCCATCAGCGTTCCTGACGACTATGAGATTAGGAAAATGCCCCATGTCATTCGAATGAGTCGTTCTTTGCGCCTTTGTTATGTTTCTAGCTATAGCTGCCCGTCGTCACCGGCAGCAATCGGCCAGAAGCAGTCATTGCCTCGCCTTAGGAGATAATGAGCTAATCGCAATTCGGCAGGTACCCAAGAAAGCGAATAGGCCCCAGGGGCGACACTGATCGGTCGCCCTGATCAAGAAGCCAGTACCCCACGTCATGCCACGCACCATGCTTGTATCCCACCTGGGGGAATGTGCCGATATGCCGGGAACCTAGCCGCTCATGAAGCCCGACGCTCCCTGCATTTGGCAGTGCAATTCCCGCATAGACGGAGCGGTAGCCCATCCCTTTGAGCATCGATAACAAGGTCGCGTACAGCCGCCGCCCCACCCCCTTCACGGCGCGCGTTTTCAGCGATGTACACCGTCACATCGACAGCCCAGCGGTATGCTGCTCGAGCACTGTGCTGGCTTGCGTAGGCATAGCCGATGACAACTCCTTCTTGTTCAGCCACCAAGTAGGGATAGGTCTCAAGGGTCGCAAGTATCCGCCCCCGCATTTCCTCTACTGAAGGGGCACCTCTTCGAACGAGATAGCAGTGACAAGCACCACAGGTTCACAGATTGCTTGGATTGCTTCGGCATCCGAATCGGATGCCTCCCTCACATTGATCATGATCCGGCACCTCAGATGGAGCGTTGGTTAACGCGGGCAGATAGCTGTTCAGCCGATTCCTTGCGCTCGGAATAACGATCCAAGAGGAAGTCTTTCTGATCACGCAACAGAAGGGTGAACCTCATCAGCTCTTCCATCACGTCGACCACGCGATCGTAGTAGGCAGATGGCTTCATTCGATCATCCTCGCCGAACTCCATGTAGGCCTTGGGCACCGAGGACTGATTAGGGATGGTGAACATCCTCATCCATCGACCCAGAACGCGCAGTTGGTTGACCACGTTGAACGACTGCGAGCCACCGCATACCTGCATAACCGCGAGTGTCTTGCCCTGGCTGGGCCTGACCGCACCCAGCGTGAGCGGAATCCAGTCGATCTGAGCCTTGAATACAGCGGACATGGCGCCGTGTCGCTCCGGTGAGCACCAGACCTGTCCCTCAGACCACAGTACAAGATTACGTAGCTCCTGAACTTTGGGGTGCTCAACCGGCGCGTCATCAGGCAGCGGAAGGCCCGATGGATCGAAGATGTGGGTCTCTGCGCCAAAGTGCTGAAGCAGTCGCGCAGCTTCTTCGACCAACAGCCGGCTGAAACTGCGCTCACGGGTGGAGCCATGGAGCAATAGGATTCGCGGCTTGTGCTGGCTCGCTTCGATGCGTTTGGAGAATTGGCCTATCAGGGCGTGTTCGACGTTGGGGAGTTCAACGGTCATAGATGGATTCCTCAGAGTTGGCCAATACGATCCAGCTCGCGCTTCAGCTCGTCACGGCTCAAGTCTTCAAACGGCAGTTCCAGGAATGCGCGACAACGCCGTTCAATCTGCGCGAGCGTCGCATTGAAAGCAGCTGAAATCTCGGTTTCTTCGCCCTGCAGATCGGAAGGATCTTCCAGCCCCCAATGCGATTTGAGCGCCGGGCCGAAGTACACCGGGCATGCCTCACCAGCGGCCTTGTCGCAGACGGTAATTACGATATCAGGCGGGCTCGCCTCGAAAGCGTCGTTACCCTTGCTGCTCAAGCCTGCGGTAGAGATACCTGCCTCTTTCAGCGTTTGCAGACTGCGCGGCAACACTTGCCCCTTGGGAAAACTACCGGCACTCACAGCCTCGAATCCCTGGGGCGCGATGTGGTTGAACATCGCTTCAGAGAGGATGCTCCGGCAACTGTTGGCCGTGCACATGAATAGAACTCGCATGCTAACTCCTACCGCCATTGGCGGGCTCAAAGGCTCAACCGCAGAGCGAGCGCAGAAAGGGTGATGAGCAGAACTGGGAAAGTGAGCAAGGCACCAACCTTGAAGTAGTAACCCCAGGTGATTCGGATACCTTTACGCTGAAGGACATGCAGCCACAGCAAGGTGGCCAAGCTACCGATGGGCGTAATCTTCGGGCCAAGATCGCAGCCGATCACGTTCGCGTAGATCATCGCCTCGCGTACTAAGCCCGAGGTGGCGCTCGCATTGATGGACAGCGCACCGATCAGTACGCTGGGCATGTTGTTCATGACCGATGACAGCAGGGCTGACAGCAGCCCGGTGCCGAGCGCTGCGGCCCAGACGCCATGCTCGCCAAGTCGGTTGAGTACGGCTGTGAGGTGGCTGGTGAGACCTGCATTACTCAGCCCGTAGACGACTAGGTACATGCCCAGCGAGAAGACCACGATTTGCCAAGGCGCCTCACGCAGTACCCGGCAAGTCGAGATCACATGTCCTTTGGATGCAACCGCAAACAGGATCGCTGCACATACAGCAGCGACTGCGCTGATTGGCACGCCTATCGGCTCCAGCGCAAATAGGCCGAGCAGCAGCAGCCCGAGCACCCACCAGCCACAGATGAAGGTGCTGCGGTCTCGCACCGCGGATCGAGGATCTTTCAGATCGGCCAACGAGTAAGTGGCTGGCACCTCACGGCGGAAGTACAGGAAAAGCACCAGCAGCGTCGATGCCACGCTGGCCACGGTGACCGGCACCATGACGGAGGCATATTCGGCAAAGCCCAGTTTGAAGAAGTCAGCAGAAACGATGTTGACCAGATTGGAGACCACCAGCGGCATACTCGCGGTGTCTGCAATGAAGCCTGCAGCCATGACAAATGCCAGTGTGGCGCCCGCCGAGAAACGCAGTGCCACCAAAAGCGAAATGACGATGGGGGTGAGGATTAGCGCGGCACCGTCATTAGCGAATAACGCTGAAACCGCTGCTCCCAGCAACACTGTAAATGCAAAGAGGCGCCGTCCGTTACCATTCGCCCAACGAGCAACGTGCAAGGCCGCCCACTCGAAGAAACCGGCCTCGTCCAGCAACAGGCTAATGATGATGATCGCGATGAATGTTGCGGTCGCGTTCCATACCACCGCCCAGACAGTCGGGATGTCCTGAAACGATACCGCACCAACCAGCAGGGCCAGGGTGGCACCGACAGTTGCGCTCCAGCCAACGCCTAAGCCGCGTGGCTGCCAGATGACCAGGATAAGGGTGAAGACAAATACAGCCGCTGCGACGACCATCTCAAAGGCTCTCGGCAAAAACTAGCAACAACTGGTGGCACGCTCGGGGCGTCCATTCATCTTGCTCAGGCGGGCCGTGCTGTCGCCCAGCCACGCAGCGTTGCCTTCTGACGTAATGCGAAGCACGTCTTTGAACCACTCTGGAAGGCTGGGATTAAGCCGGTAATACACCCATTGTCCCTGCCGGCGATCAAGCATCAGGCCGGCTGTCCGGAGCTGCGCCAAGTGACGGCTGATCTTGGACTGGTTGTCTTCCAGGGCGCACATCAACTCGCAGACACAGAGCTCTCCGTGCTCAGAGATTAGGAGGGTGGCACGAGCGCGGGTCTCGTCTGCCAGGCACTTGAAGGCTTCGGGTGGGGTCAGCATGGCGACTCGTATAAATGGAAAACCGAATATGCGGATATCCACATGTTACATTGATCGCATTGCTAGTGCCATCAACGATTTTTTGAAGAGCACGCGTAACAGCCTGAAATGCTGTTTGATTGAGGTTCGCATGACCCCGAGATATGATTCTGTTTATTGGCGTGTGCTGCGTGCGCCCGGGATTAGCCCCGTATACGGAGAACGATTAGTCGTTTTCCGTGAGGCTTTCCAGAGACATGCAGCAGTCCCAATTTTCATGGCAACGCCCCGCTTCTCTGAAGCTCCGCTGGGCACGCCCTGCCAACTCAACACTCCGCATTCCTACCGCTGACCAGCGTATTTCCTGGCCAGTGCTTCGCTGTGTCCGCCGTTTAACGGCCGCGTGCTCTGCGCGATACAGCGCCAGTTTTCATTCGCTAAAGGAGAACCCTTCATGACCCAATCGTCATCCCCCCTAAGGCAGTCCGCGCTCAAGCGCTTTCTGGCCAGCGAGGCAGCCGGTGGCGTACTGCTGATGATCGCAGCCGCAGCCGCCGTGATTGTTGCCAACAGTCCCTGGGCCAGCACCTACCTGCATCTTCTCCACGTTGAAACAGGCCCTACGCTCAGCGACAAGCTTGGCCCTATGACACTACACCTGTGGATCAATGACGGCCTAATGGCCATCTTCTTCCTGCTGGTTGGCCTGGAAATCAAGCGCGAGCTGGTAGATGGGCGCCTATCTTCCTGGGAGCAGCGCCGATTACCGGCGTTGCCAGCTCTGATGGGTATGGCAGTACCGGCAGTGATCTATCTGACGCTAACCCAGGGCGACCCTCTGTTGACTAATGGCTGGGCCATTCCTGCCGCTACCGACATCGCT
Source organism: Pseudomonas sp. SZ40 (assembly GCF_052958135.1). Taxonomy (NCBI): domain Bacteria; kingdom Pseudomonadati; phylum Pseudomonadota; class Gammaproteobacteria; order Pseudomonadales; family Pseudomonadaceae; genus Pseudomonas; species Pseudomonas sp. SZ40. Next base: position 8,632 of record NZ_JBQWIF010000017.1, on the reverse strand, counting down.
TTCGCCATCGGCGCCCTGGCTCTACTAGGGCCCCATGCACCGCTATCCCTCAAGCTGATGCTGGTTTCCGTGGCCATCATTGATGACATGGGCGCAGTGGCCATCATCGCAATCTTCTACACATCCTCAATCAACCTCATGGCGCTGCTCGCAGCAGCAGTGATCATCGGCGTTTTGTTCGTGCTCAATCGCATGCGAGTGATGGTGCTATGGCCGTATCTGATCGGCCTGGCCTTGCTTTGGTACGTGACGCTTCTCTCAGGAGTGCATGCCACCATTGCAGGCGTCGTGGGCGCGTTCCTGATTCCCTACATACCTACACCTGGAGAGCCGGACGCCGCTGACTCGCCCTTACACCGTTTGGAGCATGGCATCGCACCATGGGTAGGCTTCTTAATCGTCCCCGCCTTCGGCTTCGTCAACGCAGGCGTCTCCTTCGCAGGCCTTTCCATGGCGGACGTCATCGCGCCGCTGCCGCTCGGCATCGCAGCAGGGCTGTTCATCGGCAAGCAACTAGGGGTGTTCGGCGGCGTGCTGCTGGCGGTGAAGTCAGGGCTGGCGGCCAAGCCGCGAGGCTGCACTTGGCTGCAGATCTATGCCATATCGATGCTCTGCGGGATTGGCTTCACCATGAGCCTCTTCATCAGCGGGCTAGCTTTCCCAGGCCACCCCGAGTTCGTCGAAGAATCCAAAATCGGCATCATGCTGGGCTCGCTGCTATCCGCCGCTGTGGCCTGCCTGATCTTGCGCTTTGCACCCAAAGCGCAAGATCAGTTGCAGGAGGAACAGCAGCAGAAAATTGAGATTCGCCAGGATGGGGACGTCCAGCGGATGTGATCCCGCTGCCAAAAAGGCCTGTCGCAGACGGGCCTTTTTTAGTGGGTTCTACGAAAGTTTGGTAGCGCCATAATAGCCGGCGAAGCTCATCAGCAACGAGCCCAGCACGTGTGTGGTTATGGTGACCGCCGCCCACCCTAAGCGCTCTTGCTGAAGCATGAACATCACTTCGGCAGAAAACGCGGAAAAAGTCGTCAGCCCACCACAGAACCCCGTGGTGATCAGCAACTTCCACGCTGGGTCAAGGTTCGGAAAGCGGCCAAAGAACGCCATCGCCATTCCGATGATGAATCCACCGATCAGGTTGACTAACAGGGTGCCCAGCGGGAGGTTCGGAAACAGATGGTTGAGCTTCATCGACAAAACCCAACGGCCAACACGGCCGAGAGATCCGCCAATGATGACGGCAAGCAGAGAGCTGTACATAGAGGCTTTCCAGAAGAGGGGGTGATACTGGAAAGCGCGCAATAGCCTACGGCCCTTTCCAGGGTTCGTAGGCATCATTAGCCAGAGGCGGTTAAGGAGGAATGCCATCTCCTGAGCTAGATCTTAATCTCAAATACACGCTAGATAAAGCGTCGCCAATGTCCACTTTTGGCCGACAGCAGCCTGTCCCAGGTAGCAGCTACCAGCCAGAAGCTGCCGGTATGAATCAGAAACAGCCCGCGAGCAGCAGGTTTTCAAACCTTCAAAAGCGTTGTCTCCCTGTTCGACTCGACCACTTCCATTCTGCACTTCGCTCCGTAGCAGCCTGATCCAACACAGGCGCTCAACAACCGCCGCTACTGAGCCGACCACCCGCTTGCCCTCGAACATCTGCCACGCTAACCTGCGCACGTTGCTGCAAATTCAGCGACCGGGTTTGGCGACCCGAACTTCAGTAGGCGCACAAGCGCCAGAGAGTCCATTGCAGGCGCTTTTTTTGTGCCCGCAGTGCTGCTTTATGGTGGCCGTGCGTGGGAGACCTTCGGGTCTGCCGGGTGCCTACTGTCCCGGTTCGCCAACCTGCGCACGGCTGCCACCCATGATCGTTTGGCGACGGTTCGTGGCAGCTCTTATCGAACAGTAGGAGCACCAACCCATGAAGCACAAACACGCCCTAAATCCGTCCGCACGCCGCCGCGATGGTCACCAGAACGGAGGCCAGGGCCATGACTAACCTCCTCCCACTCTCCAGCAACCCAACCACGACAGCGGTAATGCTGATCGACAGCAATTGCTCGTACATGGATCTGCAGGAAAGCGTCGAACAGCGGCTTAGAGCGGTGCGCGGCCTGCTGCACAGTCTCGCCGCCATGAACATCACTCAGGCAGATGCCCTGGACGTGCAACACATAAGCGAAGCCGCTTACCTGCTTAGCGCGGATGCCTGGGATCTGGTCAGGGCGGCTCACAAGGCAGCGGTGCGGGAGGCGCGCAAGGGTTGAAGATTGGGGCGGGGCACGGCAGCCATCTGCCCTGCCCGCTCCATGCTGGCGTCTCTCACTGCCAAGCATTCAGGCCGGCTGTGGCAGAGAAGAATTTTTCGCCTTTCTCGTCAATCGTCCCTTTCGAGCTTTTTCTGAACAGCCTTTAGCACGCTATCGATGTGCCAAGCCTCCGGCCCGATGGCGATGGCGCCTTTCGGGTCTGGGTCTAGCTCGATGGTTGTCGTGATGCCTTCGCCCGCGAGCATTCGCTGGGCATCTTCGAGGTACCTGCGTATGCCGGTAAGCCAATGTCGGCCGGTGCTCGATAGCAGGACAAAGCTGTCCGGGCATGAGCACGACAGCTTTCGTCGCAGGTTGATCACTGCAGCTTTATCTTCACGGGAGAAGGCCGGGCAAAGTACATAGCTGTTGCCAGCGGCGGCCTGACGGTCGCTTTTGTCTTGCAGGTATTGCTCAACCGAAAAACAGCTGGCCACTGTTTCACATTCACCGGTCGTGACGTCGACGAGATGGGCGTTGACGCCGACGTAACAGTATTCGGTCTTGCCGTGCACTACGTAGTCTTCGCTGTTGCAGTAGATCACCCAATAGTCGCCTTTCGCCGAAAGCTCGCAAGACTGAATGGCAAAACGCTCCGGCTTGCCGTCTCTGGTGACACCTTCACAGAGGCCAAGGACGATTGAGCAGGCTTGCTGTGCGGATAACATCTGTCGGCACTCGAGTCATGAATTGGTGAAGTTGAAAGGTCAGGCCGCCAGGCAGCAGCCCGCCCACTCACACCACGCTGGCGCGCTGCAGGTTACTGCGGTGGCCGACACCGGCCGCCTGCAGGCGCTGCACCAGATCCTCACGGGCGGCGGCGCCGCCAGCACGCACGTAGTCGAGCTCCGCAGCGGTGATCAGCACCACGGGCATCAGCGTGACGGGCGACAACGGCATGTCATCCAGGCGCGTCGCGAAGTCAGGCGCCGGGCCGCCGATGAGTACGCCCACGGCATCGTCGTCGCTGACGAATGCAGGGGGAATCTGCTCGCTCATGTAGTGCGACTGGCTTAGGCCAGGCAACTCCAGGGACAGCACGCCGTACTGCTCGATCTGATTGACGATGCCGCCAGCATTGGCCACGGTGCCGGCCACGTGCTTGATCAGCTCGAAGGCCCAGCTGTACCTGAGCGGGTCGACCTCGCCCGGCTTGCCGCGGGCATGCTCCGGGATATCGGCGGTTTCCAGGAACAGCTCCATCTCGAAGCCGTTGCCCTGCCCCTCTTCATCGTCGAAGGGATCCGAGAGGCCTTCGGTTGCCAGGATGATGGCGTCACCGCGGCGCACGATGCGGTAGGCCTGGCGGGTGGAGGGCCAATACGGGCCGCCGGAAAAACTCGGGCTCATGAGGTAGCCCAGCACATCCTGTTCGACGGCGCCGACCGACTGCCAGTGGCGATCCAGGCAGTCGGCACTGGCCTCCCGTGCGGCCTGGTTGGCGGCGTCGAAGAGGCTCTCGCTGTCAGGCGTCTGCGCCGCCTGTGGCGTTGGCGATGCTGCCTCGGTGGCGGGTTTGGGTGAGAGTCCGAACAGCTTCCGGAAAAAGCTCATGAGCGTTCCTTGCAGAGTCGCGCTGCTGCGCAATGGCGGCAGCCAGGTTGAGTGGAGAAGCAGGCGCCATTATGGCCGGTTGGCCCGGAGGTGAAAACCGAATGGGCCACGTTCCAGATCACGGAGCGAGAGCAGCCTTTTCGGAGGGCAGCGAGGATGCTGCTGGTAGATATGGAAGCTGCCGGCCGAGAGCGAGCAACTCGCAACCGGCCGCTTTCGGCGGCGATAGTGGGCTTTCTCGAGAGGTAGCTACCTGCCAGCGGCTATGAAGAGCGGTCGGAGCTGGAGGCTAGTTGAGTACGGATCTGGCGACATGTGTGCAAGACACTTTGCCAATGTTTAAGGTGCTGAAGATCTTTCGAGCCCCTTGCTGATCGCCACCGAAATCCAGGTTTCGTCGTCCGGGTTCAGCTCAGGGAAAGCCGTAATGGCCTTTTCAATCGTTTCCTTCGCGACAGCGCCCATGAGCCGGCCGGTAACGAGCTTGATGTCTGCATGCTGTGTTGCAGGGAGGTATTTCAGAGTCTGAATCAGCATCTGATCCAAGGCAGCCATGGCATCGATGCCACCATCTCTTAATGCTCGTGCGGCGTTCAATGTCAGTTCCATTAGCGCTTGCTTCCCTGGGAGTACTGATGGTTGCTTCGAGAGTTTAAGAGTTTAGCAAACGGACAATTTCAGCACGTGATTCCGCTAGAAAGTCACCTTCCCGTGCGACGCTTCTGGCCGATTGCAGGCGGTGACGACGGGCAGCTACCGGCCAATTCCTGACCTTTATGAACAGCACCACCTCTAGCTGTCATCAAATCGAGGTTACAAAGCGTGTTTCGAGGCCTACATTTACCGGCGGTAGCGCATTAACCAATACGACGGCCTCGTCGCCCTGATTAAGGTAGATCAATGAGTCACCGGTCTCGAACGTAACTCTGAATCCGGCCAGCCAAGGCTCATGCCCATTTAAAGAGTCGACAACTCCCTCAACTGCGCAAATTTTTGTGTTCTCTAGCTGGGTTGCCGATAGACCTGCAAGCAGGTTCTCCCTCTTCCAGGAGCATGTCACGTTCGGCTCTATCTCAAAGGAAGCCGGCGTATCAGAAGGCAACAAGTCCGAGCCGACTCGCTGGCCATCACTCAAGAGATACATGGATAGAACTTCTTGCTCGCCAAAACGCCACTCTAGAGAACCTATATATCCCGGATCTTTCTCGTCGTTGAAATAGTACTGGTCGTGCAGCAGCACACTCAGCCGCTTTCCCACAAGCGAACGTGCGTTTTGCAGGTCTAGGACAGCTCTGGTAGGAGATGGGGAGTATCGGCTAGACATCGAGCGCCTCATACAGATGGGAAGAGAGGCAGATACATCGACGAAGACATCGACCACCCGCACCGCATTAGTCTCGCTGAGGTAATCACCGAGGCTCTCGGGAAGCAAGTTGCTGTGACCTCGGTACTCACCTTGGATAAACCTCTGCGCGGGCTTCCCTCGCGACAAATTTCTCAGAAATCATAGCAGGGGTTTATCCGGACGTTTTTACACACTCTGGGCCAATAGCTGTTGGTCTCGATAGGCCAAGCAAGACTAAGAGCTAACTGCCTCCTCGAGACTCCAAACGTACCAATAAAAGTCGAGCCTTTCACGCTTGAGCCCTTCCCGGAATATGGCAATCTGCGATCGCTCTCATCCGCGCCTCTCCTAAAGCAGGCGGCGAGCGAAACTTCGGATCCGATAAACCAATCAAGGATGTGCCATATGCGCCTGCTCGCCTCATCACGCACCACCATTTGCCTGGGCGCGATGTCCATGCTTCTCGTCGGGTGCACGCAATTCACGCCAGCAGCAATGCCAACCGGTATCTCCGATGGCGTCTATACCCACCGTTTTCAGACCAGTCCGGCCACCTCGGCTTTCGAATACAGCGGCGAGTGGAAAGGCGGCGTACCACAGGGTAAGGGCTCGGGGCGCTGGTTCGATTTCAGCGGCAACCTGAATGTAACCTGCAAAGGTGAGTTCAGAACGCCCCAGCCCGGCTATCTTGAGGGCGACGGGGAAATCTACCGCCCCAACGGCACGGTGCTGTTTCGCGGACAAATTAATGGGAGCCTGACGTTCGGCTCCGGCTGCATGGCCGGCCCCAAAGGGACCTACACCTCACCTGCGGGCTGGACGGTCAGCTCCGACAAATTCACCATGGTCTCCTTCTCGATGGGAGTTTATTTGCTCCCAGGTAGCACCTGTACCTTGGGCGATCCTCAGGGCAATACCTGGACCGGCACCTGCAGCCTGCCCACACAGTCCAAACACGCCAACATTGCTTTTGACGGCGTGACTTACAGCCTTCCCCACCTAGAAGCCACCAAGCAATATATTCACTTCGATGCGGCAGGCATCGTCAACTTCCCCCTGGCCAACGGCCCAGGCGTCATGCGCTTTGCCAACGGCGAGCAGGTACAGGGGAACTTCGACCTCGGCCACTTGGATGATGGTCTGGTACAGGTCACCTCACCTGATGGCAAGGTTTCTCAGGCCATGGTCAGCAATGGCAAGCTGGGGCCCCGCCATATGTCCAGCGCTCAACTGGCCAGCGCCAAGTCGTGCGGCTTCCCTGGCTGGCGCCTCGCAAGTGGTACCTGCGAACAAAACAGCTGGTCAGGCACTGTGGATGCTTACGATGCATCCGGCTTGGAACGCATTTCCGGCCCGTTCAAGAAAGGCGTTCCTGCTGGTACCGTCACCTGGTCCAGATTGGACACCGGCCTGCAGATTCGAGGCACCATGGTGGCAGTCAACGGTGGCTTGGGCTTCACCAAGGGCCAAGTGAGCATCAATGAAAGCCCGATATATGAAGGCGAGATGAGCAGCTTCGCTCCCGACGGCAATGGAGTCTGCACTGTCGATGGCAGTCCCGAGCGTTGTGAATACTCCCAGGGAGAGCGCATCGATGCCCTGTACAAGACCCGGCTGGAAAACAATCGCCTGCGCCGTGAGATGGCGACCAATCAGGAGGCACAGCAGCTAGCTCAACAACAAGCTGCAGCTCGCCAGCAGGCGCAAACTGGCTCGGGCGGTGGTGACCTGTTCGGCAAGGTCATGGCTATTGGTATTGGCGCGGGAGCTGTCAGCTCGGTATCTGGAGTTTCCAGCGAAATCCGCAACCAAATGATCACCGGGATGGCGGCCGATATTCTCACCGACGGCCAAGCCGGAGGCATCGCCACCGCACAACAGAACCTCGGCGTACAGAATGCAGGGAGCTTGCAGCCCGCGGTGTCGGCGCTGAGTGGTGCCAGCATGGGCACCAACAGTGCACTCAAGGGGAGCTCAGCAGTAGCCCGTCGTTCGGAGACCGACGCCTCTAATGCAACCCTGCAGAACATCGCTGGTATTAGCAGCACTCCGGGCCATGCCGAGCGCAGCCAACAGCTGGACGACATCGTTGCCCAGGTAGCCGCCGATGCTGGAATGAAAACCTTCGATGCCACCTACCAGTGCTCACCAGAGGAGCCACAGCAACACGTCACCGTGCCGTACAAGAGTGAAGCTTGCCGCGTCGCCAAGCAGAACTGGTTCCAGGTCTATGCCTGCAATGATGTCGAGCGTATGGGTGCCGCCAACCAGAAGTGCCTGGAAAGCTGTGGCAACGCTGGGTGCGATGAGCAATAAGGCCGCTTTAGACTCCTGCCGAATAGATGCCCACAAAAAGCCCCGGTCTTGTGGCCGGTGCTTTTCTCGGCACCTATTGGCAAGGCGCTCTACCGTGCTTATCGATTGCCCCGTGTTAGAGCACCAACGGCTTGTAGTGGTCTACTGATTCCGGACACCGATTTAGGCGAAAATCCTCGCCGTGAAAGAGGTGTCTGATGAGCAAGCAACGACGTACATTTTCCGCCGAGTTCAAGCGAGAGGCAGCGGCCTTGGTACTGGATCAAGGCTACAGCCATATCGAGGCCTGCCGTTCGTTGGGTGTCGTGGATTCGGCATTACGCCGCTGGGTGAAACAGCTCCAAGAGGACCGCCTGGGAGTCACGCCGAAAAGCAAAGCACTGACACCCGAGCAGCAGAAGATCCAGGAGCTGGAAGCCAGAATTGACCGACTGGAACGAGAGAAAACGATCCTAAAAAAGGCTACCGCTCTCTTGATGTCGGACGAGTTCAATCGTACGCGCTGATAGACCAGTTGAGTGAGCAGGAGTCGGTGGAAGTGGTCTGTTCAGCGTTCGACGTGGTGCGGTCTTGCTACTACGCCCACTGCCTGCGGCGCAGCCGTGTTGATGCCCGCCGCGTTGTACTGCGCAGCCAGGTCAACCAGCTGTTTAGCCAGAGCCGAGGCTCAGCGGGTAGCCGCAGCGTTGTGGGTATGCTGCGTGAGAATGGCGTAAGCATCGGCCGCTTTCGTGTACGTCGGTTGATGCGTGAGTTGGGCCTGGTCAGCAAGCAACCTGGCTCGCACGCTTACAAGCAGGCTACGGTTGAACGTCCAAATATCCCGAACCAACTGAACCGGGAGTTCACCACCGAGCGCCCCAATCAGGTGTGGTGCGGCGACATCACCTACATCTGGGCACAAGGTCGCTGGCATTACTTGGCGGTAGTGTTGGATCTGCATACAAGGCGAGTGATCGGCTGGGCGCTTTCCGCAAAGCCGGATGCTGAGCGGGTCATCAAGGCGCTGGACATGGCCTACGAACAACGAGGCAAACCGCAGCAGGTGCTATTTCATTCCGATCAGGGCGCCCAATACGCCAGCCGTCTGTTCCGGCAGCGGTTGTGGCGA